>CAZLPF010000013.1:0-27741 GCA_964561365.1 uncultured Candidatus Saccharibacteria bacterium | reverse complement strand
CCGGCAGCGTGGTCCAGCAGGTCGGCCCGCAGGCCGGGCTGCTGTCCCGCCACCAGCTGGAAACGCTGATCAGGGGAGCCGGGCGAAACTACCGCGTGACGGCCATTACCGACCAGGCCACGAAGGACCGCGTCGCCAAGCTCGTCGCCAAGAAAGAATCCTAGTATTTTAATTGATTCGCATTCATCGGTACCCATCAACATTAATCAACGTTGATTCATCACTCGCCCATGAAAAAAATCAAAGTCGGCATTAACGGGTTCGGGCGCATCGGCCGCCAAGCGTTCAAGCTCGCACTGCTCCGACCCGAGCTCGAGGTCGTTGGCATCAACGACCTCACGAGCCCGCAGGTCCTCGCGCACCTGCTCAAGTACGACACGAACTACGGCCGGTTCGACGGCGAGGTCGGTTCGGGCGAGAGTAGCATCAGCATCGGCTCGGTCAGCTACCCCATCTACACCGAGAAAGATCCGGCCCAGCTCCCCTGGGGCAAGCTCGGGGTCGACGTCGTTATTGAATCGACGGGCCGCTTTACCGACGGCGCGTCGGCCGGCGCGCACATTACCGCGGGCGCTAAGCGCGTCGTTATTTCCGCGCCGGCCAAAGACGAGGGGCAGACGCCCACCGTAGTGCTCGGCGTCAACGACCAGGGCTACCACGGCCAGCCCGTGGTGAGCAACGCCTCGTGCACCACGAACTGCATTACGCCGGTCATGGCCGTCATCCACGAAGCCTTCGGCATCGACAAGGCGCTCATGACGACCATCCACAGCTACACCGCCGAGCAGAATTTGGTTGACGGCCCGCCGCCAGGCGGCAAGAGCACGGACCTGCGGCGCGCGCGGGCCGCCGCCGAAAACATTATTCCTACCACGACCGGCGCGGCCATTTCCGCGACCCAGGCCCTGCCGGACCTGAAAGGCCGGTTCGACGGCCTCGCCATTCGCGTGCCGACGCCGGTGGGCAGCCTGTCTGACTTCAGCATCGTGGTGAAGAAAGAAACGACCAAGGACGAAGTCAACCGAGCGTTCACCGAGGCGAGTAAACAGGATCGTTTCAAAGGCATTCTCGAGGTTACGAACGAGGCGATCGTGTCTTCGGACATCGTCGGCAACCCGGCCTCGGCAATCGTCGACCTCCAGCTCACCCAGGTCGTGGGCGGGACCCTGCTGAAGGTCATTGCCTGGTACGACAACGAGTTCGGCTACTCAAACCGGCTCGTGGAAGAAGTTATTCTCGTGGGTCGTTCTATTTAAGTTACGCCCGTGGCGGTACGCTGGTTAAAACCTGGGACCCTTTCGGGAGCCGCGGTGCTCGTGCGGCTCGACTTGAACGAACCCGTGGAGCACGGCACGCTCCTTGACGATTTCCGCATCCGCGCGAGCGTACCGACGGTGCAGATGCTCGTCAAAGACGGCTGCAGCGTCATTATTTGCGCGCACCTCGGCCGCCCCGACGGGAAGCCCGATCCGGAGCTTTCGCTCCGGCCCGTGGGCGTTCGGCTCGCCGAGCTGCTCGACCTGAAGTTCGTTGAAACGGCAGCTGCCCCGCCAACCTACCCGGTTCCCACGCTCGCGTTCTACACCGGCAGCCTCGAAGACGACGCGGCCCGGGACCACCTCAAAGGCTTACCGAAAGGTTCGGTCGTGTTGCTCGAGAACATCCGCTTCTACCGGGCCGAAGAACACGACGTCGATGCGTTCGCCGACCGGCTCGCGGGCCTGGCCGACGCGTACGTGAACGACGCCTTCTCGGTCTCCCACCACCCGTCAGCCTCGGTAACCGAGGTGGCGCAGCTCCTGCCGAGCTACGGCGGACCGCTGCTCGAGCGCGAGGTCCGCTACCTCGGCGCGGTTCTCACGCGCCACACCCGGCCGTTCTCGGTCCTGCTCGGCGGCATGAAAATTTCCGACAAGGTCGAGACCATCCACAACCTCGCCCCCCGAGCGGATCACGTTTTGCTCGGCGGCGGGCTCGCGAACCTGTTCTTCCTCGCGCTCGGGACCGACACCGGCATTTCTAAAGTGGAGCGCGACGCCACCGGCGAGGCCTTCGCGGTCATGAAGACGTACCGTTCAAAGATTCTCCTGCCGAAGGACGTAGCCGTAGCGGACGAGGGCGGCCAGCCCGGCTCGTACCGCGTTTGCCTGCCGCACGAGGTGCGGCCGAACGAGCAAATTTTGGATGTTGGGCCGAAGACCATCCTCGAGTACGCGCAGATTTTGAAGGCGAGCAAGACCGTGGTCTGGAACGGACCCTTGGGGCTGTTCGAAAAGAAACCGTTCGACACCGGGACCTCGGCCATTGCGAAAGTCCTCGGCGGCATTGGCAAGCGAACGGCCTACGTCGTGGCCGGGGGCGGGGAGACCGTAGACGCCATTCGCGGGGCGCACCAGGCCGAACACTACGACCACGTCTCAACGGGCGGGGGATCCATGATCGAATTTTTAGCCGGCAAAACCTTACCGGGCATCCAGGCGCTCGAACGGTAGGGCCGGAGTATAAAATGCGGCGAACCCCCGGGCTGGTATTAGGCCAATTCGGGGGCTTTTTGCTATAATGCTTGGGAAAGATTTTCCGCATGGCTGAAAGAAAAATCACCAAACTTGAAGCTTTAGAGATCCTCGACAGCCGGGGCAACCCCACCGTGCAGGTCACGGCCTGGGCCGGGAAGGTCTTCGCCCGGGCCTCGGTGCCCTCTGGCGCCTCTACCGGCAGCTACGAAGCCCACGAGCTCCGCGACGGCGGCAAGCGTTACGGCGGCCTCGGGGTCCTGAAAGCCTGCAAGAATGTCACCGAGAAAATAGCCAAGGTCGTCGTAGGCTTGGACGCGCGCAAGCAGGAGGCTATCGACGAGGCCATGCGGGGGCTCGACGGCACCGCCGATAAGCGCAAGCTCGGGGCCAACGCCATTTTGGGCGTTTCGCTCGCGGCCTGCCGCCTCTCGGCCTACCTTGAAAACGTTCCGCTCTACGAACGGATCGCCGCGCTCCACGGCCGCGCCCCGAGCATTCCCGCGCCGCTGTTCAACGTCATCAACGGCGGGGTCCACGCCGACTCGGGCCTCGACATCCAAGAGTTCATGCTCGTGCCGCTTGGGGGGGCTTTCCCCGACCGGCTCCGCGAGGCGGCCGACGTCTACCGCGTGCTCCGCAAGAAGCTCATTGGTTTCGGTATGACCGCGTCGGTCGGCGACGAGGGCGGCTTTGCCCCGAAGCTCAAGTCGAACGAGGCGGCCTTCGACCTCCTGGAGCAGGCGGTGAAGGACGCGGGCTACAAGGTTGGCCGCGACTTCGCCTTCGGCATAGACGCCGCGAGCAGCGAATTCTACGACGCGAAAACGAAAACCTACAACCTGAAGGCCTCGAAGAAAACGTACACGGCCACAACCGCGGCGCGGCTCTACCAGCAGTGGCAGGAGCGCTTCCGCCTCGCGGTCATAGAAGACCCGCTCGCCGAGGACGACTTCCTGGGCTGGAAGCTCCTGACCCAGGCGCTCGGCAGCCGCTGCGCCGTTGTGGGCGACGATTTGTTCGTTACCAACCCCGCGCGCATTCGGAGCGGCATCCAGCAGCGCATTGCCAACACCGTGCTCATTAAGCCGAACCAGATCGGTACCGTGTCCGAGACCCTCGAGGCCGTCCGCCTCGCCCAGGACGCGGGCTACAAAGTCGTGGTCTCGCACCGCAGCGGCGAGACGACCGACCGGTTCATTGCCGACCTCGCGGTCGGCGTGGGCGCCAACTACCTGAAAGCCGGCGCGCCGTGCCGCGGCGAACGTTTGGCGAAGTACAACCGGCTCCTCGAGATTTGTGAAGAGCTCAAAGGCGCAACCATTGCGAAATAAAAAAACGTTCAAGCAGGTCTGCCTCGTCATCCTCGACGGCTTCGGCGTTGCCACGTCCGGCAAGGGCAACGCCATTTCGCTCGCCAAGACCCCGAACTTCGACCGGCTCGTCTCCCGCTACCCGGCCGCAACCATTCAGGCATCCGGTCCGCTCGTGGGCTTGCCGTGGGGCGAGATGGGCAACTCCGAGGTCGGCCACCTGAACATTGGCGCCGGCCGAATCGTAGGCCAAGACCTCCCGCGCATCACGGGGAGCATTGAGACCGGCGAGTTTTTCAAGAACCCCGCGCTACTCGGCGCGGTTAAGGCCGCGAAAGAGCGGGGGAGCGCCGTCCACCTCGTGGGCATGGTCAGCCCGGGGGGCGTGCACAGCTTAGATGAGCACCTCTACGCCCTGCTCGGGCTCTGCGCCGAAGAGAAGCAGACCAGGGTTTACGTCCACATGTTCACCGACGGCCGTGATACCGACGAAAAGGTGGCACTCACCACGCTCGGCCAGCTCCAGGAGCGTATAAAGCGCAGCGGCGTGGGCGAGCTCGCCACGGTCACCGGCCGCTTCTACGCCATGGACCGCGGCGGCCACTGGAACCAGACCCAGGCCACGGTACGGGCCATGGTCAGCGGCGAGGGTGAACGGTTCGGCAGCGGCGAGGACTGCGTACGCGCGGCCTACGCCAAGAACGTTTTTGACGAAATGATTCCGCCCTCGGTCATGACGAAACCGCCTCGGGAGCCCGTCGGAACCATGAAGCCCGGCGACAGCGTTATTTTTTTCAACTTCCGCTCCGACCGCATGGTGCAACTGAGCCAGGCCTTCGCCGCGCCGACCGCGGTGCCCGAAGCTTTCCGCGCCGAGGTCCCGAAGGACCTGACCATCGTCACCATGACCGAGTACCTGCCCGGGCTCCCCGTGACCGCGGCTTTCCCCCCCGTGGATTTGAAGCACTGCCTCGGGGAGATTGTCTCGGCAGCCAAGCTCAAGCAGTACCACACGGCTGAGACCGAAAAGTACGCGCACGTAACCGCGTTCTTCAACTGCGGCCGAACCGAGCCGTTCCCCGGCGAGGAGCGCGCCATTGTCGCGAGCCCGGAGAACAACAGCAAAAACTACCTGGACCGCCCCGAAATGTCGGCAGCCCAGCTGACCGCTCAGCTCGTGGCGAAGCTCGGGGACGGCAGCACCAACCTCTTTGTGGCGAACTACGCCAACGGCGACATGGTCGGCCACACCGGCAGCCTCGCGGCCGCGGTCCAGGCCGTGGAGTGCCTCGACAGCCAGGTCGGCCAGATTGCCGAGGCCGTCCTGAAAGCCGGCGCCGCGCTCCTCGTTACCGCCGACCACGGCAACTGCGAGCAGATGATCAACCAGACGACCGGCGAGGTCGACAAGGACCACACCACGAACCCGGTGCCGTTCTTGCTCGTCGGAGTCGGCCTCGAGCGGCCGGTGCCCACGGGCCAAGGCTACCAGTCGCTCTCCGCCCTCACCCCCTCCGGCGTAGTCTGCGACGTGGCCCCCACGGTGCTCGATCTCCTCGGCCTGCCGGTCCCGGGGGAAATGACCGGCGTCAGCCTCCTGCCCACGCTGCTCGGGACGCCGCAGGGCTAACGGCTCGGGTTACCGCCGGTATAGAATAGAGCTTCGGGAACTTTTTTCATTTTTAGCGCCATTTGAGCATGAAGCGCTGGATACTACAGCCTGAGGTCGCCGCGGCAGACATTGCCCCGCTCGAGCAGGGCAGCGACCTGCTCGCGCGCCTGCTGCACCGCCGCGGGGTTCGCAGCGGCGCAGAAGCCCGCGCCTTCCTCGAGCCGAGCTACGGCCAGCTCCACGACCCCTACCGCTTCCGGCAGATGCCCGAGGCCGTCGAGCGGCTGTGGCGCGCCGTTCTGAGCGGCGAGCGCGTCTGCATTTTTGGCGACTACGACGCAGACGCGGTCTCGGCCGCGGCCGTGCTCGTCCGCGCCCTGCGCTACCTCGGCCTGGCCGCCACTACCTACATTCCCGACCGTTTCGGCGAGGGCTACGGCCTCAACATTCCGGCCGCCGAACAGATTGCGGCCGGCGGCGCCACGCTCATCGTCACGGTAGACTGCGGTACGAACTCCCGCGAGGTGGCCGCGCGGCTGAAAGATCTGGCGGTTGATCTCATCGTTACCGACCACCACGAACAGGTCGGCGAGCTGCCGGCGTGCACCGCGCTCCTGAACCCCAAGGTCCCCGGTGAAACCTACCCGAACGACCAGCTCACCGGCTCGGGCGTGGCCTACAAGCTCGCCCAGGCGCTGCTCTCGGACGCCGAACGGGTCGCCGAGCGCCGCGCTACGTTCGGCGAGACGCACACCCCGGGCTACGAGAAGTGGCTCATTGACCTCGCGAGCATTGGTACCGTCGCCGACTGCCATGAGCTCACGGGCGAGAACCGGAGCATCGTCCGCTTCGGCCTCGCCGTCATGAAAAAAACGCGCTGGGTGGGGCTCCGCGCCCTGCTCCAGCGCGCGGGCTCGGATCCGGCCGAGCGCCCGCCCGACGCCTACACCATTGGCTTCGTCGTCGCCCCGCGCCTCAACGCCGCCGGGCGGCTCGAGCACGCGGACAAGGCTCTCGACCTGCTCCTGACCGACGACCCGGCCACTGCCGCAGAGCTCGCGAGCGGGCTCGAATCGGTCAACGACCGGAGGCGCGAGCTGACGGCGCGGGTTCTGTCCGAAGCCCGCGAGCGAGCCGCACAGCTCGCAGGCCGCCGCATCCTCATGGTCATGGGCGAGGGCTGGCCGCGCGGGGTGGTCGGCCTCGTTGCGGGAAAGCTGGCCGACGAGTACAAAAAACCCGTCGTGGTCTTCGAGCGCGGCGAAGCCGAGTCGGTCGGTTCGGCCCGCAGCGTCGGGAGTTTCAACGTCGTGGAGGCGCTCTCGTTCGCGGCCTCCCACCTGACCCGCTTCGGCGGGCACAAGCAGGCCGCGGGGTTAACGCTCCTGACCGACCGTTTCGAGCAATTCTATGCCGAGGTTCTGGTCTACGCCGAGACCAAGTCCCACGAGCTTGAAGAAGAGCCCGGCCTCGAGCTCGAGGCCGTCCTCGCCCCGGGCGATATTACCGCAGCGGTAGCCGGCGAGCTTGCCCGGCTCGAGCCGCACGGCGCCGGCAACCCGCGGCCCCTGTTCCTGTTGCCGCTTGCCCGCGTTGCTTCAATCCGCCCCGTCGGCAGCCAGCAGCAGCACCTCCAGGTGATGCTCGACTTCGGCGGCGCGTCGGTTTCCGCCATCCACTTTTCGGTGCCGCAGTACCTCCGGCCGCTCTACGAACCGGGCGCGCTGCTCGACTTCGCCTGCGAGCTTACCCTCGACTCCTGGCAGGGCTCGTTGAAGCCGAAGCTTAAAATTAACGACGTACGAGAGGCACGAGCGATATGAATGCAACCCGGGGCGACGCCTACAACCTGCTCTGTGAGTGGGTTCAGTCAGAATCATTACGCAAGCACTGCCTCGCCGTCGAAGCCGCGGTGCGCGGCTACGCGCCGCGCTACGGCGGCGACGTTGAGCTCTGGGGCGTTACCGGACTGCTCCACGACTTCGACTACGAGCGCCACCCGAGCTACGCGCTCGAGCCGGAGCAAACCGGCCACCCGTTCGAGGGCGTGAAGCACCTGCGCAGCCTCGGCTACCCCGAGGAAATCTGCCGGGCTATTTTGGGTCACGCGCTCTACAGCGGCGTACCGCGCGACTCTGACCTGGCGCGGGTGCTGTTCGCCTGCGACGAGCTCGCCGGTTTCACCGTGGCCTGCGCCCGCATGCGGCCGGACGGCCTGGCCTCGCTGACCCCCGAGTCGGTCCAGAAAAAATTGAAAGACAAAAAGTTTGCCGCCGGCGTTTCGCGCGACGACGTGGCCTTGGGCGTTACCGAAATGCTTCTGCCGGCCCCCGAGCACTACGCTAACGTCATTGAGTTTTTGAAGCCCGCGGCCGCAGATTTAGGCTTACCCTCCTAGCGCCATGGCCAGAGCGAACGTAACCCTCAACACCGACGGCGGCGCGCGCGGCAACCCCGGGCCCGCCGGCATTGGCTGCGTGATTACGGACGAAGCCGGCGCCGTCATAAAAACGTTCGGCGGGTACATTGGCGAGGGCACGAACAACGTCGCCGAGTACCGGGCGCTCGTCCGCGGCCTCGAGCTGGCGGCAGAGCTCGGCGCGGCCCGCGTAGCGGTGCGCATGGACTCCGAGCTCATCGTCCGCCAGCTCACCGGCGTCTACCGTATTAAGGACCCAAAGCTCAAGGCCCTCGCCGCCGAGGTCGGGCGCCTTGCCTCCCGGTTCGACTCGGTCAGCTTCAGCCACGTGCGGCGCGAGGAAAACAGCGCCGCCGACGAGCTCGTGAACCGGGCCATCGACGCCGCGCTCGGAAAATCGTAGCCGCAAGAAACGCCCCCCGCAATCGCGGGGGGCGTTTTGTTTTTTTCTAGCGAACGTTCAGCCGGTAAACGTTGCCGCCGTCGAGGACGAAGGCGTCGCGCCCGTTCTTCGAGAGCCCGAGCAGTTCGGGCTTGCCGCCGCGGTAGAGCACGTACTCGTTCTGTTCGTTGCGCGGGTCGAGCTCGACGGCGACCACCGAGCCGCCCCGGACCACCACGGTGTAGCGGAGCTGCTCGCTCGCCGCGGCGCCGCCGAGCGGTTCGGTTGTTCGCGTTACGAGCTGCGGAGCGCCGGTCTCAAGGTCGAGCAGGCTGACCTCGCCGCCGTGGACGTAGGTCAGGAACCCCCCGGCGGCACTCAGGCGCAGGTCGGTTACCCCCACGGCGAGGCGCTCGAGGTCGGACCCCACCCGGTGGAGCGCGCCGCCAGCCCCGAGGAAGACCTGGCGGCGGGGGCTCACGGTGACCGTGAGTTCGCCGGGCGGCACGCTCGTAGCGAGGACCTGCTCGGTGCCGCCGGTTTCCGGGAGCACGGCGAGCACGCGGCTCGTGCCGCTCGCCCGAACGTAGTAGAGCGTGCCGGCGGTTGCGGCGGCGGCATCTACGCCCGGCACGAGCAGGGAGGGGGTGCCGCTGGCCGTTATGCTCCAGAGGCTGCTGGCGGAAACGCCGTAGAGCCGTCCGCCCGAACCCGTAAACACGCTGCCGCTGCCCTTGAAAACGGCCGAAAGGTTCACGGCGGGTTGCCCGGGCGCTACCACCGCCGACGGACGTCCGTTGCTCGAAACGAGCGCCCCGCTGCCGAGCGGGGCAATCCGGTTGCCGGGCTCGGCGAGGGGAACCGTTTCGCTGCGGTCCGGGTTCTCGGGTTCAATGAAAGTCACGCTGCCGGTGGCGAGCGCGGCTACGGTACCGTCCGGCAGGAGCGCCGCCGCGCGCGCGCCGCTGTGGACGAGCTGCGGTTCGGCCGTTTCGCGCACGAGCTGGAGCTCGAGCGGCACGGGGTTGGCCCAGGTGACGTGCTCGGCCGAGACGGCGAGCCGCTTGTGCCACGGCCGGTAGCCGTCTTTCTTTACCTCAATGTCGTACTCGCCCGGCGCCACGAACCGCACGTCGCCCTGGCTCGTCCGCCGCTCTACGCCGTTGATCCAGACCGCAGCGTCGGCCGGGCTGACCCGGACGGCGATAATTCCGGTCGAGATGAGCTGTCCGGTTGCCCCGTCGTACGAGAGGCCGCGCACGTAGAGTATAAGGAGGGGAGCCGCGACGCAGAAGAAAATGAAGCCGGCGGCAATGATGCCGTAGCGGATGCGTTTGTTCATTCGGTGGGTGAGTTTTCCAAGACCTATTCTACCGCCCGCCCGTCTTTTCGGGTAGGGTAGACCCTGGTATACTTAACGGGCTCTGCTGTAAATCCGCTCATGTTTGAGACAAAAGTTGGTATAGACCTCGGCACGGCGAACACCCTCGTCTTCCTCCCGAAAAAGGGTATCGTCATCAACGAGCCCACGGTGGTGGCGGTCTCGCTCGAGGAGAACCGCGTCCTGGCCGTGGGGGCCGAAGCCAAAGAGATGCTCGGCCGCACGCCGGAAACCATCGTGGCCCACCGCCCCATGCGGGACGGCGTGATCGCCGACTACCGCGTCACCGAAGCCATGCTCCGGTACTTCATCAACCGCGCGCTCGGAACCGTGCGCTTCTTCCGGCCCGAGGTCATGGTTTCGGTGCCCGGCGGCATAACCTCCACCGAGCGCCGCGCGGTCATGGACGCGACCCAGGCTGCGGGGGCGAAAGCCGCCTACGTCATAAAAGAAACCGTGGCCGCGGCCATTGGCGCGGGCATTCCCATTGGCTCGGCCTCGGGCAACCTCGTCATAGACATCGGCGGCGGCACGACCGACGTCGCGGTGCTCGCGCTCGGCGGCATTGTGAACTCTACCTCGGTGCGCGTGGCCGGCAACAAAATAGACGCGGCCATTGCCGAGTACGTGCGCAAGCGCCACGGCCTGGCCATTGGCGACCGCACCGCCGAAGAGGTCAAGGTCAGCATCGGCTCCGCGCTCCGGGTCGGCGAAGAAGAGGCCGCCGAGGTCAAGGGCCGCGACATGGTTACCGGCCTGCCGAAGACCGTGACGGTGACCACGAACGAGGTCGTCGACGCCATTCAAGACGAGCTCCGCGACATCGTCCGCGCGGTCAAGGCGGTCCTCCAGGACACGCCGCCCGAGCTCGCGGCCGACATTATGGACAAGGGCATGGTCATGACCGGCGGCACGAGCCTGCTTAGGAACCTCGACCGGTTCGTGAGCCAGGCGCTCGGCGTACCGTGCTACGTGGCCGAAGACCCGCTCCTGTGCGTGGCTAAGGGCACCGGCACGGCGCTCGACAACCTCGAGAGCTACAAGAAGAGCATCCTCTCGAGCCGCTAGGGAACCGGCCGGCGGACGGTGGGCGTGTGCTACAATAGAACCGTGCTCCCGGGAGAGAAGGTGCGAAACGAAACCGAAACCAAAGTGAAATCGATCGGGTTCAAATCAGCGTACATTTTTGTCTGCGTGCTCCTCGGCGCGCTCCTGTTCACGCTCATCCACCGAGCTATTTTTTCCATCCTCTACGCCGCGGCGGCGTACGACGCGGCGAGCTGGCCGGTTTCGGGGCAGCTCACGCTCCTGGCGCTCGACAAGTTTACCCTCGCCTGCAGCATGCTCGCCGGGGCCTGGTACGGGGTCTGGCTCGGCCTCGGCTGGTTCGACCTCGTCTACGAGCGCGGCGGTCACCTCTCGCTCATGGGTTTGAGCCTTTCGGCCATTCGCAGCACCGCGGTGTCTGAACTGCCCCGGGTGCGCGACCAGGTTACCGGCCTCGCCACCGTAATGGAAACAGCCGTTTTGAAACCGGAAGCCGTTGCTTTGAAACCAAGGGTTCCCCGCCCCGTCAAGAAACCGGTCGTCCGCGCGGCGCGGCGCGAGGGGGGAGCCGAGGTTCGCAAATCCAGGTAGCCGTGTTCACCCCCGTCCGCATACTTTTTCTGGGGTTGCTCGCCTGGCTGCTGACCACCGCCGTCAAGCTCGCCTACCTGAGCTACCTGGTCGACAGCCCGTGGCCGGGGCAGCTCATTGCCGCGGCCGTGTTCGCGGTCTCTGTTGCCGTGTGCGTTCGGCGGTTCGAGTACATTACCTACATAGAGGCCGTGATCGTCGGTTTTCTGTGGGTTGCGTTTTCGCTCTTCCTAGATTTCATCTTCGTTTCGCTGGTCGTCGGCAAGCTATCCATCTTCATTTGGCAGGTTTGGCTCTCGTACCTGGTACTCTGGGTCTGCGTCCTCTTCCTCCACAAAAAGAAGCACATTTTACGCCGACAAGAGCTCGCGGCCAAGCACCACCACTAACCACGAAAGGAAAAGCATAGTTTTTCCTTTCTATAGAAAACGTGGCGTCGGAATAAATCCGACGCCACGTTGCTTTTCATTTGAGATCGAGAGGCCGTGCAAGGCTACCGTTTAGGTTCAGCTCGCATATTCGATTATTTTTCGAGTAAGCGATTTTCGCACAGCACCGTGCTCCCTGAGCCACTCCATGAGCTGGTGCGGGGCTTCTGGCACCCAAACAGTTTCCTGTAGGGAAGCTTTTGGGGCATTCGATTCGAGCAATTCGACCACGCCCGCCGGGATCTTTTCATCTTTTTCCCCGATCGCAATCAACAATTTGCCGGTAAACGCTCTCAGCGGCTCGAGCACATCGGTATTCTGCCAGCTATTCGGTTCCCGGATGATTTCTCGGAATCCATTACCGAACGGAACACTGAACGCGCGGCGCGAGTAAACCGCCGGGTACATGAGAACAAGGCTCTTGATTGGGAACCGGTCGAGGAGCTTGAGCGCAACGTACGCGCCCATGCTGGAGCCGATAACGGTGAATGGTTCTTTGGGCATGAAAGCGGCTGCCGCTGCAATCGCCTCGTTCGTCCTACGTTCGAGGCTCGACCCCGCAAGCTGTTCTGCATTTCCGCCCGCACCGCTCTGGTCGAAGCTGATAATCGACAGGCCGCCCTCGGTGAGTTCCGGTGCTATGGCGAGAATCCGTTCCTTACTACCCGTTCCGGCGCCGTGCACGTAGAGGACCGGGTTTTTCGGTCCGTTCCCAGAGAGCCGAATGGCGGGATGAAGTATGCCAGCGTGCTCAAAAGATAATTCTTCCGTAAACATATGGGTACAGTATGCCCGTGTGGGAAGCAAATGCAAACAGTTGTATCGAGAGCCTCGGCATAAAAGTGTTTTTATTTTGACAAAAGGTGAACGAACGTATACCTTTAAAGTAGCTCGTTAAAAATGAAGCAGCTCGGACGCGTGGTGCGTCCGAGCTGCAGAGTGGTTCGCGTGAGCCTTTCAAGCAGGCTTAGCGGTAGCTGTCCATGGGGTGTGGGAACTCCGGCTGCATGGCCGTGAGCAGGCCGACGTGGGGCCGGGTCTCGTCGTCTCCAAGGTAGGAGAAACGTATCGCCCCGCCCGAGCGTTCGCGGCGCACCGTTACCCGGAGCTTTTCGTTGCTGCCCCGTAAGGTCGCGCTTTGGTCCGGGCAGCGGACCTCGGTCGTGTCGAGCGTGAGGGTGTCCTTGGCCTCACTGCCGTGCCAGCCCCGCTGCACCTCCTTGATCATCCAGGTGAGCTCGCGCACCCCGATCTGCTGCTCTCCCGCGGGAACCAGCTTTTCTTGTTGGCCGTAGGTTTTTCCCATAGATGCCGGTATCGGAGCTTTCCGTACGAGCCACCACTGCGGCAGCACTCCGTACCGGTCGAGGTCTTCGTCGCTTACCACGGCTTGCCCCACACCCGGGAGAACGTCGGGGTATATGTAGGCGAGCCAGCGGATTGAGTACGTCGGCACGGCGATGAGTGCGTGCGTTTCCCGGACGCCTCGGAGCTTCGCCGGGCTCCACGGCACGAACCTAAGCCACCGGCAGAGCAGTTCCGGCTCCTGGTGGTTCCTTCCGAGCACGACGCTGTTTGGGTGGCTGTGGAAGGAGCTGTGGAGGAAGATCGGTCCGCTGAAGAAGTAGTTTCCTTTTCCGATAGCCTTTTCCGCTTCCTCCATGCTACAGCCGACCTGACCTTTGGCGAAGCCTTTGCGAAGGCCATCGATGATGAGGCTCGGTTGCTTCACGAGCGCCGCCGCTTCTTCCGGCGAAACGTGTCCCCCAAGGGCGGACCAACATTTGCTCGCGACGAGCCCGGAGAAGGTTGCGAACAAGCCAGCTCCTTCCGGAAACCTGTTTGCTACTGAGGCGTTACCACGACGACGTTTTTGTCCCATGGCGTTACCCCCTTTCATATTTTTGGAATTATCCGCCCGAAAGCAGATCGAAATACTGTACTAAAAAAACGATTTTATGTCAACTCCGGTCATTATGCACCTCGACATGAACAGCTACTTCGCCTCGGTCGCCCAGCAGGACGACCCGGAGCTTCGGGGCCGGCCGGTCGGGGTCTGCGAGCACCTGGGCGGCATTATCATTGCCGCGAGCATCGAGGCCAAAAGGCTCGGGATTAAAAGCGTGACGCCCGTGCGGGAGGCGCGGGCAATGTGTCCGGGCATCGCGCTCGTACCCACCGCGTTCCAGCGCTACCGCTTTTACACCGAACGCCTCTTGAAGCTCGTGCGCGACTACTCGAACTCCGTCGAGCTCTACAGCATCGACGAACTGTTCTGCGACCTTTCGGCCGCGTCATCGTCCACGGCTCGCGGCGCCGGCGACCCGTGGGTTGAAGCCGAGCGCATTGCGCGCGAAATTAAGGGCCGCATGCCGCGCGAGGTCGGGGACTGGTTTCTGTGCTCCATTGGCCTTTCGTGGAGCAAGGTCGCGGCCAAAGTCGCGAGCGAGCTCGAGAAGCCGAACGGCCTGACCGTGGCGCCGCCGGAAAAGCGCGAGTGGCTGTACGGGCAGATTGCACTCACCGACATTCCCGGCATTGCGAACCGCAGCGCCCGCCGCCTCGCGACCTTGGGCATCCGTTCGCTTCAGGATCTCCGCCGCTACCCGAAGAGCCGCCTCGTGGCCGCGTGGGGCATGCCGGGCTACCAGGTTTGGTCGCTCGGGCAACTCGAGGACGCGGGCGGCAGTCGGCCGTTCAGCCACGGTCCCGAGCGTCCCAAGTCAATTGGCCACCAGTACACGCTCGAGCGCGCCTACCGCGCGCCCCGGTTCCTGCGCCCCGTGCTCTACCACCTCTCGGACATGGTGGCGCGGCGCCTCTACCGCCACGGCCTCGCCGCCTCACGCGTTCACGTCTACATCCGCGGCTCCGAGGGTTTCCGCTGCTACAACCACGCGCGGCTGCCCGCGCCCGCGGTCGACGGCCGCGACATTTTTCTCGGCGCGTGGAAGATTGCCGCGCCCGCGGCGCGCTTCCCGCGCATTATTCAGATCGGCGTGAGCGTTTCCGAGCTCGGCGAACCCGTCCAGCAGCTCGACCTGTTCAGCAAGCCCGAGCGGAGCCCCATTCCAATGTCGCTCCGCCTGACCGAGGCGCTCGCCGAAGTCCGCGAGCGGTGGGGCAGCGGCGCCATTGGCCGGCCCGAGCAGCTCGCTGGCAGCGGCGCCTTCCACGAGTCGGCCGGTTTCGGCCGCCTCGCCGACTGGGGCGTGCGCCGCACCGCCGCCCTCGGCGGCTAGTGAACAAAAAATGCGCGAGCCCCGGTTTGGCAAACCGGGGTATTTTGTTGTACAGTAAATTAAGCGAAAGCCGTTCGAAACAAAAGTGCCCGAAGACTACAGAGCAGCCATTTCAGACGTGCTGCGCGCCCTCATGGCCGCGTACGGTCCGAGCATTGCGCTCAGCAAGGCCCGCAAGGTCGCCGGTTTAATCGTGGCCACCGACGGTGCCGTGGTGAAGCTTTCCGGCGACCCGCCGCTCGTGCTCGGCGCGCTCGTGAATGAGTTCGCCCAGCTCTCGCCGCACGCCACGAACGAGCTCGTAACGCGGACGCTCGCCGGCCACCCCGGCGTGCGGCTCGGCTAGCGGAGGAGATGCGGTGATTATCAACATCCTCCTCCTCATAGACTTCATCATGCTCGCGGTCGTGGTGTCCGGGTACGTTCTGTCGTCGCTCCGCGAGCGGAAGTTCCTGACGCGCGAAGCCGAGCGCTCGCGCGAACTGGCGCAAAAAGTGTACCAGGCCAAGGTCCTGAACGAAATTGCCGAACGCATCGGCTATGCGCTCGACGCGGACCACGTGGTGGAAATTATCACCTCATCGCTCGGCAACCTCCTGCCGTTCGACGTCGTTTCGGACCTCGTGGTACCCGAAGCCGGTCCGCCGGTTCTGAAGGTGCGCGTCGAGAACTCGGTCAACCACCTCTTCCTCCAGCAGACCCGCGAGCGGGTGCTCGCCTCCTGGTCGGCCTTCAGCGGCGCCGACGTTCCCGGCCGACTCGACGAACGCATCTCCGGCACCGTGCTCGACGATAACCTCGACAGCGCGGTCCGCTCGTACTTCAACGTTCCCGTGACGGTCGCGGGCCGGTTCGTCGGCGTCATCTCGGTCGCCTCCGCGGTCGCCGGGCAGTACGGCGAAGCCGAGGCCGGCATTGTCTACACCATAACGAACCAGGCGGCGCAGGCCGCGACGAAGCTGAAAACCGTTCTCGACAGCGAGCGTGGCAAGCTCGCGGCCGCCATCCGCTCCCTCGCCGACGGTTACATGGAGGTCGACCGCGCCTACCAGATTACCACCGCAAACCCCGCGCTCAAAACGAACCTCGGCCTCTCCGGCGACGGCACGGTCACCGCCTTCGACGTTGCCGACGCGCTCGGCGGCAAGCTCGACCTCCGCACGAAGGTCGACGAGGCTTTAACGCGCAACGAACCCATCCGCGTGCCCGGCGTTGAGGTAAAAAATAGAATCCTCGAGGTCACCGTGACCCCGGTCAAGGACGCCGAAGGCGGCACCACCGGCGCCTCGGTCGTCTTCCACGACACCACGACCGAGAAGCAGCTCGAGCGGGTGCGGAACGACTTCACCGCCATGATGGTCCACGAGCTCCGCGCGCCGCTGACGGCCATCCGCTGGTCGGCCGAGGCGCTCGAGAAAGACCCGGGGCAGCACCCGGCGCCCGACATTCTGAACCAGCGGGCCAAGACCCTCTCCGGCATCCGCGAGCAGGCTACCGGCATGCTCGAGCTCGTCAGCGACCTGCTCGACGTCGCCAAGCTCGAGTCCGGCAAATTTGAATTGAACGAACAGGACTACGACCTCGCGCCCGTCGTCCACGACGCGGCCGAGCGGTTCCGCCCGCTGGCCGAGGGCAAGGGGCTCGGCCTTGCGGTGACCGTGCCGGCTTCGCTCCACGTGCGCTGCGACCGCGTCCGGGTCCAGCAGGTGCTCGGCAACCTCATGAGCAACGCGGTCAAGTACACGGACGAAGGCTCCATTTCCGTTTCTCTTTCCGAGGACGGCGGCCGCCGCGCCGCGGTCGTTGCGGTCAAAGACAGCGGTATAGGGCTCGACCAGGGCCAGCTCGCCCGGCTGTTTTCCAAGTTCCGCCAGCTCACCGAACGCTCCGAGCGCACGGGTACGGGCCTCGGGCTCGTGGTGGCCAAGGGCATTGTCGAGTCCCACGGCGGGCAAATTTGGGCCGAGAGCCCGGGCGAGGGAGCCGGGAGCACGTTCTCCTTTACCCTGCCGCTGCCGGAGGCCTTGCCCAAGGACGCCCGGTGAGGCTATCCTTTCAGTACGTAATGGTTTTAACGTACACCCATGGCTAAAGTGCTCCTCGCAGAAGACGATAAGCTCGCCTCCGACGCCCTCGTAGCGGCGCTCGGGGCGGCCGGCTTCGACGCGGCTCCCGCCTACGACGGCGAAGCGGCGCTCGCGAAGTTTAAAGAGTGGAAGCCCGACCTGCTCATTCTGGACGTTGCCATGCCGAAGCTCGACGGCGTTTCGGTGCTCTGGGAGCTGAAGGCCGACCCCGAGACGGCCAAGACGCCGGTGCTCGTGCTCACGAACCTGGGCGACGTGGACACCGTGGGCAAAATCATGTCCGCGGGCGTGGCCGACTACCTGGTCAAGGGCGAGAACTCGGTGGAGCAGGTGCTCGCCAAGGTCAAAGAGATCCTCGGCCGCACCGTGCACCTGGTCTAGCGCCGGCCCCGAGCCTCCGCCACCATGAAGGTTGTACTGCGCGACGGACGCCGGCACGTGCTCCGGTTCGATCCCGGCGACGAAGTCGTTGCCGGCTTGGTTGAGTTTATGGGCGCGCACGCGGTGCGCGCCTGCACTTTTTCCGGCATCGGGACCTCGAAGCACCTCGTCCTCGGGTTCTACGACGCCGCAACCGCACGCTACGAGGAGCATCCGTTCGCGGAGGATTTAGAAATTGCCACGGTGACCGGCACCGGCGCCACCCTGAACGGGAAGCCGGCCATCCACGTCCACGGCAGCTTCGGCCGCCGCGACTGTTCGACCCTTTCGGGCCACGTGCTCTCGCTGGTCGTCGCCATGACCTGCGAGGTCTTCCTCATTGCCCTTGAAGGCGAGCTCGTCCGCGAATACGGCGAAGGCACGAACCTGAACCTCCTGAAAGGCTAGCCGTGGACATCCTCGCCCACGGGCTCATTTCGAACGCCGCACTCTACTACCGTTACCCGTACTCGCCGAAGCTGCGGTGGCTCGCGGTGCTGTTCGGCCTGCTGCCGGACCTGGCGGCTTTCACGCCGCTGTTCCTCTACCTGCTCGTTACCCGCGGCTTCGGCGGCGGTCCCGAAAGCTGGCCCGAAACCCACTGGACCTACGTGTACGCTACCGAGGCCTACCGGTACAGCCACAGCCTGGTTATTTTTCCTCTCGTTACCGGGCTCGTCTGGGTGCTCCGGCGCCGGTTTCCCTGGCCCATGCTCGCCTGGGGCCTGCACATTCTCTTCGACATTCCCACCCATCCCGACTTCTTCAGCACCCCGTTCCTGTTCCCGTTCTCGGATTACCGTTTCCATGGCGGTACCTCCTGGGCCGAGCCGCGCCTTTTGGCGGCCACCTACGCGGTGATCGCCGCCTGGTACCTCTACTGGTTTTTTGTGCTTCGGAAAAAGTCCGCGTAGCCATGCCGCGGGAATTTTTCGTCATTGCCCACAACGTCCGCTCCTGCCACAACGTGGGGGCGATTTTTCGCACCGGGGACGCATTCGGCGTGACCAAAATTTTCCTAACCGGCTACACGCCGACGCCGGGAGAGCCGAAGCACCGGGAGAAAATTGCCAAGGTCGCGCTCGGCGCCGAGACCTGGGTGCCGTGGGAACGGTGCAAGACCGCAGCGGGCGTCATTAAAATCCTAAAAGACAGCGGCGTGCGCACCGTGGGCCTGGAGCTGGCGCAGTCTGCCGTGCCCTTAGGGCGCTTCCGCCCGAAATTTTCCCTTGCGCTGCTGCTCGGCGAAGAGGTACGGGGGATTAGCCCGAGCCTCCGGGCGAAGTGCGACAGCATGGTGAGCATTCCCATGTTCGGAAAGAAAGAGAGTCTGAACGTTTCCGTGGCCTTCGGCATTGCCGCTTACGCAATTCGCCAAAAAATTTAAATTTGCCGTTGTGGATAAGTGGACCTCGGAAAGCCGAGGTTTTTGCTTTATTTGAGGCATATATTTTTCCACAGTAAAAACCCTGTGGATCAATTTTAAAAACCTACCAATAAAGGCCTTCAGAAAGGCCTTTATTTACTTTGACCGCCCTCGTGCGGTGGGTTAGTATGGAATGGAAATGGGTGAGTTTGGGTTGCAGTGGGGGAAAGTGGGGTAACTTGTGGAAGAACCCCGGTGACCGTTCTTTCCCATCGGAAGTTCGAATACTCCTATGTTCATTGGCGAATACCAGGCGAGCGTGGACGGCAAGGGCCGCATTGCGGTTCCGGCGAAGTTCCGTGCACAGCTCAAGAGCAGGGTCGTGGTGACGCGCGGTTTAGACCGCTCGCTCTTCATGTACCCCATGGACGAGTGGAAGAAGCTCGGGGAAAAGCTGGCTAGTCTCCCCATCGCTACCGCGAATACCCGAGCCTTCTCCCGCCACATGCTCGCCGGCGCCATGGACCTGGACATCGACAAGCAGGGCCGCGTGGTCCTGCCCGAGTACCTGCAGCAGTTCGCCGGCATCGACAAGCGGGCGGTGTTCGCCGGCCTCTACAACCGCATCGAGCTGTGGAGCGAGCCGCTCTGGCGCGCCTACCAGACCCAGGCCGAGGCCCAGTCGAGCCAGGTCGCCGAGCAGCTCGGGAGTTTGGGGGTATGAGCGCCCAGAGCGCCTACGAGCACGTCCCCGTTCTGCTCTCCGAGGTTCTCGACCTGCTGCAGCCCAAACCCGGCGGCCGCTACGTGGACGCCACCTTGGGCGGCGGCGGTTACACGGCAGAGCTCCTCAAGGCGAGCGCGCCGGACGGCAGGGTGCTCGCCGTTGACCTCGACCCGGCGGCGCACGAGCACGCGGCCGAACGCTTCAGGGCCGAGATCGCCTCTGGCCGCCTCGTACTCTCCCACGCGAACTTCCGAAACCTGGACGACGTGACCGACCGTCACGGAATGAAAACCCTCTCGGGCGTTTGCGCCGACCTCGGGCTCTCGAGCTACCAGCTCGACCAATCCGGGCGCGGCGTGAGCTTCCGAAAACGGGAGCTCCTCGACATGCGCATGAACCCCGGGGCAGAAACCCCGGATGCGCGTTTCCTGCTCGAACGGTCAAGCGAGCAGGAACTGGTAGCGTTACTCAAGGCCTACGGCGAAGAACCACACGCGGCGCGCATTGCGCGGGCGGTGGTGCGGCAGCGGGAAGCAGAGCCGATCCGCTACGCCGACGACTTCGCGGCCCTCGTCCGCGGCGCGGTTCCCGGGCCGGCCAAGCGCCGGGCCGACGACTCCGTCCGCCGGGTGTTCCAGGCGCTCCGCATTGCGGTCAACCACGAGCTCGACGCCCTCGCTGAGTTCCTGCCCAAGGCCTTCGACCTGCTCGAACCCGGCGGCAGGCTCGCGGTCGTTTCCTTCCACTCCCTCGAAGACCGAACGGTCAAACGGTTCTTCCGGGAGCTGGCAACCGGGTGCGTCTGCCCGCCGGACTTCCCCCTGTGCCGGTGCGGCAGGAAGCCCCGGGCCAAGCTCGTTACCAAGCGCGGCGTTCGGCCCGGTGACCAAGAGGTCGCCGAGAACAGCCGGTCGAAGCCCGCCACGCTCCGCGCCGTCGAGAAACTATAAGCACCCGTTTCGTTCCAGGGTTTTTGGTCAGCCAGCGAAGCACTCCGTTCTGCCGCCTCCGGCAGCACGAAGATTCATTCAGCGCGCGCCACTACCGGCGCCTCCTCACACGCTTCCGCATGGCTTTTTCAGCTTCCGCAATTCAGTTCGGTGCCCGCCCGGCAGCCGCCCGCGCTCCGGTTAAAAACCAGAGCCGGTTCTACCTCGCCGCGTGCGCCGGAACGCTCGCCGTGCTCGGCGCCTGGTGCGTCGTGGGCGCGGCGCGCTACACCGCGCGGCTCTACGAGGTCGACACGCTCCGCCGGCACGTCCGCACGCTCCAGGAGCGCCAGCAGGAGCTGACCGTGAAGCTCTCCGAGCTGACCTCGGTCAACGTCGGCCGCGAGCAGCTCGCCGCCGCCGGCTTCGTTCCGGTCACGGACGCCCGCTTCATCGGCAGCACCGACGTTTCTCTCCGCTAAGTCTCTTTCGCCCGTGGTTTCCGCAAGGCGCTCACCCCCCGGCCGTTTCCGCACCGCAACGCTCGCGGTGCTTTTCGTGCTCGGCTTCGCCGCGGCGAGCGTAAAGCTGTTCCAGGTCTCCGTCCTCGGCCACGGCTACTACCTCGGGCTCGCCCGCGCCCAGCAGACCACGTTCCGGAACCTCTCGCCGAGCCGCGGCGAAATAATGCTGAAAGACGCGGCCGCCGGCCAGCTCGTCCCGGCCGCCACGAACGCCAAGCAGGTGCTCGCCTACGCGGTGCCGAAAGAAATCCAGTCCCCGCCGCTCGCCGCCGCCGGCCTCGCCCGCACGCTCGGGGTAGACGCGGCCGAGCTCGAGGCGCGGCTGTCGAGCAGCACGAAGCGCTACGTCGTGCTCCGCCGCAACCTCACCGAGCCCGAGCAGCAGGCCGTGCAGAACCTCGGCCTCGCCGGCGTGTACTTCGACGAAGAAGAGGTCCGCTTCTACCCGGAGCGGAACCTCCTCGCGCACGTCCTCGGCTTCGTGGGCTACGGGGCCAAAGAGCCGAACAAGGTCGGGCTCTACGGCGCCGAGCGCTACTTCGAGCCTGAGCTCGCCGGCGCCGGCGGGTTCCTCGCCGAAGAGCGGGACGCCGCCGGCGCCTGGATCGGCGGCAGCGGCGGCCAGCCGCCCGAAGACGGGACGAACCTCGTGCTGACCATTGACCGGAGCATTCAGTACCAGGCCCGCGAAATCATCAAAGAAGCGGTCGAGCGCAACGGCGCCGACTCGGGCTCGGTCGTGGTTCTGGACCCGAAAACCGGCGCGGTCCTGGCTATGGTCAGCTACCCCGACTTTGACCCGAATGAGTTCGGCAAGGTCGAAAATTCCCGCATTTTCTCCAACGAGGCCACCGTAGATGCCTACGATCCGGGCTCCATTTTCAAAGCGGTGACCATGGCCGCGGCCATAGACGACGGCAAGGTCACGCCGGACACGACCTACACCGACACCGGCGAGGTCACCGTCGACAAGTACACCATCCAGAACTCGGACAAGAAGGCCCACGGGGTGCAGACCATGACCCAGGTTCTCGAAGAGTCGCTGAACACCGGTACCGTGTTCGCCGAGCAGCAGCTCGGCGACAAGACGTTCAGGCGGTACCTCGAGGCCTTCGGCTTCGGCCAGCCCACCGGCATAGACCTGCCCGAGCTGCCGGGCAGCCTGCGCTCGCTCGGCTCGGGTTCGCGCTTCAACTACTACACGGCGAGCTTCGGCCAGGCCATTACCGCCACGCCGCTGCAAATGGCGCGGGCCTACGGCGCGCTCGCCAACGGCGGCACGCTCCTGAAACCGTACGTGGTGCAGTCGAAGGTCTACCCCGACGGCCGCTCGGAGGTTGCCGAGCAGGACGCCGGCCGCCAGGTCGTAACGCCCCAGACCGCGAACACGGTCACCGCCATGCTCGTGAACGTCATTGAGAACGGCCACGGCAAGCGCGCGGCGGTTCCCGGCTACTACATAGCCGGCAAGACCGGCACGGCCCAGGTCTCCCGCACCGACGGCAAGGGCTACCAGGAAGGCGTGAACATTGGTTCCTTCGTCGGCTACGGGCCGGTGGAGGACCCGAAGTTCGTGGCCATTGTCCGCATCGACAACCCGAAAACCGTGGCCTTCGCCGAGAGCACCGCGGCGCCGGCCTTCGGCAAGCTCGCGGCGTTCATCCTCCGCTACCTGAACGTTCCCCCGACCCGCGAGGTTAAGAACTAGCGCAGGCGGTAGAGCCCGCCGTACGAGAGCTCGGCCACCTTCCGGTAGCCGGGCGTTTTTTTCGTGAGGTAGTAGAGCGGCCTACCTTCCGGCAGCTGCGTGAGCCAGCGCGAAACGGGGTGGTAGTGGTCCACGGAAAAGCTCTCGCGGCCCGACCAGTACTGCACGAACAGGTAGCCGTTCTCGGGCAAACTCTCCTCCACGAGGATAACGGCGTTGCCCTCGGTGAGCCGTTCAATTTCTGGCGCGTCGTTTCGAATCTCCGCCTGTGCGGCGGCGCCCCGCTCCGGAGCGCGGGCGTTCTGAACGTTGTTTGAGAGCAGCGAGCCGCCTGCTATGAGAACCGCGAGTACGACCAAGAGCGCCGCGGCCCGGCGGCGACCGTTTTCATTTAAAAAGGCAGATTTTGCGGCAACCACAAGACCGGCAGCCGCCACGGCAGCCGCCAACAGGGTGAAGCGCTGCCAGCCCGGCGTTTCGGTTGCCAGTTCCGCGGCGGCCGAAAACCAGTTCAGCCGGTAGGCCAGGTAGGCGGCCGGGACGGTGAGCGCGGCAAAGGACAGCGCCCGAAAACGTTCGCGCCGCCAGAGCTCGACGCACGCGAAGGCAACGAGCAATGAAAGCGCGGGCAGGGCGGGGACGAGGAAGTTCGAAACCTTGCTCACGAACAGCGAGAGCGGCAGCAGGTAGGCCAGCACCCAGCAGGTCAGCATGAGCCAGCGCGCATCTACCCTCGAGCGCGCCGCGCCGTAGATGAGTGAAACTAAAGAGAGCGGCGCGAGCAGGTAGGAGATAACATCACCGAGGTACTTGGTAAGGTAGAAGTCCCACGGCCGGCCCCAGTACTCCACGCTCGAGTAGACGTGCGCCTGCTGGACCTGGAGCTCGTAGGCGTACTCCACGGGAAAGCGGGTGAGCAGGTACATGCGTTCGGGCAGCAGAACTACGAGCGCGGCCACGCCGCTCCAGAGCAGATCCATGAGGTGCGCGCGGAGGCCGAAGCGAACCCAGACCACGGCGAGCAGGGCCAGGAACGGCGCGAGCGCGAGCGTAGACTTCATGAGCGCGGCAATGCCCAAGACCAATCCAAATGCTACAAAGTTTCGCCGCGTCGGGGCGTCGCTTAAGCGGTGGAGCGCGAGCAGCGCGGCGGTAGCTACGGCCACGAGCAGCAGATCTACGTGGCCGCTGAACTGTCTGCCCACTGCCAGCTGCAGCAGGTACGGCGAGAGGGAGAAGACGAATAGGCTACCCACGGCCACGGCCTTTCCGTAGTAGCGCCGCGCGGTGTAGTAGAGCAGGCCGTAGGTCACCAGCAGCGCGAGCAGACCCGAGAGCCTAAGGCCGAAGGGGGATTCGCTCAGGCGGTAGGTCAGGCTCGCGAGGTAGAAGGGGAGTACCGGCTTGTGGAGCCAGACGTGGTTGTCGTCCCAGACGCGGAAGTCGGTGCCGAGCTGCTCGCGGTGGAGCTCGGGCGTGCAGCAGTCCTCGGTAAGGTTCTTAACGACGTTTACGTGGACGGCTTCGTCCCAGGTGGAGATGTACGGCGAGCGGGCGCCGAAGAAGGCCGGCAGGAAACCGGCGAGCACTATTACCAAAACCAGCACCGCCTCTGTCCGGTGCTGCTGTATAAATCCTTTTATTTTCGGGAGCATTAGCTCCGGTCGAAGACGTTGTAGCGGAGCGCGGCCGCGTAGCAGCGCAGCGCATCTTTGGCCCTCATGTGTTTGCCTTCGGCCTGGGTCCGCGGCCGGTAGGACACCGGCACTTCCACTATTCGGTACGGCCGCCGGGAAATTTTTGCGGTGAACTCCGGGTCAAAGCCGAAGCGCTTCGACGTCAGCTTGGTGCCGACCTCGTCCACCACCGGCCGGGTAAAGGCTTTGTAGCAGGTCTGCACGTCGGTGAAGTGGCGGTTCGTGAGCACGTTCGTAAAACCGGTGAACAGTCGGTTCATGCGGCTGTGCCAGAACTTGTGCACGTGCCGCACCTCGCCGGGCAGGTAGCGCGAGCCGTAGACCACGTCGGCCCTGCCGTCCAGCAGCGGCCCGAGCAGCCGCTCGTACTCACCGGGGTCGTACTCCAGGTCCGCGTCTTGGATAAGCGCATAGTCGCCCCGCGCCCGGCGCAGCCCCTCCACCACGGCCCCGCTCTTACCCAGGTTCTTCTGCAGGTGGACGACCACGAGGCGGGGGTCGGTCAGGCTGTTTAAAATCTCACCCGAACGGTCGGTGGAGCTGTCGTTGACGCAGACGACTTCTAAGCCAAGGCCTTTCGTCGGGGCCGCAAGCACCGCCGCAAGAATGGCCTCGAGCGTTCGCTCCTCGTTGTAGACGGGGACCACGACGCTCAAGGTTTTGGGGGTATTTGAAAGCGGCAGTTCGTTAGCCATTTGCCGCATTATAACCTATAATTCGAGCGGAAATAGGGTTTTTCTCAGTTTTGTAGTGGGGTGTAGCCAAGTGGTAAGGCAGGGGCCTTTGAAGCCCCCATCCGAAGGTTCGAATCCTTCCACCCCAGCCAAAGTTCTATTTGATTTTGTTATTTTAATGATCGACGAGAAGAAAAAAGAATTAATTTTGTTAAACCAACAGCGTCTTGAAGAAGATGCTGAGATGATGAAAGATATCGTCTCCAAACACGAAAATGTAAGAGAGCGGGCTGTTCGCTATACATACCAGCTAATTACCGCATTAGGCTTAGTCGCTGGTTTTGGTTTTACAGCCATATCATCGGTAAATAAAATAACCTTTTTTATTTTAGGCGAAGCGTTCATTTTTTTTGCTATGGCAGTTGGGATGTGGTTTGTTAAAATGGCTTTTATAGATGAAGCAAAAAATTATGCAGATTACATCGACAAACTTGATAAAGTCATGGATAAACGTATAGCTATTTCATTTCGGTCAACAATAGAAGAGATAGAGTTAGGGCTTGAATCAATAAAACAAAATGAACTTACTATCTTTAACGATGGACCCACAAACTATAAGTCTGATTGGTTTTTCCGAATGATTTTGACCTCGTTTGTTATTGGCGCAGCCTCCATCTTATTTTCTTTATTACATTAAGCTTTATCGAAAAGCGGTAATATCAATCTTTTCAACACACGGAAATAAAGTGGGTAGCCGCGGTTAGCCTTAAACCTGCAAAAATGAAAACTAAACACGACAGGAAGTTAGTGTATACTGCTCTTTCTAAACACCTGTTTTATTATCGAATGTTTGTTTCTAAGTACGTAATAGAGCAGGGGGCGGTACCCATTAATCCCTTTATGATCTACGATTATTTTTTATTAGACACGGTGGACCGCGACGAAGTGAGGAATGGGAACAATACTATCGTTACTCGCTGTGATGAAGTTTGGGTATTTGGTCAAATCAGCAACGGAGTGTTAGCCGAAATTAATCTTGCAAAAGAATTTAGCAAGCCCATTAGGTATTTCAACATCTCACATCCTCACAAGATTGTGGACGCGACTAAAGACCAAATGGAATTTGAAGACGAAGTAAAGGAGCACCGAGGCACGTTATAGTTGAGTTATCCTACTCAAGTTTGATGCTATTTGAAATTTCGTTTATTCATTGGCTCGTCATTTTAAGTGCGCTCATTAGCGTTAGTGGAGCAGTGGCTTACATTCGCGACACGCTCAAGGGGAAAACGAAGCCGAATCGGGTTTCATGGTCCATGTGGGCCATCGCCCCGCTCATTGGAACCGCAGCGGCGCTGGCGAGCCACGCTGATCTGTGGGCCACCGTACGCATCTTCCTTGCCGGCTTCCTGCCCCTGCTTATTTTGTTTGCGTCGTTCCTGAACCCGCAGAGTTACTGGAAGCTGACTCTGTTTGACTACCTGTGCGGCGGATTTTCTGTGCTTGCGCTAATCGTATGGCTCGCGGTAGATGCCCCGCGCACGGCCATACTATTTGCAGCTGTTGCGGACGGGTGGGCGCTCATCCCAACGCTCCGCAAGTCTTGGACTAATCCGGAGACAGAAACCGGACGTACGTACATTGCGAGCCTCGTTGCCGTTCTGCTCGTGCTGCCTTCTATTCCGGTGTGGAATATTGAGAACTCCGCTTTTCAGATTTATCTGCTCGTTGCCAATGTCGCGCTGCTGTTTGCGGTGTACCGTAAGCGCTTGCTGACATAAAAACTGTATAGCTGTATGGAATCAATCTTTGAGCCAATTTTAGAGAAGGTTAAAGGCAGCCCCCGTAAGCGGATTGGAATAGGGATGTTCCAAGCCGACGGTGAAATTTTGACGAGCTTGAAAAAGGCCCAAGAGTTGGTGGACGTGGTAACCGTGGGTAAAAGAATAGACGGCTTCGAGTGCGTTGAATTTTCCAACGAAGAAGATGCGAGCCTGGGTCTGCTGAAGCTTTGGGAAGAGGGGAAGGTGGATGGAATCGTCCGCGGGCAGGTGGACGATCTGAAAATGGTAGAGAAGTTCAAGCGGTGGAAGGGGATAGACCCGAAAGAAAAAAGAATTGATGTTGCCTTGCTTGAAACCGTTACGGGTTGGCAGTTTTTCATAGCCGGTGTTTCTAACTCGGACGCGCAAGACTACGGAGCGAAAGAAAAGCTGGCTTCGGGCGCCGTCAATTTTTTGAAAACGTACTTTCCGCAAATCTCTATTAAGGTCGCGGTCATGGCGACCTGTAAGCCTGAAAGTTACGGCAAAGACCCGGCCATGAGCCAAACCTACGATGAAGCAGAGAAGCTGGTGGCAAAACTGCAGGGCATGGGGATTGAGGCCCGGAACGTGCACATAGAAATTGAGAAAGCGAAGGACTGGGGCGCGACCTTGCTCGTTCCCGCCCGCGGAACCATTGGCAACCAAATTTTTCGCGGGGTGGTGTACTTGGGGGGCGGTAAAAATTACCTGACCCCGACGTATTTTCCGAGCGGTGGAATTTACGAGGATGCTTCCCGAAACGAGAAAGACTGGTTCAACCATTTAGTCTTCGCTTCGTATTTGGCAATCATACATTGATGCTGTTTAAGAACTAAAAACCCCGCCGCGATGCGGGGTTTTTACGTAAACGTTACAGTC
>CAZLPF010000012.1:0-37490 GCA_964561365.1 uncultured Candidatus Saccharibacteria bacterium | reverse complement strand
AGCTCGAAGGGTTGAAAGGTTTTGCGAAGTTTAAGAAAGTTTTGCTCCTCCGCCGGGAGCTCGAGAGCAAGGTCGGCTTCAATGACGAGGGTCTCAAGAACCAAGAGCTGCTCACGAAGCTCAAAAACGGCAAGGTAGACAAGAAGGCCATTGCGAAAGCCGCCATGCGCGGCGCCTTCGTCGGCGGCGTGGGCGGCGCGGCCGGAGGCTTTCTGGCCGAATCCTTGGGTTTCGGTACTACCACGGTCGAGGCCGCTTCGGCTACCAAGGAGCACGCGGCGAGCCACGCCGTCGGTGAAGTGGTGAAGTGGGCGCCGCCCGGGGACTACCAGGTCCAGCCCGGGGACACGAGCATTTGGTCAATTACGAAACACTACCTCGAGTCACACGGTGTTGCGAACCCGAGCGAGAGCCAGGTGCTGGAAGCCGCCAAGCGCGTCGCCGAAGAAAGCAAGGTCGGCGTTGCAGCCTGGGGCATTGAGGGCGACGTGGCCGACACGGCCATTAAGCCCGGCTTCACGCTCCACCTTGGCGCGCTCCACGACCAGATTGAAGCTTGGGGCGGTACGCCGGATATTCGTCCCGGCCTGCCAGAGATGGTCCCCCCCGGAGCCGCGGTACCCGAGCTGAACATGGAACCCGACGCAGGCGGCGTGCTCTCCGATCGCCTCACGACATCCCTGTACGTAATCGGCGGCGGCGCTTCGGCACTCGGCGTCGGCACCATCGCCGTACGGCGCGGCCGGCAGCGGAAGGCTGAACAGAAAAAAACAGAACCGATCCCCGAGCCTGACGCCATTGGAGAAGAATGGAAGCCTCCTGCGGAAGCAGTGGAGGCGGTAACTGATGTATCCGAATTTTTGCGGGGTGGTTTCGGCGAGCGCGTGACGGCGCTCCGTGACATGATGAAGTCGCTTGAAACGCAGAACCCCGTCGATCCCGACCAGCTCCGGCTGTTTAACGACCTCGCGGCTAAGCTCCGGCGTGACATTGAGGCAAGCCAGGGCAACCCTGACCCCCGGGATACCGGGGTTCGGGCCGCCATCGGCTTCCGACCCGGCAGCAACCACCTCGTGAGCCTCCGCGCGCTCGAGAAGCGCGCCGCGCGGCTCGCCGGCGCCGGTGCGGCGAGAGCCGGAGAACCGGTCGGGGAGCCAGAGCACATCGGCGAGGATTGGAAGGCAGAGCAGCCGGCAGCTAAAGCGGATGCGGCGGCAGACCTGGAGCCCGAGGAGCCGAACTGGGAAGAACTCGCGAAGACCCCCGAAGCAACGAAAGATGCTGAAAACCGCGAGCAGTACAAGCGGCTCCACCGTGACATGATCGAAATGATCGCGATCGTGGCCCGCGAGCAGCAGCGCCTCGAGGATTTGAGCGGTCGCTACCCGGCAGAAATAGAGCGCGGGCTCACCGAGCACGCGGGCGCCATGAACCGCCTCGCCGAGCGGCTTACCGGGCTCGAGGAAACGGTAACCGGGGCCGGCAACCAGAACTTCCCCCTGCTCCGGAGGCGCTTCACCGAAGAGGCGAACGTCGTGTGGGCTGGAATGGGGAAGATAGACCAGCTCGCGCACAGCCTGAAGCTCGAAATGGCCGCGGCACCTTCGCCGGTCTCGCCGGAAGCGGCGAGCGAGCGGTTTGCGGTGCGCGCCGAAAGGGCAAAGTTGTTCGCTTCCGCCTTCGCCCGGACCGCACGCGGAGACCGGCAGCCGACGGAAGCAGAGGTGCCGTCCGTGGTTCGGGAGGGTCCGGCTGAGGTTGCCGTGGAACGGCTCAACCGCGCCGACGGTGCGGTGCAGGAAGCCCGCGTGGTTATGGGCAGCGAATCCATTCCGCTCGAGGAGCGGGTGACCCGCGCCCGGCGCCTGCTCGTCGACGCGCTTGAGGCCCACGGGGCAATAGACAACGAGGCGCTCAACGCCTTGGTTTCCACGAACGTCGCGGCCGCGGTTCAGCGCCGCTACCTTGACCGCGCACTCCCCGAAGCCGAGGCACGGCTCGCCGAGCTGGAAGCTGAAGCCGAGGCGCTGCGGGCGAACGAGGCCCGCGACCGCGCCGACCGCGAGGCGGGGGAGCGGTGGGAAGTCCTCGAACGCGAGCTCCAGGGCGTTGAAGACAAGGTTGACGGCATTGCGAATCTGCTCGCCCGCGACGAACGGCCCGAGCCCGTGAACTACCGCGCGCGTTTCCAAGCGGCGGAGCGAGCCTTTGAACAGTTCGTCCTTAGCGGCGCGCAGACCGATGGTTTCCAGAAGCGATTTGATCGGCGCTTGCAGCAGCTCCGCGACTCGCTCGACGTGCAGTACCGGCTTGTGAGTGCGGTCTTTCACGGCGACCTTGAACGCGCCGGCCAGGCGGAAGGACCGCCCCTCGCTGAGGCTGTCCGGTACCCCAAAGGAGCACTCGAACCCCGCCCCGCCTTCGGCGGCGTGAGCGACCGTGCGGATGTTGAACCCTTACACGACCGCCCTTCGCTCTGGTCTTCAAAACCCGTACTCCCAAGCTCTGACCTTGGGCGTCCAGGTTTGCGCCCGTCTCCCCTTGACCCGCTTGAGCCTCAGCCCTCAGAATTTGAGACTGACCGTTTCGCGGCTAATCCTTCAGAGGCGTTCCTGGGCAAGCCAGCCATTCCTAAACTCGGCTTCGGCGTGAGGACCCCCGGGTTTGAAGATGCTCGCGCGACGGAAAACATTCGAAAGCTCGACGAAAAAGTTCGAGAAGAAGAAGCGATGGAGGAACCTGTGGAGACTCCAGAGCAAGAGTGGGCTCGGTTATTTGACGACGGTGACAAGAGAGGCTTTTCTAATCCGACCGGCTGGGCCACGCTCATGGCTAGCGAGGGCGGGCCCCTCAACTCGCTCGCTGCCGGCGACCACCCGTTCGTTACCGGCAATGAGCTCGCCGTTGTTCGGAAGGCCCTCGGCGGGGTTGACCTTAACTCCGCCGATAGAGAGGCGAGCGGTACCCGGTTTGAGGAAGCGTTCCGCGCGCTCGTTTCGGCCCGCCAGCGGAGGAACGCGAGCGGAAATAAAAAAGGCGTTGATGCTATCAACTACGCCATTACAGAAATCAAAAAGCTCGTGAGCGGTTCGCGTAAGGAGATTGTCAACCGGGCACTCGAAAACGTCGAATCAGCGGTCACGACCCGTTAAGTAATACACCCATGGCCCAAGAACAGTACATCGAAAAACTCCTGACCGACATGGCGGCCAAAGACCTGCCGGAAGGGGAGCAGCGGGAAATGCTCGAGGCGCTCCAGGATCGCTTCTCCGAGGTGGTCTTGAACGTCCTTGTTGCCCGCCTGTCTCCCGAGCAGGCCGAGCAGGTTGCAACGTCACTAGACGGCGGGCCCGAGGCAGCCGACAAGCTCATCGAAGAGCTCGCTACCGGCATCCCGGGCCTTCGGGAAGACATGGAGGCGGCCCTCGCGGCCGAGTACGAGGCCATTAGCGGCGCCATGCGTTCCGGGGGCTAAAGCGGGCCTTGTGGCCCGCGGGTAGACGCCCGTTCCGGTGTGCTATAATGTGCTGCAGAACGCCCCAACTTGGGGGTAAAAACAAACAAAACGGTCCGAAACCAAAGCTGTAAAACTGGCCCGAGGGCTTCCGGTTTTATATTTTTTTTGCTCTACAATAGCCATGAACCGTAACGCACGTGAACACCAACCGCAAGCGCATGGAAGTGAAGCCTAAAATCGAGACGTTCGCCCGCATTAAGGTCCTCGGCGTCGGAGGTTCGGGGACGAACGCGGTCAACCGCATGACGCAGCTCGGCATCCGCGGGGTCGAGTTCGTCGCCATCAACACGGACGCGCAGGCCCTCCACAACAACCACGCCGACCGTAAGGTCCACATCGGCAAGGGCATCACGAAAGGCCTCGGCAGCGGCATGAACCCCGAGCTCGGCCGCCAGGCCGCGGAGGAGTCGGCCGAGGAGCTCGAAGAGGTCATCGACAACGCCGACATGGTCTTCATTACCTGCGGCCTCGGCGGCGGCACCGGCACCGGCGCCGCGCCCGTGGTCGCCGAGCTCGCCAAGAACCGCGGCGTGCTTACCGTGGCGGTCGTGACGCGGCCGTTCACCTTCGAGGGCACGAAGCGCCGCGAGGTTTCCGAAATGGGCTACGATAACCTGAAAGACAAAGTCGACGCCATCATCTCCGTCCAGAACGATCGCATTCTCCAGATCATCGACAAGAAGACCTCGCTCGTGGACGCGTTCAAAACCGTCGACGAAGTCTTGCGCCAGGGCATCGCCGGCATTTCCGATCTCATTACCACTCACGGCATCGTGAACGCGGACTTCGCGGACGTGAAGGGCATTATGCAGGACGCGGGCACCGCCCTCATGGGCATTGGCCGGGCCGGGGGAGAGGGTCGGGCCGAAGAGGCGGCCAAGCTCGCCATTTCCTCGCCGCTGCTGGACATGAGTATCGACGGCGCGCGCGGCGTGCTCTTCAATATTACCGCCGGCCCCTCGCTCGCCATGCACGAAATTGACCAGGCGGCGAAGGTCATTACCCGGAATATCGACCCCGAGGCCAAGGTCAAGTTCGGCGCGGTCATAGACGAAACTTTGGGCGACGAGGTCCGCATTACGGTCATCGCCACCGGCTTCGACGAGGCTAACCGCCGGCAGTCTCCGCTCCAAATGGTCATGGATCCGGAACCGAAGCAGACCTTTACCCCCAAGCCCGAGCCGCAAATGCCTCCGGTCATGGAGGTGCGGCGCCCGCTGTTCGCCCCCAAGCCCGAGCCGCAGCCCGTGGTGCCGCCGCACGTTTCGGTAACCCCCGACCACGACCTCCTGCAGCCGGCACCGACCGCGCAAACCGCAGCCGACGACGAGCTGGACATTCCCGCCTTCATACGGAAAAAAATGAAGTAATGCACTTCGGCGTCCAGCAGCCCCCGCGGGCTGCTTTTTTTACCCTTGCTTTTTTGGGTCCGCTGTGGTAATCTTCCGCGAAAGCACAAAGGGGGTTCTCTATGTCTTCAGGTTCAAAGAAGCCTGCAAAGGCCGCGCAGCTTACCGCTACGGTCCTCTGCAGTTCTTCACGCTCTATCCTCGTAGAACTTCCGGTGAGCAATTTAGTGGAGTCTCGATTCAGACTGGTGCTCGAGCCCGCCAAGGGCGAGCTCCTACAGCTCATCGGCAAACCGTGGCTTACACTTCGGCTGTGCGTTGCCTCCGGACAGGAACAACGGGTAGCGCCCGCTGTTTTCTCGATTGATGCACGCGATCGCTTTACCTTGCTCGCCGGTGACAAACAGTTCACGGCGAAGGGTTACGAACGGGCAGTTGCGCTGAAGGTGTTTGAGCACGGCCTGCTCCACACCGACGGTAAGGTAAATCACGTTCGGTTGCTCTACCCGCCCATCGAAGGAAAGGTCCGGTGCGACGACATCGCACTCGTCATCCAGCGTGGCCGGGTATTCCTCGTCTGCGATCACCGAAGCTTCTCATGCTACTCCAGCTCCGGCGGTTCCTACGCCATGCCGACAATAAACGTACCTACCGGTTACGTTGAGGGGCTCAGGCAGGCGTTCGGTTCAAGCAGTCGATTCCAACTTTCGCCGCAGCCCGCGTGGCGAACGCCAGTCGAGCCGCCGAAAATGGTAGAAGGAACCGGGCGCGTGCTGTGGTTCAGTACCCGCATCCAACGTGGGTCGGCCCTGCTGTCCGACGGCCGCACCGCTCGCGTGCAGAGCGCGAGCATCGTAGCGGAAAATCCCGCGGTGTTTAGCTTCCTACACGACCACTCATCCGTTACCTACGCGGCCGTTGTTCCGGTAACGGGCAGCTCGCCCGATGGGTTCAAATTTGATCTTCGGGGGGTGCGTTCGGCAAAGGATGCGAAGCGGCACCCCGCAGCTTCTGTGGTGCGCGGGACGCCTATTACTCAAGCGGCATCCTGACCTTTGAACCCCCGAGTGCTCTTCGTACGCCGGCACCACCCAGTGCCGGCGTTTTCCTTTGCGGAAGTTGCAAAATTTTTTCAGACGTGCTATAATGTATACAGATTTTGAAAGGTCGATCGGGCCTAAGCAGGCTTCACCGCCGGTCCGAGAAAATCCGCTCCGAAACAAAAGGTTCCGGTTCAAAAAACACATCGCCCTCCAAAATAGGGGAGCAAAAATGAATCCGTGCTCGGCTCGCGTTGCCGCCGCGAGCGTTCAGCCGCGTTCCGAAAGTAAGGAGCTCACGCGCGATTGCTTCTTCACGCACCGAACGTTCGCCGATACCGCAGCCCGCACGCGGAGGAAGAAACCAACATGCAAAAAATGATGACCCACGAGACGCCCGGCAAGGTCGTTGGCCTGCTCGGCGCCGCCATGCTCTCGCTCGCGTTCCTGTTCACCGTTACCGTAACCGACGCCGACTTCGGCGGCACCGCGTCGGCCCTCCCGGACGTCTTGAGTCCAGCCACCGTCGTCTCGGCTTTCGATAGCGCCGCGTCCCAGTACGCGAGAGCCGTCGACACGTACCTCGTGCTGCCGGCCCAAGCCGACTACGCGCTCGTAAGCGACAACGTCGCCTGGATTGGCGACAACGCCATGGACGGCATTGCCGCCGCGTTCGGCGTTCCGGTTCCGAACAACGACGTCCAGGACCAGTTCGCGTTCACCTCGCACCACGCGGCGCAGGTCGCCGGTGCGCGGACCGTGAACTCGGCCTTCAACCAGCAGACCATCTACAACGCGTTCCAACAATAGAATAGTGCTCTGCCGCTCCCGCTGTTCGCGGGCGGCCGTTCCCGAAAAAAAATCCGGCTGTGCCCCCGGAAAACAATATGAGAGGGAACACCTGTTCCCTCTCATGAACTCTCCTTCAGGAGATGATACCAAGCTCGCGGAATAAATCCGCGAGCTTGGTGCTTTTTGTAAGAAAAAGTTTTATAAAAAGCGAAGCGGCGAGGTTCCTTAGGAACCTCGCCGCAGAGTTTTGAGAGCATCAGGCTTGCTCCTTAGCTGAGCGCCGCCGCCTGCACCTCAACGATGTCGCACATGGCCGCGACGCCGGCGAGCAGCACGAGCAGTTGCCGCGGGTGGTCGCAGTTCGCGCAGCTTGCCTGCGCTTTGTCACCGTCGATTTCTTCCGGCGGAACGCCGAAAGATGCGCCCAGGCAGTCGAGCAGCGGGTACGATGTTGCTGTCATGGCAGCGCCCGTCATACCCTCGACAGTTTGGAAATCATCGAGTCGGCGAGTTGCGCGGTACGCTGCCTTCATGGCCTTGGCGATGAGCGCAATGTTCGTGTCACCAGCTTTCCAGGTCCGGAATACCTCGGTGGCCTTCTCTGAATAGCTCACCCAAACTCCGCAGCCTTTTTCCCGCCGAAGGTAGGAAATAGAGGTTGGCAAAACAACGGGTCCCGGTTCGCGTAACGTCGTGAGTTTCCACACCACGTGGCTGAGCGAGGCGCACAAGGCGTACATCTGTTCTTCATTTCGCGGGTACGCGGCGGTCCAGGTAGTTCCCTTCAGCCGGCTCCACGAGCAGCCGAGGTTGTCGTTCAAACCCCACCTCCCGCTCATACGGGTTGGCGGGAGCCTGAAGTCTCCGTAGTCCAGAATGTTCCCGGCCATGAGGCTTGGGTACTGGTCGAGCGCTGGGCTCGGTTTAATGACGAGCCCGCCATTGGCCCAAGCCATTGAAAAGATTGGCGTCATGTCCATAATGAGTTCCTCCCTATGTCGATCGTCGCATTCTAGCGGGCGAGGGTTTCCGCGTCAACGCCCCGAGCCGGCCTTTGACGGCCGGCCGGATTTCCGGTAGGCTGCTGCCGAAAGCCTCCCCGTGAGGTTTTTCAATTTCAGTACGAAGGGGGATTCAAGTAGTGCCATACATATCACCGCATCTCATAGTTGGGGGCTTGTACCCCCCGCTGTTTCAGAACCTTGGCCAGCCTCGAATCGGCAAGGTCCGCGACACCTACAACATTCCTGGTCACCCGGACCTGTTGCTCGTTGTTGCGTCAGACCGCATGAGCATCTATGACTTTGTCCTCGGTACGCTTATTCCAGACAAAGGCTACGTGCTCACGGCTACGAGCATCTTCTGGTTCACGGGCCCGCTCAAGCACGTGAAAAACCACCTGGTTGCCTATGGTAGCGGCATTGACCAGTACCTGCCCGAAGCGCTCCGCGGCAACCGCGATCTGCAGCGCCGCGCCATTGTAGTTCGTCGGCATAAAATGCTTCCGGTCGAATGCATCGTACGCGGGTGTTTGACCGGCAGTGGCTGGCGCGACTACGAAAAAGGCAATCCGGTTTCGGGGCATATGCTTCGCAAAGGCTACCACGACGGGTCCATACTCGACGAACCGCTCTTTACCCCGAGCACGAAAGCCGAATTCGGTCATGACGAACCGTTGCCATTTAATCAGGTTATTGCCGAATTCGGTCAGTCGCTCGCGGACCTGTCCCTCGAAGTTTTCAAGACCGGGGCCGAGTACGCGCGCGAGCGCGGCATTGTCCTGGCAGACACGAAGTTCGAGTTCGGCAGGGGCGAAGACGGCGGGCTCGTGCTCTGCGACGAAGTCTTGACCCCGGATTCATCACGCTTTTGGGGGAAAAAGGTGCACGCGGCCGCCGCGCTCAACCGGAAAGCTCCCGAAGGTTACGATAAGGAGCCAACGCGCCAGTACGGCAGGACGGTGCCGACGCCGTTCGTGAAGGACGGCCGGCGGATCATTGGCATCAATAATCTCCACCCAGGCGACCCTGACCACCAGAAGTTCGCCGGTTGGCTGGTGTTGCCCGATGAACCGGTTAAGGACTGCACAACCCGCTACGGGGATTTGGCCAACATGCTCTTCCGTAAACCGCTGGGGAGGTTCCAGCGCGAAGACATGGGTGTTGCCACCTAGGCAGCATTTCACGTAGGCACTACCACGCTACCAAACAGAAAGGCCGCACACGACGTGTGCGGCCTTTGCTATTAGTCCTGTGCAACCGTCTTCTTCCAGACCTCTCGGAGCCGTTCGGTCAGGAGGCGCTCGTCGGTGACGTGCGAGATTGGTTGAATCTCTTTGAGCGGGAACGACTGTCGGACCCCAATATGCTCAGCGCCTACGCTCAGGCCGAGCGACCCGCCCTCGCCAAAGCCGAGTTCATTGGCGAACCCCTCAAGGCCAATTGAATAAATTCGTGACGAGGTAAAGACGCAGACGCCCAGGAGTATAAGTCGGCTCCCGAAGAAAGCCCTGACTGACCACTGGGCCAAGGTATCATCCATATCTGCCAGTTCCCCGTTTACGCTGCGGGCGAATGCCTCGAGCGTTTGCCGGAGCCCGTGCCGGTCGGGCACGTGCAGCAGCGCGGCAATGTTTCGAGCCGCAGGCCGTTTATTGGTTGCGGTCATGTGCCCTCCCTGTGAAATCGAACCAGCCATTGTAGTCCATTTTCCAAGCCATTTCAAGACCTGAGCCGGAAGTCCACCGGCTTGCCAAGTCCGTTTGTGGATATCCTCTTTCCGGCAGCTCGGAAGCCTCTAAAAACCGCCTATTTTTGAAAATCCCTCATTCTTTGACGAGCACAACATGTAGTACTACTATGACTTTGGCAACACTACATGTTGTGGCACGGTCAAAGCGGGAAACCGCAGAAAAGCCACAACAGCCAGGGTTTGCGACGTTAGCCAGCGATGGGTTATAGGGCCCCTATTCATAACCCTCGTTTTTCTTTCGCCCAAATCCGGCCCGGACAGCCCCCGAAACCATATTTTCAAAACACATGCGGTGCCCGAAGTGCCAGAACGAGGACACGAAAGTCCTCGATTCGCGGCCCGTGGACGACGGCGGAGCCATCCGCCGCCGCCGGGTCTGCGACAAGTGCGAATTCCGCTTCTCTACCTACGAGGAAATAGAAATACTGGACCTCACCGTGGTCAAGCGCGAGGGCGAGCGCCAGGCGTACAGCCGGGAAAAGCTCGAGCGGGGGATCCAGCGGGCGTTCGAGAAGCGGCCCCACGACGACGACACCTTAAAGAAGCTCGTCTCGCGCATTGAGCAGGACATTCAGAAGAAAGCCTCGGGCAGCGAGATCCAGAGCGCGGACATCGGCGAAATTGTCATGAGGCAGATCAAGCGCGTCGACAAAATCGCCTACATCCGCTTCGCCTCCGTCTACCGCCAGTTCGAGGACATAGAAGAGTTCAAGGTTGAGCTCGCAAAACTCTAAACGTTCCATTAACCCTTTGCCGCCGTACGGTCACGGCGCGCCAGAAACAAACCAGGCCATGCAGATTAAGGAGAACCTCCAGACGAGAACCAGGAACGCCATGTCCGAGCTCGGGGAAAAAATATTCCTCGACCGGTACGCGGTGAAAGACATGAAGCGCGAGACCCTCGCCGTCGGCGACACGGTCGTCGTGCTCGTGAACCCCAAAACCGGGCAGCGCGAGATTGGCACCATAGAAGAGCTCCGGCGCGAGGAGCGCGAGGTTCACGTCCGCCTGCGCGACGGGGGCTTAGAGGTGCGCGCCTGGGAGCACGTCGACAAGCCGCTCGAGACCGTCCCCGAGCAGATGTTCGAACGCATCGCCCGCCACATTGCGAGCGTGGAGCGGACCGAAGAGGCGAAGCGCGAGTGGGAGGGCAAGTTCCGCGAGCTCATGGACGACTGGAAGTACGTGCCGGCCGGCCGCATTTTCACCGGCGCGGGCACGGGCCAGAACCTGACCTTCTACAACTGCTACGTGGTCCCGGCGCCGAAGGACAGCCGTCACGGCATTTTCGACACGCTGAAGCAGATGGCCGAGATCATGTCGCGCGGCGGCGGCGTGGGCATTCCGCTGTCTTCCCTGCGGCCGAAGTACGCGTACGTCAAAGGCGTGAACGGCCGCTCGTCGGGCTCGGTGTCGTGGGGCAGCCTCTACAGCTTCGTCACGGGGTTAATAGAGCAGGGCGGCTCGCGCCGCGGCGCGCTCATGCTCATTCTCGAGTGCTGGCACCCGGACGTTATGGAGTTCATCGCGAGCAAGCGCGAGGCCGGCAAGATTACGAACGCGAACATTTCCGTCGGCATTACCGACGACTTCATGGAAGCGGTCAAGCAGGACCTGCCGTGGGACCTCGTCTTCCCCGACCCGCACGACCCGCTCTACGAGAGCCACTGGGACGGCAACCTTCGCACCTGGAAGGACATGGGCGGCAAGCTCGTGAAGCACAAGACCGTCCAGGCCCGCCAAATTTGGGACAGCATCGTGGAATCGGCCTGGACCTCGGCCGAGCCGGGCATGTATTTCGTCGACCGCGCGAACCACATGAGCAACTCGTGGTACTACGCCCCGCTCATGTGTACGAACCCGTGCGGCGAACAGCCCCTGCCGGCCTGGGGCGTCTGCAACCTCGGGCACGTGAACCTCTCGCGCTTCGTGGAGGCCGCGGCCAAAGAGGTCAAGTGGGACGACCTGAAGCAGGCGGTGCAGTACGCGGTCCGCTTCCAGGACAACGTCATTGACGCGACGCCCTACTTCTTCGAGGAGAACCGGGCCCAGCAGCTCTCGGAGCGGCGCGTCGGCATGGGCACCATTGGCCTGGCCGAGATGCTCATTCACCTCGGCCTCCGCTACGGGAGCCCCGAGGCCGTGCAGTTCATCGACAAGCTCTACCAGTTCATTTCGGTCACGGCCTACGAAACGTCGGTCGAGCTCGCGCGCGAGAAGGGCGCGTTCCCGAAGTTCGACCGCGAGAAGTTCCTGAAGTCCGGCTACATGCAGCAGATGCCCGAGTACGTCCGCGACCTCGTGTCCAAGCACGGCGTGCGCAACGTGACCATCATGACCCAGGCGCCCACCGGCACCGTGGGGACCATGGTCGGCACCTCCACCGGTATTGAGCCGTTCTTTTCCTGGACCTACTTCCGCAAGTCGCGCCTCGGCATCCACGAGGAGCAGATCGGCCTCGCCAAGGACTGGAAGGAGCGGCACCCGGGGGAGGAGCTGCCGAGCTACTTCGCCACGGCCATGGACCTCTCCCCCGAAGAGCACGTCCGGGTGCAGGCCGCGGTGCAGCGCTGGACCGACGCGGCCATTAGCAAGACCGTGAACGCGCCCCAAGGTTACACGCTCGAGCAGACCAAAAAGCTCTACGAGCTCATGTACGACCTCGGCTGCAAGGGCGGCACCATTTACCGCGACGGCTCGCGCGACGAGCAGATCCTCGCCACCGACCACAAGAAGCTCGGCAAGGACGCGTCCGATCAGGTCGAGGCCAAGATGCAGGCCAAGGAAGAGCGCGCGGTGCAGGAGGTCATGTCCGTCTCGGGCCAGAACGTGCAGATAAAAATCGCCCCGCGGCAGCGGCCGAACGCCATGCACGGCATGACGTACAAGGTGCAGACCGCCTACGGCAACCTGTTCGTGACCGTGAACGAGGACGAGCACGGGCCGTTCGAGGTCTTCGCGACCATGGGCAAGGCCGGCGGGTTCTTCTCCGCGCAGACTGAAGCCATAACCCGCCTCATTTCCGTCTCGCTCCGTTCGAACATTGCCATTGAAGAGATCATCGACCAGCTCAAGGGCATCCGCGGGCCGGACGTGTCGTTTACCGAAGACGGCATGGTCTTCTCCCTGCCGGACGCCATTGCCAAGGTCCTCGAGAAGCACATCAAGCGCGGCCAGCAGCAGCTCGAGCTGCCGACGCACACGCCGACGGCCGACCCTTCCCAGCAGGTGAAGGTCGAGCGGGTCCAGGAGCGGCTCGTGGAGACCGTGTCGCAGTCGGCGGTGACCGGGACCGGCGCGGTGCTGACCCAGAAGACGCAGAAAATTTCCATTGCGAACCTCGGCAACGCGCCGGTCTGCCCGACCTGCGCGAACATGCTCATCTTCGCCGAGGGCTGCATGAAGTGCGAGAGTTGCGGATACAGTAAGTGCGGATAGTCGAACGGCGACGGTAGGACCGTCGCCGTTTTCAGAATTAATTTATGTTCGAGCGCAATACCACGGCTGTAACCGCGCGTACCATGGCTGAACTGTTGTTAGATGGAAGTGGAGATCAAGCTGCCAAGGAAGAGGCAGCCAAGGAAGGTCCAAGTTTCCAAATCAGATTTTAGTCGAGACTCGGATCAAGCAAAAAATTGGTGGATTTCAAAAGTTCCGGGCCCAGTTAGGCCTTGGTTATTTCGTGGTATTATCGCCGTTCTTTTCTTTTCTACACTGTTCGGCTTTTATCAAAAAATTAAATCGTTCTTCCCCGACAGGAGTTCTGGGCTAACTACCATGGTAAGCGAACATGCCGTGCCTCGTAGCCCAGCGACCAAGGGAGCAGTAGATGAATTGGTCGACAGTCGTTGTGACGGGATCCAGCTTTTGGACGACGCTGGAGAACTAGACGGTTTTGATACGGTTTCGCGCGACCCCCTAACTATTTCCTTAAAATCCGGTTCACCTGGACAAGTTGCATTTTTTGGAAAGCCTTTTGGAAGCAGCTTTTCATTATCACTTTCGGTTCTGCCCATGAAGGGTAGAATTCCAAACATAGTATTTCAGTACGACAGTTTTTTTCGGACTATCTTAGGAGAAGAAGACGACCGAGGATTCTCTCTGGAAAAAAATGGGGCGTATCCGGCAGTTCCCGGAAAATGGGAGAAACAGCCAGACGAAGAGAGGGGGCTTAAAAAACGATACATAGGCGGTGACGGTTTCAGGCTAAACTCACCTGTGACTGTAGACATTCTTTCCAAACCAGAGGATGGACTCCTAGCAGTTGAAGAAAGCGTTACTTATTACCCTAAGCAAAATCAACTTGGAGGCGCTCCTCAGGTGGCACGATATAAATATAGAATCCCCGTTGGAATAAATGCCGAAGGCTTGCAAGGGCGCTTGGGGATAGGCTTAATTGAAAGCTCGGATATTCAATTACAAATACTGAACGCTTGCCTGGAAAAATACTAAGAGCCGGACTCAAGGCGAGTCCGGCTCGTTCGTTTTTGGTTGGGGTGTCAGCCCTTCGCGTCTCCGCCGGTGCACAGGCGGTGGAGGCCGGCGCAGATGCCGGCTATGAGAAACGTTACGGCGGGGAGCGCGACCCACGCCCAGTGAGCCGACTTGTACGGCTCAATTCGCTGGGTTAGGAGCCAGAGCACGAAGCCGCCCGCAATGGACAGCACGGGGATGAATAACCCAATCCGGCGCAGCGGCCCGCCGATGTTCTGATCAATGTCCGGGGCAAACTTCCCAAAGTTCCGGCCGACGAAAAATCCGAACGCGAGCGCGGCTAGCACTGGCCAGCCCCACGTAACGTAGTACATAGATTCATTCCTCCTCGCGCCAAGCCTACCACCGTACCCATACCATGTGAAGAGCCGGACTACTTGGAGTCCGGCTCGAATTTGTGAAGCAGTCGCCACGCGGTGCGGCTCGCGATGATTGCCGCGACGAACGACCACAGCACGTGGTATTCGTCGGGTGGGGGGGCGCTTGGCGGAATGGGGTAGTGGCAGGCCGTGCAGGCCACGCTCGCGAGACACGCCATGCCCGTCGCGAGGTAGCGGGCGTACCATTCCTTCCGGTTCGGAAATGCGGCCCAGGAGTACCCGAGGCCGAAGACCGCCGCGAGCACCGTCGCGAGTATGAAGTACGGCATCGGGACCTCCTTGTCTTCCGGTAGGTTAGAGAAGTGCTTCCCAAAATGCAAACGCCGCTCCTTTGGGGGGAGCGGCGCAGCGGGCTGTTTCTGGTTTTCGTAGGTCAGGCCTCACTAGGTGAGGTGCAGCTCCCGGAGAAGTTCGGGGTGAAGCACCGAGCGGAACGAGAACCCGCCGAGGCATGAGGTCCCGCGGTAGCGGCGGCGTGCGAACGCAGTGCCTACGTACAGGCACACGAGCCCGGTACTCACGGTCCCCGCCAACGGGGAAAGATCGGACGCCTCCGATAGCCATGCGCCGAGTACGCACCGGAGCATGATCTGGCAGAGGAAGCAGGCGACTGCGGTTTTTGAGAGCAGCTCCGCAACCAGCTTCCACGGCGTTCGCGATACCGTGAAATAAACTACGCCGGTGAAGTAGCCGAGAGCGGCGCCTCCCGCGATTGAACAGATCCAGAAAAGAGCGGTCATTCATGTCCTCCTGCCTGCGGAGGATACCAGGTTTGAGTAGAAAAGCAAGGCGCCAATCGCGCTATAATAGAGGCGCATGCCGTACGCGAAGAAAAAAAAGGACAAGCCGGTCGTTGCCAAAAAGGGGCTCACCGTTGCCTACGTCGGCGACGGGAAGGGCAAGACCACGGCGGCCATGGGTTTGGCCGTGCGCGCTTCGGGCGCGGGGCTCGACGTTTACATTGTGCAGTTCGTAAAGGCCAAGGCTCCGGAGGAAGGGCAGCCGCTCCAGAGCGGGGAGTGGCCACTGTCTTCCGAGATCCAATTTTTTAAGGCGGTCACGCCGCCTTCAAGCATGGGCCGCATAGACACCGCGCAGGTCGGCGCGGGATTCGTCGGCATCCTCGGCGACCAGAAAGAACGGGCCGAGCACGTACGGGAGGCGCTCGCGGGCCTGGACCTCGCGCGCCGGGCGCTGGCCGGCGGCGGGTACGGCGTGGTTATCCTCGACGAAATCCTTTCGGCGGTTGATCTGGGCCTGCTAACCGAGCGCGATATTTTAGATCTCATGGCGAGCAAGGGCCCCATGCAGCACCTCGTGCTCACCGGCCACGAACCGCACCCCGCCATTCTGAAGGCCTGCGACGTGGTGACGGAAATGAAAATGAAGAAGCACGCGTACTACGAGGGCGTCCTCGCCCAAAAAGGTGTAGACTACTAGGGAACCCAAAAACTGCCAGTAACAAAAGTAAGCACCAACAACCATGCGAACATTGAAGCGCGTGCTCGCGGCCTCGGCGCTCGTTCTCCTGGCCGCCTCGTGCCAGCCCACCGCGGACGTGAAGGTTACCGCCCCGGTAGCCATGTCCGGCGAAGAGGGTAAGACCGCCCTGCAGCTGCTCAAAGCCGTGGCCAAGGTCGAAACCATTCCGGTCGGTACCACCGAGCTCATTCAGTCGGTGAACGGCACGGCGAACAACCAGACGTACCGCTGGCAGCTCTACAGCGGTGGCAAGGCCGTCATTGGTCCTTCGAGCACCTACATGACGAAAGCCGGGGAGCAGCTCGAGTGGCGCTTCGAGTCGAACGCCGAGTAGCCTAAAAGACGAAAACCCGCCCCGCAGCGTGCGGGGCGGGTTTTGCATTGACGGGGAACCTACGGGCTGGTAGCATGACCCGAAATCTCGAGAGGGGGAAAACAACTATGCCGTTTCCGGCATTCACGACCTACGCGCTCGCCGCGGTTTATTTTTGTGCGATCGTTGTGCTCTTCATTGAGCCAGCGCGGAGCTATGTGAGGGCTATTTTCTACGAATGGCCGAACGTGTTGTTCGCGCTTCCGGTGCTGCAATTCATCACCTACGTTTGGTACTGCAGCCAGACCGGCGGCCTCCGCCACCAAGCCTACGACGTGCTGAATTACCTGCTGGTCCCGGTGCTGCTCATCCGCTGGTCAAAGCGGGAGAAGGAATATCAGGATGCCGGTATGCGGTGGCAAGACCTTGCCGCCATTGCCTTCCTGCTCATCCCGTTCGATCAACATTGGGTCGACCGGCGGGACAAAGCCTCGGGCATCTACGTCCACTCGCTCGACTGGGCGCTCATTGCGCTGGCCGCGAGCATCACGGGGCTGGTGCTCTGGCGGGTATTCCGCGATAACCGCGGTATGAAGACCGATTTCCGTTTCCTCCCAACCGACCCGCTCTGGGTGCTGGCAGGATTCTCCGGGCTCTTTGTCGTCGGCGTACCGCTCGGGCTCTCGCTCAACTTCCTGCACCTCGAGCCCGACGTCGCGGTGCGGGCCACGCTCGTTGAACAGATCAGCGCGAGCCTCAAGCACGTATTCACGTTCGGCTACCTGCAGTACTTCGCCAAAAACTTCGTCGCGGTCGCACTCGGGGAAGAACTTGTCTTCCGCGGACTACTACTCGCCTACCTTGACCGGAAGTTCGGGCAGACGTGGAAGACCCTGCTGTTCGTGAGCGTGATCTTCGGCCTCGCGCACCTGCACAAGGGCGGAGGAAACTGGGGGCTCATGCAGCTCAACTGGAAATACTGTCTTATGGCCACCGTGGCCGGAATCGGCTACGCGGTGGTCTTCCGCAAGACGAGCAGCCTCCTGTACCCCATGGCGCTGCATTCGCTCGTGGATACGACGTGGCACACGCTGCTCGACGCTAAAGTCGTGCAGTAACCATCAAACTATTCTTGTGCGCCCCTGCCTATGAAGCGGGGGCGCATTTGCATTCCCAGGCTTTGTTTCGTAGGATACCGAGCACGAGTGCTACATCAAAATACAAGGAGGACCTATGGCCGCTACCGCACTGGCGGCCGTAAAGGTCGCTCCGTATGTTGACGCGCGCCGCCGCGCCGCCGCCGAGATTGGCGGAATCGTGCTGGTATCCCAGCTCGCGCTCTGGACCCGCGGCACGCTGCGCCTTGCGGCGCTCGCCGCCCTCGCTGGCTTCATGCTGCCGGAGATTATTCGAGCTTACCCGGGACGAGCCGTCTACGCCGAATCTCGGGAACAGGGCAGCGGCCGTCTGCTCGCCGTACTCAAATCGCTCGGGCGCGTTTTCCGCCACCTGACCGGCTTCGGCTGGTTTGACTGGGGCTTTCCGGCCCTCGCCGCCTACGCCGCGTTCGGCCTCGGCCTCCTCGCGCACGTAGCCGGTACGCTCCACCGCGACGTCTACTACGAGCCTCTCGAACGGCTCGTTGCGGCGAAGGCCATGTACGTGGTTTCCGCAATGGTTCAGTGGCTCGTGCTGCGAAACTTCGCGTTCCCGAGGCTCGGCACGCTCCTGGCATCTCGGGATGGGTCGGTGCACGGAACCGCCGCCTACTTTGCGAGCTGCCACTTGCCGAACGTTCCGCTCGCGGTACTCTGCTACGTCTTCGGCTACGTGGGTTTGGCGCGGTGCGAACGCTACAACGGCGTGCTCTCGGTGGGCCTCGCCCACGCCTTCTTGGGCATCGCGCTGAGCTGGTGCGTGCCCCAGCAGGTTATCTGCCTCCACGTGGGGCAGGGCTACCTGCGGCACGCGCACAAAACGTACGTAGACCCGATCTACGGCGACCGCATGCCGCCCAACCGTTCCGGTTGGCGGCCCCAACCGACCCCCTCCTGGCTCCGCTAGGCGGGGGTTTCGCTTTGGGGTACAATGGTTCGATTTATGGAACGCCGCGTTGAAATCACCGTGACGCCGAAGAGTCGCCGCCGGGAGCTCGTCGTAAAACCAGACGGCGGCATTCGCGCCTACGTACCCGAGCCGCCGGAAGCGGGGAAGGCTACCGAGGCTGCCCGCGAGCTTTTGGCCGAGCACCTCGGGGTGCCCAAGACCAAGCTCCGCTTGGTGCGCGGGGCGAAATCTCGAAAAAAGGTTTTCGAGGTGCTGCCGTGACCAAGTCGAAGCTGGCTCTCAGCGTTTCGCTGTCGTTCCTCGCGGGCGTCGGGCTCGCCTCCTGGTTTCCGCTGCGCGCAGACGTTACCTGGCTCGTGCTCGGCGCCGGGATTGCCGCGGCGCTCGCCGGCTACCGGTTCGGCAGCATTCGCGTTGCCGTTTCGTGCGCCTGCGTTGCCGGCGCCGCGCTCGGCGTGGTTAGAACGGTGCCCTTCCTCGCGCCTCCCGACGTTGCCGGCTGGTTCGACAGCCGGCAGACGTTTACCGCGCGCGTGGTAGAAGACCCGGATGCGCGCGCCGACCGCACGCTCGTGCTCGTTCGGCCTGCCGGTAAGCGCGACCTCGTGCTCCTGCAGCTCGGGGCGGGGGAGCGCATCGCCTACGGTAACCTCGTGGAGGTTGCCGGCCGCATCCAAGAACCGAAGGTCTACCCGGATTTCGACTACCGCGCCTACCTCCGCATGCGCGGCGCCGGCGCGGTGAGCTTCCGCCCGCGCACCGTGGTCCTCGGGCGCGGCGGCAACCCCGCGGTCCGGGTGCTCCTTTCCGTAAAATCCTGGTTCAGCGAGCAGCTCCGGAGCCGCATCCAAGGTCCGAACGCGGAGCTCGCCTTGGGCATCTTGATCGGCGCGCGGCGCGGGCTGCCGCCGGAATTGACCGACGCCTTCACCCGCACGGGGACCTCGCACATTACCGCGGTTTCCGGTTTCAACGTCAGCCTCGTCCTGGCCGCGGCCCTCGCCCTCGCGCCCTTCCTCGGCCGGCGCCGGGCGAACGTCGTTGGCCTCGGCACCGTGGCGGCGTTCACGGTCATGGCCGGCGCCGGCGGCTCGGTCCTGCGCGCCGCGCTCATGGGGCTCACGCTCGTCGCGGCCCAGCTCTTCGGCCGCCCGTACGGGGCGCTGCGCGCCCTGTGCTTCGCCGCCGCGTTCATGGTGCTCTGGAACCCGCTCGTCCTGCGGTACGATGTCGGTTTCCAGCTCTCGGCCACGGCGACGTTCGGCATTCTTTTGTTCCTGCCGCTCTTGGAAAACCTCACCGGGTCCTGGCCAAGGCTGCTCGGCGCCACCGAGGCCCTGCTGACGACGTTCTCGGCGCTCGCCTTCAGCCTGCCGCTCATCCTCCGGTACTTTGGGACCTTAAGCTTCGTGGCGCCGCTCGCGAACGTTCTCATTCTGCCCGCGGTACCGCTCTCCATGCTCCTGTCGGCGCTCGCCGCGCTGCCCCTCGTGGGCCCCGGCTTCGGTTTCTTGGCCGGGGCGCCGCTCTGGTACATTTCTTCGGCCGCAACGTACCTCGCGCGCCTGCCCGGAGCCGCGGTCTCGGTCGGTTTTCCCGGCTGGGCAGTTCCGGTCTGGTGGGCGGCGCTGGGCGCCGTCCTCGCGTACCTCGCCCGCCGGCGCGGCGCGCTTGAGCCGCCGGCGCGGCTGTGGTAATCTGTATCAGAATTGAGCGCGTAGGGGAGCCGCCGTGGTTCCCCTTTTGCTAAGTTCCGCGCGCGGCTCGAATCAACGCCAGTAACCGAAAGAGAATCCGACCTATGTCGAACAAAACCCTGGCTGTCCTGCTCGTTGTCCTGGTGGCGGCAGCGGGCGCAGCTTTCGGCTTCTACCGGGTCACCCGGCCCGCCGAGGAGCCCAAGAAAGATAATTTTGCAGAACAGAACCCCGTGACCGAGCAACCGAAGAAAGACGAGTGCGTCCGCTCTTTTGACCCCGAGAAGCTCAAGGGCCCCGCGCCGACCTCAACGACCGTGGATCTCGCCGTGAAAGATTTCGGCACCATCCGCGTCGAGGTCTTCCCGAAGGACGCGCCGAAGACCGCCGAGAACTTCCTCCGCCTCGCCGAGGCCGGCTACTACGACTGCGTGACCTTCCACCGCGTAGCCAAGAATTTCGTCATTCAGGCCGGCGATCCCACGGGGACCGGCTCCGGCGGCCAGAGCGCCTTCGGCGGCGAATTTAACGACGAGCTGAACCCGAAGACCGCGAGCTACCAGCGCGGCTACGTGAAGGGCGTCCTCGCCATGGCCAACCGCGGCGAGAACACGAACACGAGCCAGTTCTTCATCATGCTCGGTGACGTGCCGCTCCCGAAGAACTACACCATCTTCGGCCGGGTCGTTTCCGGCCAGGAGGTCGTGGACAGGATTGGCCAGGTTGACATTACCCCGGGGCCCTTCGGCCCCACCGACGGCAAGCCCGTTGATCCGGTCGTCATAGCGTCCGCGCGCATCGTGGGGCCGCAAACCGCCGCGCAGGCAACCGGCACCCCCGCGTCAACCTCGACGCTGCCTAAACAATAGTAACCGCTACCGAAGCCGACGGGCTTTCTCGCAAACCTACATGCAACACATCAAAGAAGAGCAAACCCTGGTTCTCATTAAGCCCGACGGCGTGAAGCGCGGGCTCGTGGGCGAGGTGTTCCACCGCATTGAGCGGCGCGGCCTGAAAGTCATTGCCATGAAAATGGTGCAGGTCGGCCGCGAGCACTTAGAGGGCCACTTCCCGACGACCGACGAGTGGGTCGGGCGCCTCGGCGACAAGGGCCTCGGCACGTTCGCCGACTACCAGCTGGACCCGAAGCAGTACCTCGGCACCACCGACCGCATGGAAGTCGGTAAGCGGGTGAAGGAGAGTCTGTTTGCCTACATGATGTCCGGACCCATCGTTGCGGCCGTGGTCCAGGGTATCCACGCCATAGACATGGTCCGGAAGCTCGCCGGCCACACCTTGCCGTTCAAGGCTGAAATGGGCACCGTGCGCGGCGATTACTCGGTGGACAGCCCAGCCATTGCCAACGTCGAGGGCCGCGCCATTCACAACGTCATGCACGCCTCGGAGAATGCCGACGAAGCCAAGAACGAGATTTCGCTCTGGTTCAAACCCGAAGAGCTCCACGCCTACAAGCGGGCTGAAGAAGACGTAATGTTTTAATTACGAAAGAGGAAACCTCGCGGTTTTCCCTCTCGTAGACTCTCCCTTTCCCTCAATTTTTTTCAGGAACTGGCGAAGCCAGATTCCTGAAAGGGGAGTATCGACCCAAAACCACCCAGGTACCTGGGTGGTTTTCGTTTGCCGGGAATCAATTTTTGTGGTTCAATGGCGGGACGCTAGGGTTGGGGAGCGAGAGGAGGTTTTCATGCTGTTACTGTTAAGCGTCGTCCTGTTTTTAGCCTGCAGCATCGCGAGCATTCTGCTGCGGGCCGACGGCGCGGCGCGCCAGGTCATCCCCGGGGTACTCGGGGCGATTGCCATTCTCGGTCTGCTGGTGGGTTTAAACACCTACCGCGCCAGCGGGGAGTGGGAGGTTGCCGGCGCCCTCATCAGTCCGGTTCTGGGGTGGGGGATGGGCGCCCTGGTGCGCCGAAAAGGCTGAATTTTCAGGCAAAAACGGTGAGGCCCGCGAGCAGCTGCTCGCGGGCCTCTTACCTTGGGAAACTTTTCCACAAATTTACTTGACTGAACTAAAGCGGGGGAATAATCTCACAGCAAGACGAGCCCTTTGGGTGCGTCACGTAGATACCAGACACAAGGAGATTTCAATGAAACGGTTGTTTACCAACCCTTCTTCCTGGTGGGCTGCCATTGCTTTGGTTATTGTTGCGATGGCAATCAACCCCGCGATTGCGGGCACTGCGGCCAACTCGGCCGCCAAGATGTTCGCTCCCGAAGTGGCGCTCAATGAAACCGGTCCGCCTGGCGTAACCAATGTAAACGCGGTCGCCAATCCGACTTCGGACAACGCGGCAGCCAATCTCGCCAGTTCCAGCAACGTCACGAACCATGGCAACGGTGCTATCAACGCGAATTTCGGCGGCCCAACCGTCGCCCTGAACAACGCTGAAAACAACGCCGCTATCGGCAATGCCGCCAACAATTTCGCGAACAATGGCAACAACGTCGCCAACGTCGCGAACAACGAATCGTTCAACGCGAACAACGTCGCCCTGAACAACGCTTTCATCAGTGCTCAAGTGGCCAACCTCGCGTGGAATGTGAACAATGCTGGCAACAACGTCGCTCCGGCGCCGAACATCAACAATTCCAACGCTTCCCGTACGGCAGCGGTCGCGGACAACGATGTGGGTGTGGGAAACGGCGCAGTAGGTGCGAATGGACAGGCAGCTCCGAATGTGGCGAACGACGTCGCCGGCAACATTCAGGCCAACCAGATCACCAACTGATCGATCCAGAAGAAGAAAGAACACAGCGGTCCACCTCTCGGGGTGGACCGCCTTGCTTTTGGTGTGTATTATCGGGCTAGGAGGATTCCATCATGGAACCAGTACAGCAGACGGGTGGGGTTGCGGAAGCAACCGTTGCCGTAGAGGTTGATGATGTTGTCGAAATTACCAACGGCTATGAGGGTGAGCTGGGCGATGGCGCTGGTTTCGACGATGTCGACGTCGTGAGTGGCCTCTCGACGTTGGAAGAGGAAGACCAAGCATTGGCGGCCTAGCCGCTTCACCTCCAGGATTTTGGACCCGCGCTGGGCGTAGCTGGTTCTGTTCGGGCCATGGTCATTCACGCCCTGTCGTCCCGCACGCAACATGCGGGACGACATCTTTTTATTTCAGCGGCCCAAGCGTCAGCTCTTTTTGAAGAACCGGAATTTCGGGAGCGAGAGGTCCTGAAGTTTCAGCTCGCGGATGCGGGCGACAATGCCCTTGTCGTGTTCATTCAGGTGGGCGCGGATCTTGGCGCGGGCAGAGGACGTTTTGGCGTTCGTCAGCCAGTCGCGGGAAACCGAGACCGGCTTTTTGCTCTTCAGTATCTCCACCACGTCGCCGTGCTCCAGCTCCTGGGTGATTTTCGCCATTTTGCCGTTGACCTTCGCACCCATCATGTGGAAGGCGAGCTCGGAGTGGACGGAGAAGGCGAAGTCAATGGCCGTGGCCCCGCCGGGCAGATCTTTCACGTCGCCCTTCGGCGTGAGCACAAAGATGCGGTCGCGGAAGAAGTCTATCTTGAGGCTCTCGAGGAACTCCTCGGGGTTCGTGGTTTCGTCCTGCCAGGCGCGGAGCTCGCGAATCCAGCTCGAGCGCTGCTGCCGCAGCTCGTCCTCTTTGCCCGACTCAGCGTAGAACCAGTGCGCCGCAATCCCGCGCTCGGCTTCGTCGTGCATGAGGTCCGTGCGGATTTGTATTTCAAAGGCGCTGCCCTTGCGGTCGAAGACCGTGGTGTGGAGCGACTGGTAGCCGTTCGGCTTCGGCGTGGCAATGAAGTCCTTCACCCGTCCCGGCACCGGCGGGAAGTGCTGGTGCACGACGCCGAGGGCCGCGTAGCAGTCGGCCGTGGAGCGGGTAATGACCCGGAGCGCCACGAAGTCGTAGATTTTTTCGGTCGATCCATGGTAGCGCTGGAGCTTCTTGAATAGCGAGTAGACGCGCTTCTCGCGGCCGGTAATGTCCTGAAACTTTACGCCCTCGGTCCTCAGCACGTGCGAGAGCTGCTTCTCGAGCTCCTTGAGGCCCTCCTCGCGCTTCGCGAGCTCTTCGTCCAGTATTTTTTTCGTCCGCCCGTAACCCTTCGGGTCGAAAATTTGGAACGAGAGGTCTTCGAGCTCGTCCTTCCAGGTGTTAATGCCGAGGCGGGCGGCAATGGGCGCGTACATTTCGAGCGTCTCGGTGGCGACCTTGACCTGCTTTTCGCGGGGAATGTGCGTGAGGGTGCGGACGTTGTGGAGGCGGTCGGCGAGCTTAATGAGAATAACCCGGACGTCTTGGCTCGTGGCGATGAACATCTTCCGCAGGTTCTCGACGTAGAATTCGTCCTTGCTGTTGCGCAGGCGGACGTGGCCGAGCTTCGTGACCCCGTCCACGAGCCCGGCAACCTCGTCGCCGAACTGGCCGCGCACGTCCTCGAGGGTCTTTTCGGTGTCCTCGGGCACGTCGTGGAGGAGCGTGGCGGCAATGGTCGCCGCGTCGGGAAAAATTTGTCCCAAAATTACCGCCGCGGCCACCGGGTGGGTGAAGTACGGCTCGCCGCTCTTGCGCTGCTGGGCCCCGTGAGCCTCTTTCGCGTAGGCGTAGGCGCGCGCGAGCAGCGCGGTCTCTTCCGGCTTAAACTGGTGGGGAATTTGTTTCAGGAAATCCGGCATGGGTGCCCCGGTAGTATACCGGCCGGCGGGAGCGGGGTACAATGGGGCTATGCCAGAGCTGCCGGAAGTACAAACCGTGGCCGGTGAGCTGAACCAAAAACTCCGGGGCCGGACCATTGCCTCGGTCGAGGTTCGCGCGCCGAAGCTCATTTCCGTCGGCCCGCATACCGTTGGCAATCGCCGCAGCGTTTCCGAGCACGACGTTCGCGCGTTCCGGAAACTGCTGACCGGCCAGCGCGTACTTTCGGTCACGCGCCGGGCCAAGCTGATTATTTTCGACCTGTCGGGGCCGCTGTCCCTGCTCGTCCACCTCAAAATGACCGGGCAGTTCATTTTCGAGGACGAAAAGCTCCGCAAAAAAACCGGCGGACGGTACCGCCTGCTCAACAAGCTCACCGCGCCGCTCACCGCGCTGCCGTCGAAGCATACGCACGTTACGTTCCGCTTCAAGGGCGGCGCGACGCTCTACTACAACGACTTCCGAAAATTCGGCTACCTGAAAGTGGTTCCCGACGACGAGATTGGCCAGGTCCACGAGCTCAAAGAGTTTGGCCCCGAGCCGCTCGCGAGAAGTTTTACCTTCGAGGTTTTCGACAAAGCCGTTAGTCGCCGGCCGAAAGGGAAAATAAAGCAGGTCCTCATGGACCCGAAGGTGGTGGCCGGCATCGGCAACATTTACTCCGACGAAATCCTTTTCCATGCCAAGGTGCGTCCGACCCGGTCCGTTGCTTCACTATCGGCGGGGGAGCGTAAAGCAATTTTCAAAAGTATTGGTCCGGTGCTGAAAAAAGGAATTGCCGCCAAGGGCAGCAGCGTCGGCGATTTCGTGCGCACCGACGGCTCATGGGGCGGCATGGGCAAATACCACTTCGTGTACGGGCGGCGCGGCAAGCCCTGCAAGCGCTGCGGCACCACAGTTGAGTCGGTAAAGCTCGGCGGCCGGACCGGCAGCTACTGCCCGCGCTGCCAGAAATAGGAAGCGCCGCGACTCACAAGGAAGTCGCGGCGCCGTTTGGGCGCGCAGAGCGCGCCGGATCGTCTATGGTGCTTGCGGGAGGGCAATCCCAGTTGACGATTTCTCGCAAGAACACAAGAACTAATTCAGTCCCTCCTAATCGGGAATGTTTGGTATAACGTGGGCGGAGGCTCTTCCTCGCCAAGGTGGCACAACCGCCCACGTCTCTCTTTTCTCTCTTGGCTATGGTCGATTGTTTATCGCAATTACTTTACTCGTTTTTCGGCTCGCTGTCAATACCGCGGCGCGGTAGGCGGGTCGTTTGAATTGCTCTACCATACGGGTATGGACCTCAAAGATCGGGTCGTCGCGACGCTCACCTTTTTCAGCCTCCAGGACCTGCCGCTCACGACCATGGAGCTGCACCGATTTCTGCTCGCCGATGCTACGGCCATGCGGCCCCGGCTCGACGCAGACTTCGAGCTGTCCGGAGAAGCTCCGGTAGAGCCCGCGGTTCCGGTTTCGTCCGTACTCGCGGCCGCAGACGGCGCCAGGGCCGCCGGGCTCGCCGAAGAGTCGAAAGGTTTCTGGTACCTGCCCGGCAACGCCGACAGCGTTGAGCGGCGCCTTTCGGGCTACCGGTTCCAGCTGCCGCGCGAGCGGCGCATTCGCCGCTACCTCTGGTTTCTGTCGTACCTGCCGTTCGTCCGCGCGGCCGCAGTCGGCGGCAGCCAGGCGCTCGGGCAGGCGAAGCCGGAGTCGGACATTGATCTGCTCGTCTTTACCGCGCCGGGAAGAATTTGGATGGCACGGACGTTCGTCTCGCTCTACTTCCAGGTCCTCGGCATGCGGCGGCACGGCGAGCTCACGAAAAACCGGTTCTGCCTGAACCACTACCTCGCGGCGCCGAAAGCCGTGACGCGGGAGCGGAACCTCTACAAGGCCATGGAGTACCTACGCCTGCGGCCCCGCATCGGCCACCAGGCGGTGGCCGAGTTCCAGCGCCAGAACCTCCCGTGGATTCGGGCCTTCTTCCCGAACGCTGCCGCTGAAAACTACCGGGAAGCCGAACGGCCAGCCGCCCAGCGCGCGCTCGAGGCGCTGTTCGGGGGACGGTTCGGCAGCTGGCTCGAGCGCGCGCTCGGCTCGTGGCAGCAAAAGCGCATTCGCCAGGACCGCTTCACCTTCTGCGAGCGAGACGAGCTGTCGTTCCACCCCGGCAGCCGGCACCTGGACCTCCTCGGTAAGTTCTTTCAAAAAACCGGCGCCTAGGCCGGTTTTTTGTAGGTCAGGCAGAGGTAGAGCGGGAACTGGGACAGCTGGTAGGCGCGGCCCCAGGTGTTCGTTTGCTCCGGGAGCAAGACATCTCCTATTTTTTCTAAAGCGAACCCGGCAGCGGCGGCGGCGTACACCTGCTCGGGGAGGGTGGTAAAGCGCGACGGAATGCCGTCCCCCCACGTAAACGTACGGTTGCTCAAAATCATTTTACTGTACGGCCGCAGCTGCAGCTTCGGCATGGAAAACCACGGCAGCAGCTTGCCCCACCACGGCCGCTTCCAAACGCCCACGGGGAACGCGTAGTACGGGTTCGAGCCAAAGACCACGAGCCGCCCGCCGGGTTTCAGGACGCGGAACGCCTCGCGGTAGGCGTGCGGCTGGTCAATGACATCCTGGAGCGAGAGGACCGCGGCAACTGCATCGAATTCACCCGAGGGGTAGGGGAGGTTTTTTTCGAGATCCGCGGCTTTGAAATCAATATCGGGATTGTCTCGCCGGGCTTCGGTCAGCAGGCTTTCGGAGACATCGCACCCTGAAACCTGGGCGCCTGCGGCTTGCAGTTCAGCGCCCAGCCAGCCGTTGCCGCAGCCGAGGTCGAGGATGCGGGACCCTGAAATGGTTTGGAGGGCGTTCAGTACCGCTTTCGAAACTGCCGCCCGCTGAACGTGGCCGTCGGCAGACCCCAGGAACCAGAGGTACCTTCCCGCCTCCCGCATTGTTCGGTAGCCTGACATACCCAGATACTGACAAAAAATGGCTAAAGAATACAGCCTCCCGCCACCCTTGACGGCCAATAAAAAAGAGTTTAATTTAACTTAGCAGTCTATGTATTAGATTGCTAATCGATAGTATTTTGATTACCAGTAATCAAAGAAACCAGCGCATGAACATCAAACCGCTCGGGAACCGCATCTTGGTGAAGCAGCTCACGACCGAAGAGGTCACCAAGAGCGGCATTGTGCTGCCGGCCACGGCAGACAAAGAGAAGAAGGCCCAGGGCAAGGTAGTCGCCGTCGGCAGCGGCGAAGCCGTTTCAAAGCTCGGACTGAAGGTCGGGGACACGGTCGTCTTCGGCAAGTACAGCGGCGACGAGGTGGAGGTCGACGAAGCCGGGGAAAAGGTTGAGTACAAGGTTCTCTACGTCGGTACGGAAAAAGACGAGTCCGACGTTCTCGCAACCATCGAGTAATTACGAAAGAGAAAACCTGCGGTTTTCCCTCTCGTAAACTCTCCCTTTCCCTTAATTAGCTCCCTCCGGCCGAAGTGAATTCGGCCTTCGGGATAAAAAATACTTAACAGAACAGCATGTCAGCGAAACAGATTAAGTTCGGTTCCGACGCCAAGTCTGCCATTAAGGCCGGCGTCGACAAGGCCGCGAACGCGGTCCGCGTCACCTTGGGCCCCACCGGTAAGGCCGTCATCCTCGACAAGGGCTTCGGCAGCCCGACCATTTCCGACGACGGCGTTACGGTGGCCAAAGAGATTGAGCTCGAGGACAAGTTCGAGAACGTCGGCGCCTCGCTCATTCAGGAAGTGGCCAACAAGACGAACGAAGAGGCCGGCGACGGCACCACGACCGCCACGGTTCTGGCCCAGAGCATGATAGCCTCGGGCTTCGAGGCCGCGGTCATTGCGCCGGAGAAGACGCACGAAATAAAGCAGGGCATGGACCGCGCCGTGAAGTTCGTCGTCGAAGAGCTCGGCAAGCTCAAGCGCGAGGTCAAGACGAAAGAAGAGATCCAGCAGGTCGCGACCATTTCCTCGCTCGACCCAGAGGTCGGAAAACTCATTGCCGAGGCCATGGAAGAGGTCGGCCACGACGGCGTGATTACCGTAGAAGAGGGTCAGACCATCGGCATTGAGAAAGAGGTCGTGAAGGGCATGCGCTTCGACAAGGGTTTCGTTTCGGCCTACATGGTCACGAACTCCGAGCGCATGGAAGCCGTTTGGGAGAACCCGTACATTTTGATTACCGACAAGAAGGTCGGCTCGGTGCAGGAAATTCTTCCGGTCCTCGAGAAGATTGTGCAGTCGGGGAAGAAGGAGCTCGTCATAATCGCCGACGACATAGAGGGTGAAGCCCTGGCCACCTTTCTCCTGAACAAAATTCGCGGCACCTTCTCCGTCCTCGGCGTCAAAGCCCCGGGCTTCGGCGACCGCCGCAAGGAAATGCTCCAGGACATCGCGGTCCTCACCGGCGGCACCGTGGTTTCCGAGGACTTCGGCCTGAAGCTCGACAAGACCGAGCTCACCCACCTCGGCCACGCCCGCAAGGTCATTGCCACCAAGGAAAACACGACCATCGTCGGCGGCGAGGGTGAGAAGGCGGCCATTGACGAACGCATCGTTCAGATAAAGAACGCCATCAAGGAAACGAAGTCCGACTTCGACCGCGAGAAGCTCCAGGAGCGGCTCGCCCGCCTCGGCGGCGGCGTGGGCGTCATTAAGGTCGGCGCGTTCACCGAGACCGAAATGAAGGCCAAGAAGTTCAAGATCGAAGACGCGCTCAACGCCACCCGGGCGGCCGTGGAAGAGGGAATTATCCCCGGCGGCGGCGCGGCGTTCGTCCGCGTGGCCCCGAAGCTCGACGGGTTCGGCAAGGACATGTCCGACGCCGCGAAGCTCGGGGTGCGCATCGTGCGCAAGTCGCTCGAGACCCCGCTCAAGCAGATTGCGGCTAACTCCGGCCTCGAGTCCTCGACCATCGTCATGGGCATTCAGGGCCACGCCTCCGACCACGCCGGGTACGACTTCAGCAAGGCGGAGAACGGCATGGTCGACGATATGCTGAAAGCCGGCATCGTTGACCCGCTGAAAGTGACCCGCCTCGCCCTAGAGCACGCGGCGAGCATTGCCTCGACGCTCGTGACGACCGAAGCCATTGTCGTCGACAAGCCCGAGCCGAAAGCCCCGCCCGCTCCGGCCGGCGGCGGTATGGGCATGGACTACTAAACAAAGCTGGGAGGGACAACCTTCGGTTTTCCCTTCCCAACCTCCCTTTCCACAAAAACCCCGGCTCGGAGTAAATCCGAGCCGGGGTTTCGATACGCTGCGCTCGGGAGAGTCCATACGCTATACTGCCGCTATGAAACCTTGGGTTTGGCCGCTCGTACTACTCATTGCCTTCGAGGCCTGCGCCGACATTCTTTCCGAACGCTACGCGCTGAACCCGACCGCGACCCGCTGGGTGTTCGCGCTGGCGGGCTACGTGGTTGCGAACGTTTGGTGGCTGCTCGCCATGCGCCGGGGTGTGGGCTTGGCCCGCGGCGGGGTACTATTCGCCGTCGGCAGCGCCGTGCTCGCGGTGGCAATTGGCACCCTCATGTACCACGAGCACTTGAGCCCTGCCCAGCTCGTCGGCATAGCCCTCGGCATCGCCGCCATTGCGCTGCTTACCTGACCGTTGACCGGCTACCGTTTTTCTGCTACAGTCTTCAGTTCGTTGATCGCCAGAGAGGAGGGGATCGTGAAAAACGAAGCGCGTGAGCTGTTCGCCCTGTTTTACTCGCTCCTGCCCTCTGGTGCGGAAATGACGCACGAGCGGGAGCGGGTAGCGAAAGCTATGATTCGCAATTCGGAAACGGTCGACAGCTTTCGCGAGCTGTTGGAGCACCGCAACGAACTGGCCTATACTAAGGTGCTTGCGGAACGCATTTTGGAACAGGTTGATCGCCAGATCGAACTAACCAAAGTTCCCGATCGGGATTCTATTCCTTCGGAAACCATTACCTACCAGGAAGCCATCGGTGCGACCGATGAGGAACTGGCACGGGAGTTGGGGAAGCGAAAGAGGAAGCCGGTCGTAAAGGCGAAGGCGCCCCAGAAGGTGCCCCATAAGAGACACCATCGCCGCGCGAGCTAAACGGCTCAAACTACTGAAAAACCACTTACGAGATAAGTATCGTCGGTGGTTTTTTGCTTTATATAAGCCTAAAAAATACTCAAAACAGCTTTGCTATTGACATAATCGTATATTTTGTGTACTATATGCAGTCACGCTCAATTGGCGTGTTGAAAGTTCAATAAGACAAGACAACTGTCGGATACAGGACCTGCAGTTCTCGTGGCTTCACATGCTCCAAATCTCGGTAAACCGAATTTGGGGCGCTTCAAAAGCCGCCTACTGACGAGAACACTTTTACTTAGGTTCTTTCGCCGGTTGGCGGTTTTTTGTTTTTCGCGGCAAGGCAAACCTTCGGTTTTCCTCGCCGCGGACCACTCCTTTCCCGACTACTTCCCTCGGACTGGCAAAGCCAGCTCCTCGGGTCAAGGAGCACACCGTGCTGGAGAAGCCAGACGCTCGGAGAAACCCAGGCAGGACAGGCGAAGCCGGATCCTCGGGCAGAGCGGAGCAGGGGAGTAGTTCCCGAAGCCACGGCTTTACCGAGGCAAGGGAAACCACCAAAGAAAAGGATAGTTCATGAAAGGAAAAACTCGTTTGTCCTTTCATGGGTACGGATTAGGAGCTCATGGGAACCACGGCTAAATTTTTTCCGCCTGAGGCGGACTGCCGCATGTTCTCCCTTGGGCTCCGAATCTGTGCGAGTTCTAGATCGAATCAGGAGGATAGAAAGATTATGCGTATTCAGGTTCCCGCCAATTTGGCTAACCGTTTGCAGATGGGCATCTTTGTCGGCTGCGCCCTGTTCTTGTTCGGTGTAATGGGCACGGTCGCGTTGACGCTCTCACATCAGCGCACCGAGGTCGCCTACAGCGATCCCATTATCATTGACGCGACCGGCACTGTTGCGAAGGTGAAGCCAATCTACATCGACCCGCGAGCGGAGCTCGCCGTGGTCAACGCCAAAATCGAGAAGGCTCAGTAGCCTTCAAACCCGGCCGGACTCGTTCTGGCCACTCCCGGTGCTCCGAATTCGTTCGGGTCAGCGGGAGGGACAAACAAACATGATCAAAAACATTCTTTGGCCGGCGAATACAATCGGCCGGCTCGGCAGGGTCGCCTTCGCCGCCGTAGGTATCTACTACGTTGGATCGGTGGTCAGCATCCTCTATGGCGGCTGACACTAAGGTGATCCGCTTACTCATCGGTGGCATCATTGCGTACTACATCGCGAAGATCGCCATCAAACTGTACTTCAACTGACCGGAGGAAATGAGAGTCTGCCTGCCGGTAGGCAGGGAAACCCGCGGTGAACCGAAGTTCGCCGCATTACCCCTGAACCGAAACGAACCGTTTCGGCGTAGCGGTAAACAAAAGGGTTCGCTCGCGCAGCCGTGGGCCAGTCGACGATAGGCAACATTTCAACCGCCCGAGGCGGTTCGCCTTCAAACGCCGGCCGGCCTACAGCTGTTCGAACGATCCGCGGCCAAGCCGCACAAGGGGGAACACATGCGCGCTTACATTACCGCGCTCTTTGCACTTTCGCTTCTGCTCGCATCTTGCGGCGGCAAAACAACCAGTCAATCTGCTACAACAGAACCCGCCGGCCAGCTAAAGTTCGATACGGTACACGGCGAGCAGATGCTCATCGTTGTCCAGCGGGACTCTCGGGGCCAACAGGGAGTGGTGGTTACGTTCATGCAGTATCCGCTCCGTCCGAACGGCACGAAGGTCACTATCGCCAGCGACCTCTACGATCCATTCTGGGTACAGTACCGAGGTTTGAAGGGCGGAGACATCGTGAAGTTTGCTCACGGGCCGGGCGCCAAGCTCGGCACGTCGAACCCCGCGAACGAGCTCATGCCGGTCAAGATCGAGGTACCGCAAGAGCTGCCAGCCCTTTACCTTGTTTATATGGGCGAGGTTTACAAGGCGACGCTCCCGAACCTCGGCCCGAACGGAGAGTCGATCGAGCTCACCACAACCTACCACCCGGTCAAGATGATCGGAGTGACGGTCCGGCGGATTGACCGGGGACACGTACACATCCGCTGGTACCAAATGGGCACCAACGACCAGACCCTGAAGCAGCAGACAGGATCTATTGTGCTCGTCCGCGAGCAGGGGAACGGAGCATTCACCCTGGATGTCGACGGCGAGAGTCAAAAGCAAAAGGACTCCGACCGCAGGCGCATTGATGAAGAGTTCAAGCGGCTCGGGCTCTGAAGCGCAAACACTCCGCGGCGAACCACGTTTCGCCGCATTACCCCTGAACCGAAATACGTTTCGGTGCAGAGGTGAGCTAAAAACAAACACCAAAAGTTACGCGGTGTTTTTTATTTTTATCCGCGAACCTCGCTACCACCATGCAAACCGCACTCGTGTACCTCTACCTCGCGTTCTGGGCGGCGGGCACCACCGCCTTCCTCGCGCGCCGCGGCCGCTGGGTCGCGCTCCCGATTGCCGCGGGCGTTCTCGGCGCGGGCTTGGGCTCTGCCGTAGACCACGTCCGGGCGAGCACCATGTACGCGCTCATTATTGCCGTGTGCCTCTCGGGCTGGAACGTTTTTTGGCACTTCGCGGCCGCGCTTTCCCGCTCGAGCGAGTGGGAAGACGAGCGCCTGGACACGGAAGCCTAACCTTGCTAAAGTAACCGGATTTATATGTCCGATACCCTGCTGACCGTTGCCTCGCTCCTCGGCCTCTTGGCCGGAATAGCGACGCTCGAGTAAACCACCCCGCGGGACGCTTTCGTCCCGCTCCCGGACCCGTCGGCGATGCGTCGATCTCTGGTATTTCCGCAAGGAGAGCACCGAAGGTAGACGTCCTGTCTCGCCGGCGGGTCCGGGAGTTCTTGGTGGGAGCCTGCCTGCCGGCAGGCAGGCCAAGAGGGCGCGGCTGCCGGGTCCTTTCCCGAGCCGCGCCCGTTCTGCTAGGCTCACCGAAAGCAAGGAGGTGCAATCTGCAAGCAGCAAAGCCCGAGCCAGGAACAGTTCGGATATCGAAGTGGCAGTACTTTTCACTGACGGTATTTGGAACCATCTTCCTGGTCCTCTACGTGCTGATCATGTTTCCGATTTGGTTTGGCATCCTGATGCCTCTCATTGCGGTGATCGACACGATCGGCGTGACGGCCAGCTTTATCGATCGGCACCTCAGGAAGGTGCTGTGACGCTGCCTGAAACCGGCACCGGTCCGAACCCTTCGGACCGGTGCCTTTACATTTTCCGGCAATTCCGCTACTATACGTTCCGCAACCAATTACTCAACCTCCACCTGTCATGGGAGTTCCGAAGAAGCACAAAACCCGCTCGGGGCGTAACCAGCGCCGCAGCCACCACGCCCTGAAGCCCCTCCAGCACGCCGTCTGCAAGAACTGCGGGGCGCCGACCCGGCCGCACCGGCCGTGCCCGAGCTGCGGGTTCTACAAGGGACGCAAGGTCACCAAATAGTTAGCCAATAAAGTAGCACGTCCTCGTTGCGTTTACGCTGGGGGCGTGTTATTTTTTCTACATCTCGCGAGCGTGTGGCTGTGCCACCGCGAGCGAAATTTTAAAGGGAAAAGGATAGGCCACGGAAGGCATGCGGGTTCCCATTGGCGGTACGACCGTCAATGGGTGCTCAAAAACCGTAGGTTTGTCCTTCCGTGATGTATGTCTAATAGGCACCTCGCGCGCACCGTCGCCATGCAGTCGCTCTTCGAGTGGGACTTCGGCGGCAAGAAAGAACAGCTCTCCGAGATTGTGACCCACAACCTCGGCGAGTTCGCGCCGGGCCTCCAGGACGAAAGCTTCGTCCACCAGCTCACCGGCGGCGTGGTGCAGAACCTGCCGGAGATAGACGCGATTATTGTGGAGACGGCGCCCGAGTGGCCCATAGAGCAGATAACGGCCGTAGACCGGGCTACCCTGCGCCTCGGCATTTACGAGCTGCTCAAGCTCCGCGACGTGCCGCCGAAGGTGGCCATAGATGAAGCGGTGGAGCTGGCCAAGACGTTCGGCGGCTCGAGTTCGGCGAAGTTCGTCAACGGCGTTATGGGTACGCTCTTAAAGAAGCACTTTCCCGAAGAGGCGGCTAAAACCGAGGGTGAAAAGAAGCGGAAAGCCGAGCTGGCCGAGGAACCCGCCGCCTAGGCGGGTTTTTATTCGTCCGCCCGCATTTGACAGGGAGCCCCGGCTTGCTTGACCCTGTTTTCCCAAAAACTGCTATACTAGAGCCAAATCCTTAAGCGCTAGGGCATGAACAAGCTCCAGCTAACCGAACAGTTGGCCGCGCGCCTCTCCATAACGCACTCGGAAGCCGAGCGGATGGTGAATACCCTCATCCAGCTCGTGTACGACGTGCTGCGGGGCGGCGACAAGGTCAACATCAGCGGCTTCGGGCAGTTCAGCGTTTCGCACCGGGCCTCCAGGATCGGGGTTAACCCGCGCCAGCCGAGCCAGAAGATCACCATTCCGGAGCTGAACACGCCGAAGTTCAAGGCCGGCGAGGCGTTCAAGGAAGCCGTTCGCAGCATCGGGAAACCCGCTGCGTAAGACGGCAGAACGTGGCCCGGGGTGGCCGTTTTGGCTACCTCCGGATTGCCCCGTGTCTCGCCGCTCTCCGTCGCCCGGAGCCGCGCAGGCGGCTATCGTATAACGGTAGTACGCCTGCCTTCCAAGCAGGTGGCACGGGTTCGACTCCCGTTAGCCGCTCCACCGCGCCGCTGCGGGGGGCGGAGAGGAACTCACCGAAACAAAAAGTGCAAATTGGGTACAGCAAACCGCTCTACGTGCTCGCATTCGACCACCGCGCCTCGTTCGTGGAGGGGGTGTTGAACGAGCACGGCGCCGTGACGGCCGAAGAGCAGGAGCTCATAAAAAAGTACAAAGATACCATTTTTGCCGGGTTCCTGAAGGGCATGAAGGGCCACGTCCCCCGCGGGGAGGCGGCTGTTTTGGTTGACGAGCAGTTCGGCGAGCATGTCCTCGCCCGGGCTGCCGAAGAGAAGGTCGTGCGCATCCTCACCGTGGAGAAGAGCGGCCAGGCCGAGTTCGACTTCGAGTACGGCCCGGATTACAAGGCTCACCTGGAACGCTTCCGGCCCGACTTCGCCAAGGTGCTGCTGCGCTACAACGCCGAGGGCGACCAGGAGCTGAACCGCCGCCAGCGCCAGAAGCTGAAAGAGCTGTCCGACTACGCCCACGCCGCCGGCATCCGCCTGCTCGTCGAGCCCATTGTCGCGCCCACCCCCGAGCAGCTGCTCAAGGTCGGGGGAGACAAGGCCCGGTTCGACGAAGAGGTCCGGCCCATCCTCACCGTCCGGCTCATTGCCGACGTCCAGCAGGACGGCATTGAGGTCGACGTCTGGAAGATCGAGGGTTTCGTAAACCGCATCAACTACGAGCTCGTGGCGCTCCAGGCACACGTGGGCCTGCGCCACGACGTGGGCGTCGTCATTCTCGGCCGGGCCGAAAAGCGGGAGAAGGTCGCCGAGTGGCTCCGCGCCGGCAGCGGCGTGCCGGGCGTGATTGGCTTCGCCGTCGGCCGGACTATTTTCTGGGATCCGCTCAAAAAGCTCCACGCCGGAACGGCAAAGCCCGAGGAAGCCGAGGCCGAGATTGCCGCCGGCTACCGCTTCTGCTACGACGTTTTTAAGGGCAAGGGCTAACGGGGGTGCCGCCCATGGACCTCCTGTCATTTTTCTTGGGGAACTCGGGCGGCCCGCCCGTACCCCCGGGTCCCGCAGAGCCGGGGGATTCGCCCCCGCTGGCCGCTCCCAAACGGTTGGCGCGGCCGGCACCCAAAAACAGCCGTAACCGTTCACGCGCCATGGCCAAGCCCACAAAGCGTACCGTAGAGGACCAAAACCACCACAAGCACGAGGTGGTCTGCTTCATGTCCGGCGGCCGGGAAATCTGCGTGCCCATATCCGAGCTCCGCAACGTCTTCAAGGCCGAGAGCCGCGACGTGAACCCTTGGACGGTCTTCAAAATCATGGCTGAGTTCATTGCCGGGTTCGACTTCCTGAAGCGCTACAAGAAGGCGGTGAGCATCTACGGCAGCGCCCGGGACGGCCTGAAGAACGGCGTCTACGAGGAGGCGCGGCAGCTCGGCTTCAAGCTTTCAAAGTCCGGTTTCGCCGTCATCACCGGCGGCGGGCCGGGCATTATGGAGGCGGCGAACCAGGGCGCCTTTGAGGCCGGCGGCAAGTCGGTCGGCATTAACATCAAGCTCCCGTTCGAGCAGCGGACGAACAAGTACGTGAAGGAGAGTGAGAGCTTCAGCTTCTTCTTTACCCGCAAGGTCATGCTCGAGACCGCGAGCTCGGTCTACATTTTCTTCCCCGGCGGCTACGGCACCCTGGACGAGTTCTTCGAGATGATTACGCTCATCCAGACCCGCAAGATACGCCCCATTCCCATTGTCCTCGTGGGCAAAGAGTTCTGGGGCGGGCTCGTGGACTGGATGGTTAAGACGGTCTTCAACGAGAACGGAGCCATTTCCGGCGACGACCTGGAGCTCTTCCACTTGGTCGAGAACGCGGGCGAAGCCTACGACTACATACTGGCGCTCTCCAAGTCCCGCAAGTACCACAACCTGTTCAACTAGGGACGGGAGGGGGATTACCGTGCCTATGGTGTGGGGAAAACCCGCTAGTTCTGTGGATATAGGTGTGTATAAACAAAATGCCGGTCTTAAACCGGCGTTTTTGTTTTGTTCTTCGGGGTCCCCAAAAAGCGTCCTACGCTTTTTGGGGTAAAGGGGCGGTGACGCGAAAGCTGAAGTGAGCTGAACCGTTTCAGCGCACGTAAGCCGCAGCGTCACACGACCCGTGGTCGGGCTGCTGGGAATTGAACCCAGTCTACCTGCTCCCAAAGCAGGCGTA
>CAZLPF010000011.1:0-39125 GCA_964561365.1 uncultured Candidatus Saccharibacteria bacterium | reverse complement strand
TCGGCCTCACCTGCAGCGGCTCCTACGGTGAGATCACGAACGTCCAGTACCTGGACGTGGCGGCGGCGGCTGCCCCGACCGTCGATATCAAGGCTAACGGGAGCGACGGGCCGGTGACCGTTGCCTCCGGCGGGTCGGCGAATTTATCGTGGACTTCGCAGAATGCGAGCACGTGCAGCGCCTCGGGGGCCTGGTCGGGCTCGAAAGCCACGTCGGGAACCCAGAGCAGCGGGGCAATCTTTTCGCCCTCAACGTTTACCATCAACTGCACCGGTCCCGGCGGCAGCGTAACTGACTCGGTCACCCTCAGCGTCGGCGCGCCGGCTCCGGCCGTCAACATCAAAGCCAACGGTTCGGACGGGCCGGTTTCCGTTACGAGCGGTTCGAGCGTTACCGTCAGCTGGACCTCAGTTGATGCGACGAGCTGCACGGTGACCCCCGGTAACTGGAGCGGCACCTCGGGTTCCCAAGTTTCCGGCCCCTTAAGCAGCGCTCAAACCTACCGAGCCTCGTGTACCGGTCCCGGCGGGTCGGCATCCGACACCGTAACCGTCAACGTCACCGCCGCGCCCGGCCCCACCGCCGACATCAAGATCAACGGGTCGGACAACCCGGGAACCGTTCCGTACGGGAGCACGATTACCGTCAGCTGGAGCTCGCAGAATGCGAGCACGTGCACCGTTACGCCGAGGGCCTGGACGGGAACGAGCGGCTCTAGGACGGACGGCCCGGTTTTCGGCACGCAATCCTACCAGCTCAACTGCACCGGTCCCGGCGGGTCGGCATCCGATTCGGTTCAGGTCGGCGCCGGCACGCGCTTTCCCGACATAGCTGCCAGCCCGAGCCAACTGCTGTTCTCGGCACAGCCGGGTGAGCCGGCTCCGGCGGCGCAGCAAATCACCGTCCGCAACACGGGCTACGCGAACCTCGTGTGGCAGGCGAGCGCGAACCAGAGCTGGTGCCACGCTTCCGGCAGCGGTACTATCGCCCAGGGCGGGTCGGTGAATCTCCCCGTCACGGTTGATCCGCCGGTGGCCGAGGGAACGCGAAATTGCACGGTGACGATTACCGGGCAAAATGCTGCCAGCAGCCCGCAGCAGGTCGGCGTTATTTATACCGTTCAAACCATTCCGCACCCGACCATCGTACTGAGTCCGACTCAGCTGACGTTCGGCGGCGTCGCGGGCGGGGCTGCGCCGGCGGCGCAAGCCATGACGGTCTCAAACGGCGGCCAGGCGACCCTGAACTGGACCGCCAGCTCGAACGTCACCTGGTGCTACCCGAACACGACGGCCGGATCGGTCGCGCCGGGCGGGAGCCAGCAGGTCAACATTTCGGTGGCCGCGCCGACGAACGCCGGAAACTACGATTGGTGCGTCATTACGTTTACCGATCCGAACGCGACGAACGATCCGCAGCGGCTCCCGGTAACATACCTCGTGACGCCCGCGCCGGTTTTCCTGCCAACCATCCAGCTGAGCCCGAGCAGCTTCTCGTTTTCGGCGGTTACCGGATCGCCGGCCCCGACCGGACAGGCGCTGACCATTCGCAACACCGGCACCGGGCAGCTTTCCGCGCAGATCACCACCGACTTCGGCTGGTGCCACACCACTCCGCAGGCGGTCCAAGTCCAGCCGGGTGGTTTCGCCAGTGTGAGCATGTACGTCGACGCGCCGAGCTACGTGGGAACGTTCAACTGCCAAATTACGGTCTCGGACCCGCGCGCGACCAACAACCCGCAGCGCGCACGGGCAACCTACGTGGTGACGGCCACGGCGCAAGGGCTGCTCACGGTAAGCCCAGCGACGCTGACCTTCACCGCCCCTGTCGGGGGACCGGCTCCGGCGCCGCAGGTGGCCCAAGCCCGCAACGCCGGTACGTCGGCTCTGGTCTGGCAGGCGAGCACCGACCAGGCGTGGTGCTCGGTCAGTCCCGCTTCGGGCACCCTGGCGGCCGGAGCTTCTGCGAACCTATCTGTTTCGGTAACGGCGCTGCCGACCCCCGGTAGCCGGTCGTGCGGCGTGACGGTTCGGGATACAACGAACAACCAGTCGCGCGGCATTTCCGTCATCTACACCGTCGGGACTACGAGCACCGGCCCGCCGTCGAACGTAGTGGCGAGTAGCCCGTCGTGCGGTACGGTTCGGCTCACCTGGTCGCCGGGCAGCGGGGCAACCGCCTACAACGTCTACCGGAGCCTGTCGGCCACACCATCGGGTTCGAGCTACGGCTACGCCTTCGGGGTTACCACCTACGCCGACCTGGCCGCCAACCCCGGGACCAGCTACTACTACTGGGTAGAGAGCGCCGGAACGAGTGTGAAAGTTCCAGCCGACACGAACGCGTCCGGAGGTATTGCGTCCGCGGCGTGCAACGGCTTACCCCCGCAGGTGAGCTCACTTACCGCGAGCGTAGGCTGTGGGAGCATCAACCTTTCGTGGACGAACGTCTCGGGCGAAACCGGCTACCGGCTCTACCGCCGGAACACCGACGCCGTGGTACCGTCTCCCGTAGACCTTCTGCGGCAGTTCGGCGCCGACGTAACCTCGTACTCCGACAGCGTGGCACCGGGCAGCTACTACTACTGGGTTTCGAGCGTGAACGGGGTGGGGGAGGCGGCGGTAACGCGCGCGTACAATAACCCGTACGTGTTTAGCGTATGCGCCGGAGATTTATCGCCGTCCGACAAGAACATTCGGGCTATAAACAGCGTACCCCAGCCGAACAGCGACTGCGATTACGACAGCTTCCAGGGCCTGCCGCTCGGGCAGCCGCTCCGGCTCGGCGACGTCGTGACCTGGGAGATTAACTTGTGCAACAAGAGCACGACAGCCGACGCGACCGAGGTGCGCGCCTCAAACCTCCTGACGAACCTCGATGAGCCGCCGAACGGGTGGAATGCGAAAGCCGACGGCCGTACGCTCGGCTACGCCGGCCGCGACGTTCAGCCCCCGCCGGGCCAGTACTCGTACCTCTCGGGCCAGAAAACGCTCATGTTCAATATCGGAACCGTGGCAAAAAACGACGTCGTGCAGATTACCTACGATTCCGTGGTCAAGAGCGACCCGGGAGAAACGAGCAGCTGCCCGAAGTGCGAGAACAAAGCGCACATCGATTACCTCCGATCAACCGGCGACGCCGCGAGCCTCGACCTCCACACCGGGGCCATCTTCTACCGCCTGAGGCCCTAGCGAACGTTCCAAGACGCAGCCCCGGGGCCGTGCCCCGGGGCTGCGTTCTCATGTACCTCGCCGGCTGGTATAATGCTCCCGCGTATGAAACGTTCTGAACTCTACCTGAACCTCCTCTCGGTGCCGGCCGACGCGGCAGCGCTCATTGCCGCGGGTGTGACATCGTTCTACCTGCGCCAGCAGCCGGGCATCATTGCCCGGCCTATTCGCTACGAGCTGACGCTCTCCCAGTTCCTCAACGTGGCGGCGCTCGTCGTCCCCGTGGTCCTCGTCCTGTTCGCGCTGTTCGGGCTCTACAACCTGCGGGGCGTACGGCGCGCCTGGGACGAGTTCCGACGGGTGACCGGCGCCGTTTCGCTCGGCCTGCTCGCCGTCGTTATCCTGTTCTTCTTCGACCGGCAGGTTTTCCCCTCGCGCTTCATTCTCCTCGGGACGTGGGGCGTCGGCATCATCTTCGTGCTCTCCGTCCGCTGGCTGCTGCGGCTCATCCAGCGCGCCTGGCTCGCGCGCGGCGTCGGCATCCACCGCATCGCCATCGTCGGTGCATTCCCCGGGCACGCCGCGCCGGTGGAGGCGCTCATTCGCGCGCCGAGCTACGGCTACCAGGTCGTCGCCGAGCTGCCGTTCGAGCGCGGGGCAACGGCTGCCCGCGTCGGCGAGCTCCACGACCGCGGCCTGCTCGACGAAATTCTCGTAGCCTCGCCGGACCTCTCGGGAGAAGACAGCCTCGAGCTCGCCCAGCTCGCCCGCAGCCGCGGGCTCGCCTTCAGCTTCGTGCCGAACCTGTTCGAGGCGCAGCGCACCCGCGTCGAGGTCTCGAGCCTCGCCGGGGTACCGCTCATTCAGCTCAAGAACACGCCGCTCGACGGCTGGGGCCAGGTGGTGAAGCGCGTCTTCGACGTTGCCGCTTCTTCGGTCTGCATCGCCATCTGCAGCCCGCTCTACCTCGGCGTCTACCTCGCCATCAGGCTCGAGAGCCGCGGACCGGCCATCTACGCCGCCGCCCGCGGCGGCCGCGGGAGAGATTTTACCTTCTACAAATTCCGCAGCATGTACACGCACCTCTCGGTCGGCGAAGGGTACGGCGGGGCCGAAGCCGAGCAGATCAGGCAGCAGCTCTGGGAGAAGAACGACCGCGGCGGCAAGGACGCCCCGTTCCTGAAAGTTCGGGATGACCCGCGGGTTACCCGGGTCGGCCGCTTCATCCGCCGCACGAAGCTCGATGAAATTCCACAGTTCTGGAACGTGCTGCGCGGCGACATGAGCATGGTCGGTCCGCGCGCGCACGTTATTGAAGAAGTCGAGCGCTACCGCACCCGCTACCGCCGCATGTTCAGCATCAAGCCGGGCATCTTCGGCATGTCGCAGATCGCGCAGATGTCTTGGCCCGACCTGCCGTTTGAAGAAGAGATTCGGCTCAATACCTTCTACATTGAGAGCTGGTCATTCTGGCTCGACGTCGAGGTGCTCGCCAAGAGCGCCTACCTGCTCCTGTTCGCGCCGAAGCTCAAGGAAGATTACTAGCCCGGCATGAACATAGCGCTCGCCCACGATAGCTTCACGCAGCTCGGCGGAGCCGAACGGGTCGTTGAGCGTTTTCACCGCCTGTTTCCCCAAGCGCCGGTCCACGTTCTGGCGCTCGACCGGTCGCTCGAACCGCACTTCTCTGGCTGGGATATCCGCCCCTCGCGCCTGCAGCCGCTCTACCGGATTCTGCCGAAGCTGAAGTTTTGGTTGCCGCTCATTCCGTGGGCAGTGAGGTCCATGGGCGCTGCGGGTGTTCAGGTCGTACTGAGCTCCAGCTCGGGGTTCGCAAAAAATGTTCCGGTCGCGCCCGGCGCTACCCACGTCTGCTACTGCCACACGCCGCCGCGCTTCCTCTGGCACGACGACGGGTACCTCGACCAGGAGCTCGGGTGGCTGCGGCCCCTCAAACCGCTCGTCGCCGCGCTGCTCGGCCGGCTGAAAGCGTGGGATCAACTCGGCACCGCCCGGGTCGACCGCTTCGTGGCGAACTCGCGCGAAGTCCAGCGTCGCATTCGGGACGTGTACCGCCGCGACAGTACGGTTATTTACCCGCCGGTGGATACGATTTTTTGGAAACCGACCGCAGAGCGGGAGGATAATTTTCTGCTCGCCGGCCGGCTCCAGCTCCACAAGAAGCCGGATTTCGCCGTCAGGCTGTTTACCGAGCTAAATCTGCCGCTCAGGGTAGCGGGCGAAGGGAGGGCGCTCGATTTTTTGAAGTCGATTGCCGGCCCTACCGTGACCTTCCTCGGGCGAATTACGGACGAACAGCTCCGCGACGAGTACAGCCGGGCCCGCGCCGTCATTTTTCCGCAGCACGAAGACCTCGGCCTCGTGCCGATCGAGGCGGCTGCCTGCGGCACGCCGACGCTCGCCTACGGCGCGGGGGGGGCAACCGAAACCGTGCTGCCGGGCGTTACCGGAGAGCTGTTTTCCCGCCACGATGTTCGTGAAGTTTCTGATCTAGTAAAGAGCTGGAACGGCGCCCACTATAACCCCGCGGCGCTGCGCTCCCACGCGGAAACATTTTCCGCCGAGCGGTTCGACCGGGAAATTCTGGCTTTCGTGAGCAGCGCGGCTAAGCTGAAGAAAACGGCATGAACATCACCATCGACATCCGAAGCCTGCTTTCGGGGACGGTTACCGGCGTTGAGGGGTACGTTCTAAACCTGACCGAGGCGCTGCTCGAACACGATAGGCAGAACCGTTACCGCCTCTACGTCAATTCCCGCCGAAACCCCCACCTGCCGCGCCTCCGTTCGCTGAACGCCAAGACCGTCAGGAGCCGCTGGCCGAACCCGCTACTGAACCTCGCGCTCGCGGCGAACCTTACCACGGTAGAGAAGCTCGCCGGAGAGACCGACATCCTCTTTCTCCCGAACCTTTTGCCGTTTTCGGCAAACCGCGAAACAAAGGTCGTCGTGACGCTCCACGACTGTTCGCCGGTTACCGTACCGGAGAACTACAACCTGAAGCGCCGGGTCTGGCACCGCCTCCTCAACTATAAAAAAAGCCTCGACCGGGCCGACCTCGTGCTCGCCGTCTCCGAGTACACCGCCCACGACGCCGAGCGTCTGTTCGGAATTCCGAAAGAAAAAATACAGGTGGTCTACCCCGGCTCAGACCACGTTCATCCCGCGCAGGTTTCGGCCGCCGCCATGCGCGACGCCCGCAACCGCTTCTACCTACCCGGTGATTTCGTCCTGTTTCTAAACACCCTCGAGCCCCGAAAAAATTTACTCGAGCTCGTGCGGGCCCTCGAGCTCCTGCCCCCCGAGGTTGACCTCGTGGTCGTCGGGCGCCTCGGCTGGAAGTACGCGAACCTGCTCCGCGAAATTGACCGGAGCCCAGCCCGCCGCCGTATCCACCTCCTCGGCTACGTAAAAAACCCGGTCGATCTCGCCGCCATCGTTAAGCTCGCCCGCTGCGCCGTGTACCCGAGCACGTACGAGGGTTTCGGATTCCAGCCCCTCGAAGCCGCGCTCCTCGGTACGCCGTCGGTCATTTCGCACGTGACCGCGCTCCCCGAGGTTTCGGGCTCCTTTTCGCTGAGCGCCGATCCGTACAACCCGGAGTCTCTCGCCCGCGCCATCCGTTCGCTCCTTACCGACGCACCGCTCCGCGACCGGCTGGCGGCGCGGGCGGCTGAGGCGCTGCCGCGTTTCACCTGGGCGCGGGCGGCTGAGCAGGTTCTCCGAGCATTCAGTACCCTACGCCCGTGAGCCGGATTGGCCTCGACGTAAGGATCCTCGGAACGCACCGCGGCGGCATCGGCCGCTACTGTTTCGAGCTCGCCCTGCGGGTGCCGAAAGCGGCCCCCGAGCACCGGTTCGTGTTCTTCGGCACGAACGGGGCCGAAGACGCGCCCTACCTCGAGCAGCTCGAAAAAATACCGAACGTCGAAGTGGTGCGCACGAATGCCCGCCACTACAGCTGGCGCGAACAGCTGCTCCTGCCCAGGCTGCTCGCGAGGCTGAACCTCGATCTCGTTCACTTTCCGAATTTCAACGTCCCGGTGCTCTACCGGAAGCCGTTCATCGTAACCGTCCACGACGCGGTTCACCATAAAATCAGCGGCCACAAACCCGCCACCTGGCACAAGTTTTGGGCCTACCGTACCGTCATCGAGCGCGCGGTCAGGGACGCCGAGACCGTGATCACGGTGTCCGAAGCATCGAAGCGCGACATTGTAAAAACGTTCAACGTCACCCCCGAACGCGTCACCGTTGTTTACAACGCGCCGGCGAACCTGCCGCCGGCGAGCGCCGGCGAACTGAGCGCGGTCCGAGAACGGTTCCTCCTCACCCGCCCGTACCTCCTGTTCGTCGGCGTTCTGGAACGCAAGAAGAACGTTACCGGACTCTGCCGGGGCTTCCGCGAGCTCCAGGCGCGCGGCGAGGCCGACGTCGACCTGGTCGTAGCCGGTCCGGCTGACCCGCACTACCCGAACGTACGCCTGGAGGCGCTCGCGGCCTCAGCCCAGAGCCGTACCGTATTCACCGGGCCCGTGAGCGAGCGGCAGCTCGCGGCGCTCTACGGCGGGGCGACCGCGTTCGTTTCGGCCTCGCTCTACGAAGGCTTCGGCCTGCCGGGGGTAGAGGCCATGGCAGCGGGTCTGCCGCTCGCGGTTTCAAATACCGAGGTCTTCAATGAAATTTACGACGACGGCGCCATTTACTTCGACCCCGAAAACCCGACCGACATTGCCGACAAGCTCGCGCTCATCGTCCGGGACGGAGCCTTCCGCGCGCAGCTCGGAGAACGGGCCCGGGCGCGCGCCGCGCGTTACAGCTGGGGCGCGGCGGCCGAGCAGACCGTCGCCGCCTACCGGCGCGCGCTCAGCAGGGGAGGAGCCGCATGAGGGTGCTCTTTGCCGGCGGCAGCACGGCTGGCCCCGTGGCGCCGCTCCTCGCGGTAGCCGAGAGCCTTAGGCGCCGCGACCCTTCAGCCGGGTTCCTGCTCGTCAGCAGCAGCAGCGGCCCGGGCCGTCGCATGGCGCGCGCGGCCGGGGTGCCGTTTTGCGCGGTCGCGGGCGGGAAGCTCGACCGTTTTGTGTCGCTCCAAAACCTCGCGGCGCCGTTCTTGACCCTCTACGGATTTTTTCAGGCCCTCGGCGCCGTTGCCCGCTTCAAGCCGGACGTCGCGCTCGGCGCCGGCGGATTTTCGCAGGTGCCGGTGCTCTGGGCTGCCCGGCTGCTCGGCGTACCGGTAGCAATTCACCAGCAAGACGTATCGGTGAGCCTCTCGAACAGGCTCTGTGCGCCCCTTGCCTCGCTCGTGACCTGCGCCTTTGCCGAGACAGCGGCGGCGATCAAGAACGCCGAGGTAATCGGCAACCCCTGCCGGCTGCAGCTTTCGCCCGCCGATCAAGGTGACGCGAAGCGCTCGCTCGGGTTCAGCGCCTCAAAGCCGCTCGTCGCCATTGTCGGTGGGGGAACCGGCGCAGCGTCTTTGAACCGTGCCGCCTACGGCGCGCTGCCGAACCTGCTAAAAACCACCCAGGTGCTCCACGCGTCCGGACAGGGAAAGGAACAGCCGGCAGACGGGGCCGGCTACCGCCAGGTGCCGTTCATTGACGATATGGCGCTCGCCTACCGCGCCGCCGACCTCGTGGTCTGCCGCGCCGGCCTCGCGACAATTACCGAAATCTCGGAGCTATCCGTCGCCGCCATCCTCGTACCCATGCCCGGCACGCACCAAGAAAAAAACGCTGTCCTGGCGCGGCAGGCCGGCGCGGCGCTCGTGATTTCGGACGCCCCGCTGACCCCGCCGGCACTCACGGACGCCGTAGCGGCTGCCATCGCTGACGCGGGAGCGCTCGAGGCCCTGCGCCGGAATGCCCACACCCTCATGCCGCACGGGGCTTCCGAGAGGCTCGCCGAGCTCCTGTTCCGCATTATAAAAAACCGTCATGCCTAAGTCCGGTTTAAAGCTCGGCCTCGCGCTCAGCGGTTCGGGGACCCGCTCGGCTTTCTACGTCGGGTTCCTCGAGGGGCTCGTGGCCGCCGGCCTCGCGCCCGACTTCATTGCGGCCTGCTCGGGTGCAACCATTCCGGCGGCGGCGTACGCCTGCGGCACGTTGCCGCTTTTGGGGCGCTACGCCGAGCAGTTCAACGTTCGGGCGCTCAGAAGGCTGCTCAAAGACGCTGACCACGGCGGGCTGTACAGCTTAGATTTAATGGAAGACGAGGTCAGGCGTTTTACGAAAGATCTCCGCTTCGAAGACGTCTCGGTCCGCATGGTGTTCGTGGCCTGCGACATTGAAACCGGCGAGCCGGTGCTGCTCCAAATGGGCGACATTGCCCGGGCCGCGCGCGCCTCGTGCGCCGTGCCGGGGCTGTTCGAACCCACCCAGTGGGGGAGCCGGACGCTCGTGGACGGCGGACTCGTTTCCGTCGTCCCAACCGACGTGGTCCGCGAAGCCGGCGCCGACGTGGTGGTCGGCGTCGACATGCTCGCCACGCGCCAGGTATTCTACGGCGGGCTGAAGTCGTTCCGGAAGACCCAGAACTGGTTCACGCGCTTCCTTGCGCTCGACCGCCTCGGTACGGTGCTCGCCAGGGCGCTGCCGAACGGCACGCTCGAGGAGCGCTTCGTGCAACACCACGGGGTCTTCACTATACTGGGGAAGAGCCTCGACATCGCGCTCGAGCGGGCCGGCTCGACCGAGGTCGCGCCGGGCGCCGACCTCGTCGTTACCCCCCCGGTGCAGAAGGTAAACCGTCTCGAAGACCTCGAGAACGCCCACGCGCTGCGGGAGTACGGCCGGGACGAAGCAGCGCGCGCGGCGCCGAAGATCCAAAAAATAATTGACGAGCGAACAGCGAACGACCGTGGTTAGCTTAGAAAACGTTCACTCCCTGTACTTCATCGGCATCGGCGGCGTGGGCATGTCGGCAGCCGCCGGCCTCGCCAAGGCCGCCGGCTTCGACGTGAGCGGCTCAGACTCTGCCGATCTCTACCCGCCCGCCTCAGACTCGCTGAAAGCCTCCAAAATTCCGTACGCAACCCCGTACGACGCCTCCCGCATCGGCAGCCACGACCTCTACGTCGTTTCGGCCGGCGAGGGCGAACAGAACCCAGAAGTGGCCGCCGTCTACGCAAAAAGTTTGCCCCACTGCGGCTTTGCTGAACTCTTGTACCTGCTGAACCGCGACCGCATCCGCATCGTCGTCGCCGGCACCCACGGCAAATCGACGACCACGGGACTCATTGGCACCCTCCTCCACGGGATCGACGGTAGCCCGTTCATGGTCGGCGCCGTACTCCAAGATACCGGGACGAACTTCGAGCCGGGAGACGGGCACTACGCGGTCTTCGAGGGCGACGAGTACAAGGCCGAGTTCGACGATCCGACCCCGAAGTTCCACTCCTACCGGGCGGACGTCCTCGTACTCACGAACCTCGAGCACGACCACCCCGACATGTTCTCATCGCTCTCAGAGCTCGAGGCCGAGTTCGACGAGCTCATCGGCAACCTCCCGCTCGACGGTTTGCTCGTGTACAACGCCGACGATCCGAACCTCGTACGGCTCGCGCACCGCGCCCACGTTCCGGCGGCGAGCTTCGGCATTGAGCACGGAGACTTCCAGGCAACCCATCTTGACTTCGGTCCGTACACCGGCATATCCGTTCGCAACCGCTACAGCAAAGACGTCATCAGCCAGGCCGTGGAGCTGACCGAGGACTACAAAACGGTGCTGCCCGGCAAGCACAACGTCTACAATGTGCTCGCGGCGCTCTGCTGCCTGCGGAGCCTCGGGTTTTCCTACGAGCAGCTGGCGCTCGACCTCCTCGCGTACCGCGGCGTAAAGCGCCGCTTCGAGGTCGTTGCCGAAAAAAAAGGTATTACGGTTATCGACGACTACGCCCACCACCCGACCGCGGTCCGCGAAACGCTCGCCGCCGCGCGCCTGCGCTACCCGGGCCGGAACGTTTGGGCCGTGTTCGAGCCGCACACGTTCAGCAGGACGAAGGCGCTCCTCCCCGAGCTCGCGAAATCTTTTTCAGATGCCGACCACGTTGTGCTCGCCGACATTTACCCCGCCCGCGAGAGCGTTAAAAACGCCACCGTGACGTCACAAGAGGTCTTCAAAACCCTATCGGCCGAGCACCGGGACGTGCGCCCGGTCCACTCGAAAGCAGCGGCCCTGCAGGTGCTCCAGGCCGACCTGAAACCGAACGACGTGGTCATCTTCATGGTGGTCGGCAACTTTAACCGTTTAGCCTACGACCTCACCGCCCAGCTCTGATGCTCCACGTCCAAAAAAATACGCCGCTGGCCCCGTATACCACGTTCAAGATTGGCGGTCCCGCCGACCTCTTTTGTACGGCCCGCGACGCCGGTGAGGTCGGGGAAGCGGTGCTGCTGGCCCGCGAACACGGGCTTCCGATGTTCGTGCTCGGCGGCGGGAGCAACGTGCTCGTGGCAGACGCCGGCTACCGGGGTCTCGTGCTCCGCCCGGAGCTCCGCGGCGTTGCGGTGAGCGAACCGCACGACGGTACCGTGCTCCTGAAGCTCGCCGCCGGCGAACCGTGGGACGCGGCGGCGGCAATGGCGGTGGACCGCGGCTGGTGGGGGATAGAGAACCTCTCTCATATTCCGGGGAGCTCCGGCGCGCTCGCCGTTCAAAACGTCGGCGCGTACGGCCAAGAGGCGAGCCAGGTGGTGGATTCGGTTGAGGTTTTCGACACCGCGAGCCTCACGGTGACCGTGCTCGCAAACACCGACTGCGCATTTTCTTACCGGAAGAGCATTTTCAACAGCGGCGCGAAAGGCCGGTACATTATCCTGTCGGTTACGCTCCGCCTCGCGCTGCACGGCGAGCCGAATCTCTCGTACGGCGACGTGGCTCGGTACTTCAGGGACCGGCCGGCCGAGCGCCCGAACCTCGCCGGCCTGCGCGCCGCGGTGACCGAAATCCGAGACGCGAAGTTTCCGTACCCGACCGGGGCCGTGAACGGGAACGCCGGCTCGTTCTTCCGCCGGCCCGTAGCTCTGCTCGGGGAGCTCGCCAGTCTCGCCGAGCGCGTCCGCGAGCGGTACGGCGAGGGCGCCCTGCAAAAGCTCCGCTCAATGGAAGACCGGCTCAAGGTCCCCCAGGGTTACAAAACGCCCGTCGCCTTCCTCCTCGAGCTGCAGGGTCTCAAGGGCTACCAGGTCGGCGGCGCGAAAATTAACGTGGCCAACCCTGCCATAGTTTTGAACGCGACTGGCTCGGCGACGGCGGCAGACGTGCTCGAGCTCGCCCGACAGGTTCTTGAAAAAACCAAGGAGACGTTCGGAATCGATCTTGAAATTGAACCGGAGTTCCTCGGCATCGCTCCGCGCGCGGGAACCTGATGCCGCAAGCGGTCGCAGCCAAAGAACGGTACGCCATAGGCGACCGGGTGCCCGAAGGCGGCCTATACGTCTGCGTACCGTGCGGGTACGTCCAACAGTTTGAGCCCGGCGAGCTGTTCGGTACCTGCGAGGCCTGCCTCGCGGGCACCGAGGACGGCCCGGAAGGCTACACAGATCAAAACGCCGAATTCTGGCAACCCGTCTAGCGAAAAGTAACTCCGTCCGTTGAGCGATGCCTCGGCGCCGTGTACAATACGGCTACAGGTACAGTACTAATCGAAATTAAAAATTACCCTCCTTGAACGTAACCATCAGAGCCACAAAAACCTCCCTCACCGCTGCCATTGAGGGGAAAATCCTCGAAAAACTCAAGGCGCTCGAACGGTTTTTAAAAGAAGAGCACAAGGTGCACGTGGAGGTGGATGTCGAAACCACCAAGTCCAAGGGTACCGTCTACCGGGCGGAGATCGATATTCGGCCACACGGCTACTTTGCGGACGCGAGCGGCTCTGACTGGTATGAGGCGCTCGACCTAGTAATTCCGAAAATTCGCGAACAGATGATTAAAGCAAAAGAAAAAACCCTGTCGAAAGTCAGGCGGCAGCGGAAGCGAGGATAGTATCCAAAAACCGCCCCGGGGCGGTTTTTACGTACCCAAAGCCACTTTGAGAACGAGCCGTTTTTTGGTATAATCAGCTGTAATCAATATTCCTTTTGAATATGAGCTTTTTAGGACGTCTGCTCGGAATTGAAAAGAACGCCCTCGAGCGTTACGAGAGCGAACTAGAGACGACGAACAGCCACCGCGAGGCCGTCGTCGCGCTCAGCGAAAACGCAATGAAAGAAGAGCTCGCCGGCTACCGGGCAGAGCTCGCCGCCATTGCCGAAAAAGCGGAGCTGTTCCAGCGCCTCCGGGAACTAACGCCGCGCGTCTTCGCCATTGTTCGCGAGGCCACCGGGCGCACCACCGGCAAGCCGCACTACGATGTCCAAATCGTCGGCGGCATGGCTTTAGCCGACGGCAAAATTGCGGAAATGAAAACCGGCGAGGGTAAAACCCAAACCGCGGTCTTGCCGCTCGTCCTCTTCGCGCTCGCCGGCAAGGGCGTGCACCTCGTTACCGTGAACGACTACCTCGCGCGCTGGCAGGCGAGCCTCATGGGACCCATTTTCCGCTACCTCGGCCTCACGGTGGCCAGCATCCAGCACGAGAAGTCGTTCCGCTACGATCCCGGTTACGCCCCCGACGAAGAAGAGGTCCAGCGGCTCGAGGCTGAAACCGAGGGGCTCGTCATGGACGTCAAGCACATGCGCCCGGTGACGCGCCGCGAAGCCTACGCCGCGGACGTCACCTACGGCACGAACAACGAGTTCGGGTTCGACTACCTGCGCGACAACATGGCCCGCCACGAGCGCATGCTGACACAGCGCGACCTCTTCTACGCCATCGTCGACGAGGTCGACAGCATCCTCATTGACGAAGCGCGCACCCCGCTCATTATTTCCGCGCCCGACAGCGAACCGACGACGAAGTACTACGACTTCGCCGCCATGGTCGAGCAGCTCTCCGAACACGAGCACTTCGAGGTGGACGAAAAAAAGAAGGCGACGACGCTCACCGACGCTGGCATCAACCGCGTCGAGCAGCTCCTGAAGGTGCCGAACATATACGACACGAGCAAAGGCGTCACCACCATCCACCACGTCGAGCAGGCGCTCCGCGCCAAAACGCTGTTCAAGAAAGACCGCGACTACGTCGTCCGCGACGGCGGCGTAGTTATCGTCGACGAGTTCACCGGCCGGCTCATGTTCGGCCGCCGCTACAGCGAGGGGCTCCACCAGGCCATCGAGGCCAAGGAGAATGTCCAGATTCAGCAGGAGAGCAAGACGCTCGCGACCATTACCTTCCAGAACCTGTTCCGGCTCTACGCCCGGCTCGCCGGCATGACCGGTACCGCGAAGACCGAGGAGGAAGAATTTTACAAAATCTACCAGCTCCCCGTTGAGCAGGTGCCGACCCACCACCCCATGGTTCGCGCCGACGCAGCCGACACGGTCTACAAAACCGAGAAAGCCAAGTTCGAGGCTATAGCGAAAGAGGTAAGGCGCCGCCACGACACCGGGCAGCCGGTGCTCATCGGCACCGTATCCATTGCCAAAAACGAGCAGCTCGCCGAACAGCTCAAGGCCGAGGGCGTTCCGTTCGAGCTGCTGAACGCCAAAAACCACGAGCGAGAGGCTCACATTATTGCCCAGGCCGGGCGCCTCGGCGCCGTGACGCTCGCGACGAACATTGCCGGCCGCGGCGTGGACATTTTGCTCGGCGGCAACCCCGTTGACCCGAAAGAGGCCGAGCTCGTTAAAAAGGCCGGCGGCCTTTTCGTGCTCGGCACCGAGCGCCACGAGAGCCGCCGCATCGACAACCAGCTCCGCGGCCGCAGCGGGCGCCAGGGCGACCCCGGCGCCAGCCAGTTCTACGTGAGCATGGAGGACGATCTTCTGCGCCTGTTCGGCGGCGAGCGCATGAAGGGGCTCATGAACACGCTCGGTCTGCCCGACGATCAGCCGCTCGACTCCTCGCTCGTGTCCCGCTCCATTGAGCAGGCGCAGAAAAAAATAGAGGGCCTCAACTTCGACAGCCGCAAGCACGTGCTGGAATTCGACGACGTCTTAGACCACCAGCGCAAGGTTATTTACCGCATCCGGCGCCGCTACCTTCCCGGCCTGCCGGTTTCCGCTGGCCAGAAGCCGCTCAAGGATGAAATTTTCGAGCTCATCGAAAAAGAAATCGAGGATCTCGTCCGCTACGAGCTGGCTTCAGAAACCGCTGGCGGTGACCCCGCCGATGCGTTCGGCCGCATTACCGCCGCCGTAAAAGCCATGATCCCGCTCAGCGCCGTCCAGGAAAAGGCGCTCGCCGACGCGTACGAAAATGCGCCGGACCGGGAGTTCGCGCTCATCGACAGCCTCACGAAATCGGCGCGCGAACTGCTCGACGGAAAAGAAAAAGACGCGCCGGCCGAAGCCTTTGACGAAATGCTGCGCTTCGTGGCGCTCCACTCGCTCGACAGCCTGTGGATGGAGCACCTCGAGACCATGGACCACCTCCGCGACTCGGTCAGGTTGCGCGGCTACGGCCAGCGCGAACCCTTGGTTGAATACAAGCGCGAGGGCTACGAGCAGTTCCAGCGCCTCATTGCCGAAATCAACAAGCAAATTGCCTACACGGTCTTCCGGGTGACCGTCCAGGTCCAGGAACAGCCGGTGGTACCCGTAGAGGGCGTGCAGCTCTCGAGCAGCCAAGGCAACGAGCGGGGGAGCGCAAGCGCAGATGCTGCCGCATCAACCACTGGTCGCAACGACCCCTGCCCGTGCGGCAGCGGGAAGAAGTACAAGAAGTGCGGGCTGCTGAACACCCCCGAGCACCAGCAGCTCATGGCGAAGAAAGCATAAGCAAATGGGGTGCCCGTTCTGCGGCGATCTTTCAGACAGAACCATTTACCGCGACGAACTCGTCCAGGTTTTTCCAACCAACCTGCCGGTCGTCGTGGGACACGTTCTCATTTCTCCCATCCGGCACGTAGAAAAGATCGATGATCTCACGGATGCCGAATTTGCGGCCATAAAGGGACAAATCTTAACTATGAAGCCGGTGCTGACCAAAACTTTTGCCGCCGAAGGGTTCAATATTGCCTGGAACGAAGGCGAGGTGGCCGGTCAGACCGTGAACCACCTCCACGTGCACCTCTTGCCGCGGAAAGCCGGCGACAAGGGCGTCTACGGCTACGACCCGAGGCAGTTCTTCTACCGTCCGGGCTCTCGGGAAACAGAACCGGACGAGGAGCTTCAACAAGTCGCTAAAATAATAAAAAATAATTTAGGATAATAATGCAAAACGGCCAGGCAGCGGTGATTTCTCACGCTCCTGGCCGCAGTACTAACGGACTTTTTGCCCAGTGGTCAAATCTACAATGTGGCCGTAGCATTTGACGACGATATCATCCTCTTCGCCAGAACAACCGCGGTCCTGCTTGGCGCGCTTGGCCTCACTGAGGATCTCTCGGGCCTCCTCAAGGGAGTCGGTTGAACGGACTAACCCATTCGAATCGGCGACGACGTCGTCCCATCCACCTTGGGGTTCAAACTCTTCATGGGCGAAAACAATGAATCGCTTCATGTACTCTCCTCTCAAATTTAAGTATAAGTTTAACATATTTATAAAGTTTTGTCAATGCTAGTTAACAATGTTTAGGTTTAGCAAAAGTTCCTTTTTAGAAAGCCCAAAAAAAGCTTTCTTATACGCAACACAGCCCTACCGTTTCCGGATAGGGTTTATGTATTTGTGCATCATCGCCGGCAACGCCTGCGCCTACACCGTTCCGTACCTCCTGAAGCTCGTCGCCGACCGCGTGGTCGGCGCACCCCCCGGCAGCCTGGCTATTTCTGACTTTACGTCCTCGCTGCTGACCATAGTACTCGTGCTCTTCGGCCAGGAAGCCTTCTACCGCGTCGGCCACTGGCTCGAAACGACCATGGTTGTCCGCATCTACGACCGCCTCACCACCGCAGTCTACGAAATGCTGCTCAACCGCCCCGCAGCCTACTTCGAAGAAAAATTTTCCGGCGAGCTGACCCGGCGCGTCGAGCAGGTCGGCACCACGGTCAAGCTCATCGTCGAGCAGTTCCCGTGGGAACTCGGCTGGCCGGCCGTGGCTGCGGCCATGACCACCGTTCTGCTGAGCACCGCGCACCCGCTGCTCGTGACCGTGTTCGTCGCGTGGCTCGCGCTGTTCCTCGGCACCTCCTACCCGCTGCTGCGCTGGCAGTACCGCCAGGCCCAGGCGGTTTCCGAAATGCAGGCTGACCTGAGCGGCACCATCGTAGATGTCCTCGGCAATACGCCCCTCGTGCAGGCCTTCGGCGCACAGGACTACGAGCGCGCCCACTACCGCAAGTTCATGGACCGCACAGTCGAGGCAGAAAACCTCGAGCGCAAGGTCGTGCTCTACAACAAGGCCCAGCAGGGGACGAGCATCGTGGTACTGAGCATCTCGCTCATTGTCACGAGCATTGTCCTGTTCACCCGCGGGGCCATAACGGTCGGTGACTTCGTTATTGTGGCCGCCACCCTCCCGACGTTTACCGGCATTATTTGGAACCTCGGCGAGATTGTCATCCGCTGCACCAGGAGCTACGGAGAAATGAAGAACGCCCTCGAGTCACTCCGGACCGAGGTGCAGAACGTGGCCGACGGTGACCGGGAGCTCGTGGTGAAAAGCGCCGCGGTAGACTTTGAAAACATCTCGTTCTCGTACCCGAACAACGAAGAAGAGGTCATACAAAACCTGACCCTGCACATTGAAGCCGGGGAAAAGCTCGGTTTGGTGGGCAAATCGGGCGCGGGTAAGAGCACGGTGGTCAAGCTGCTGCTGCGCTCCTACGACCCGGAGTCGGGCACGCTGAGCATTGGCGGCACCGACGTTAGCACGGTGAGCCTCCGGTCGCTCCGCCACAGTATTGCCTTCGTGCCCCAGGACACCGCCCTCTTTCACCGTACGCTCTACGAAAATATTCTCTACGCAAAGCCAGAGGCGACTAAGCAGGAGGTGGTAAAAGCCAGCATGCGCGCACACGCCCACAACTTTATAGAGACTTTTCCGAGCGGCTACGATACGCTCGTCGGCGAGCGGGGCGTGAAACTCTCGGGCGGCCAGCGGCAACGCATTGCCTTAGCGCGCGCCATTCTAAAAAATGCGCCCATTCTGGTTTTAGACGAGGCGACGAGCGCGCTCGACAGCGAGAGCGAGGAAATTGTCCAGCGCGGCCTGCAGGAGCTGTTTTCAGACCGTACCGTGTTGGCCATTGCCCACCGCTTGTCAACGCTCCGCGCCATGGACCGCATCGTGGTTATGGACAATGGCCGGATTGTGGAAGATGGCGCGCCCGAGGACCTACTCAAAATGAAAACTGGTATATTCAAAGCAATGTGGGAGCACCAGAAGAGCGGTTTCATATAAACTATGCCCAACCAATTCAACATTGGCTCCAACGCGCTCATTGTCCGCGACGGGAAAGTACTGCTCGGTCTTCGTAAGAACGTTGCGGGAGCAGGGACATGGGGGCTGCCGGGCGGTCACCTTGAATTTGGAGAGGAGCTGGACGCTGCGGTAAAGCGTGAGCTACTGGAAGAAACAGGGCTCGTGATTAAAGACCTCGAGCTTGTCTGCATCACGAACGCACCCCAGGAACAGGCCCACTACATCCAGCTCGTGTTTATGGTCCGGAATTTTGATGGGGAGGTGCAGCTCAAAGAACCCAACCGATGCGAGCGGTGGAGTTGGTTCCCGCTCGACCAATTGCCACCGAACGATCAATTATTTTTTGGCCACCGTGATATTTTTCCGGCCTTTCTGCACGGAGCGCTCGTACGGGGGCTAAACGGAAATGAAGTACCATTTCTACCAAAACCAGATGACGACGGCTCGAAAGGTTCAAAGGAAAGCACGCCTGCCTACTCAAGCCAGGCAAACAGTTTTAAACCCGGGCTCTACCGGCACTTCAAGGGCGGGTGCTACCGAGCCCTCGGCGTTGTTCGGAGCAGTGAAAACCGGAACGAAGAGTTCGTGGCCTACCAATCGCTCGAAAACGGCTGCACGTGGGTACGCCCCCTGGCCATGTTTCTCGAGCACGTTGACCGAGACGGGTACGCGGGACAGCGCTTTTCGTACTTAGGGTAACGGCGTGTCAAAAATCTTCCTACAGTCGAGCACGAAGTTCCTCGTAGACCACCCGCAGCTGCACTTCGACCAGCCGCTCGAACAGATGCAGATGCTCTACGTAACCACAGCGTCGAAGGGCGTGGAGAACAAGGCCTACATTGAGCGGGCGGCCAAAATTTTCGCGGACAATGGGTACCGCTACGAGAGCTACGATATTGAGAACAAAAGTGTGCAAGAGCTTCGGCAAAAACTGGCAAAATTCGACGTCCTCTACATGCAGGGTGGAAATACCTTTTACCTCCTCAAGGCCATTCGGGGCAGCAGCTTCGAGCAGGCTATCCGCGAACGGTTAGCAGAGGGCATGATTTACATCGGCGTGTCTGCGGGCGCCTACGTGGCGTGCCCGAGCATTGAGCAGAGCACCTGGAAGCACCCGGACAAGTACGACCGCTGCGGGGTGACAGATTTTACCGGCATGGCGCTCGTTCCGTTCCTCGTGAGCGTTCACTACGATCCGCAGTACGAAGCGGCGGTGAGGGACGGCATCGCCACGTCGGCGTACCCGGTGCGGATACTGACCGACGAGCAGGCGCTCAAAGTTGAGGATGGCACGGTAACGTTTCTCGGGCCGAAAGAGATTGTGCTGAATTGATTAGTCTTAATGCATGTTAATTAGTTTTGAGTAACGTCAATCAATCTGAAAAGCCGTTCGTACCTAGGCCCGGTCAGGTTGACTTTTCAAATGTCCGCTACTGCCCGGTAGTCAACACCGTGGTGAGGAACGGTCACAAGCTGCTACTCGTAAGGCGGTCCGGTGGCATGCGGCTGTACCCTGCTGTCTGGAACGGCATCTCAGGCTTTTTAGACGACATGAAAACTATCCAGGAAAAAGTTACCGAGGAACTTTCGGAAGAACTCGGCATACCGGCTTCGGCTATTGTGTCCATACGGCCCGGTCCGGTGCTCGTTCAGGAAGCCCCGGAGTACAACAAAGTCTGGCTCGTAACGCCGGTTTTGGCAGAGATTGCGACGACGGAAATCAAGCTCGACTGGGAGACGAGCGAGTACCGCTGGGTTACGAAAGAAGAAGCCTTCAAACTTGAGCTCATGCCCGGCTACGGTAAGGTTATGGAGGCTGTCGGTGTCTGACGGCAAAGAAATTGAGGTTCGGTTCCGAGAGGTTGACGTTGCTTCCATAACCGAAAGGCTCAAGGGGATTGGCTTTACCGATGGGGGCGACGACCTGTTTCGGGAGGTCATTTTCTACGACGGCGAGCTGACGTGGATTGGGGAGCGGAAAGTCAGAACACGCTTCATCCGAGTCCGTTCAACAAAGGCCGGGGTCGTGGTAACCTACAAAAGCCAGCGGCAGGACGTTCAGACCGCTGAGGCTGAAGAGCACGAGTTCACCGTTGACAGCTTCGAGGCTGCCGTGAACCTGTTTACTGCCCTCGGCTACTGCCCGTTCCGCGAGCAGGAAAAACGGAGGCACACCTGGCACCGGGGAAACCTTCGGGCCGAGTTCGACACCTGGCCGAAAATTCCCACGTTCCTAGAGCTCGAGGCGCAGGACGAAGGCCAGCTCAAGGCGCTCGCCGCCGAGCTCGGCTTTTCCTGGGACCAGGTAACCTGGGAGAACGCCGGGAACCTCATAGAGAAGTACTACGGCCTCCAGGTCAGCACCATGTCCAAGTACACGTTCGACGAAATTATTTACCAGCCCTAACCGCTCACCCAAATGGCAACCGACTACCAGAAGAAAGAGCCGTCCAAGACCGAAAAGGTTCTCATGGAGCTCATGCTCCAGCACCACGACATAAACCACCGTACGAGCACGAACTCGGCGCTCGTCGTTGCCGCCTGCATTCTCCTCGGCGTCTCGCCCGAAAAGCTCGCCGAACAAATGGTCACCGGGCAGGACAAGATTAAAGAATTCAGCCAGAAGGTGAACGCGGAGCTCGACCGCTTATCTGAAGCGCACCAGAAAAAGGACGGGCACGCCGGCCACGACCATGGGCACCAAGACGGAGACAGCGCCGCCTAAACTTGTGGTTATGACCACCGTGGTTCCCCGCCGCGGCGGTAAGCTCCTCCTCGGCATGAAGAAGGTCCGCTTCGGCAAGGGCAAGTGGAACGGCTTCGGCGGCAAAGTTGAAGCGGGGGAAACCATAGCGGTATCGGCCGTCCGCGAGCTCCGTGAAGAAAGCGGGCTCACCGCCTCGCGGGTTACCGAGTGGGGCCGAATCAAGTTTCACCTCGCCGAACACCGGGATAAAATCCTCGATGTCCACTTTTTAGAAGCCACGGGCTTGAGCGGAAAAATTCAGGAGAGCGACGAAATGGTTCCCCGCTGGTTTTCGGAAAACGAAATTCCCTACGACACCATGTGGCCCGACGACCGCTACTGGCTGCCGGCCATGCTCCGGGGCAACCGCTTCAGCGGCGAATTTTGGTTCCGTGCTGACGGCGGCATCGATAAACACGTTTTCAATGAAGCGGCTCAAACGGCATAAGGTCCTCCTCCCAGGTTACGTCAGACCCGAGCGCTACCAGCTCACCGTCCGCCCCGACGCCGCGTCGGGACGTTTTTCTGGTGAAGAAACCATTCACCTGGTGCTCGACAGGTCGGTGGCGAGCCTGACGCTGCACGCGAAAGACCTCAGGGTCCGCAAGGTTTCGTTCGTTGACCGGGCGGGGAAGGGGAGCGGGGCTGTTTTCCACGCAAAAAACGTTTCCTACCTGAAAGACAAGGACCACGTCAGGCTCGCGTTCCATAAGCCCTTGCCGAAAGGCCGCGGCGAGCTCAAACTCTCGTTTTCCGGAAAATTTCACCACATCCGCGGGTTTTACCGGAGCAGCTACCGCTACCAGGGCAAGGACCGGCACCTCGTGACTACCCAGTTCGAGCCGACCGACGCCCGACGCGCCTTCCCGTGCTTCGATGAGCCGCACCAGAAGGCCGTGTTTGACGTTACCGTGGTGGTTCCGAAGCACCAGACCGTTATTTCAAACACGATCGAGAAGCGCGTCACCGAGCACGATTCTGGTGTTAAGGTCGTAGAGTTCGAACCGACGCCGAAAATGTCCACCTACCTCGTGGCCTACGTCGCCGGCGACCTGGAGTTCATTGAGGCCAAATCAAAGCGGGGCGTCGCCGTTCGGGTGTTCACGACGCCTGGAAAGAGAGAGCAGGGGAGGTTCGCCCTCGGCGTCGCTACCCGCTGCCTCGACCTCTACGAGCGCTACTTCGGCGTCCGCTACCCGCTGCCGATTTTAGACTTAGTCGCCGTTCCGGACTTCGAGTCCGCAGCCATGGAGAACTGGGGACTCGTAACGTACCGCGAGTCGGCGCTGCTCGTCGACGAGTCGACCTCGGGCCTGGCCCACAAGCAGTGGGTGGCTATTGTCACCTGCCACGAGCTCGCGCACCAGTGGTTCGGCAACCTCGTGACCATGCGCTGGTGGACCGACCTCTGGCTCAATGAGGGCTTCGCGAGCTACATGGAGCACTGGGCGACCGACCGGCTCTTCCCGGAGTGGAAGCTCTGGGAGCAGTTCCTCTCCGGGCGCTTCAACACCGCGCTCGACCTCGACATGCTCAAGGGAACCCACCCGGTCGAGGTTGAGGTCGGCCACCCCCGCGAGATAGACGAAATTTTCGACCAGGTCTCGTACGCGAAGGGGGCGAGCGTGGTCCGCATGCTCGCCACCTACCTCGGCGAAGCTACCTTCAAGAAAGGCCTCCGGCGCTACCTCTCGCGCCACGCCTTCGGGAATACCGATACCGAAGACCTGTGGCGCGCCTTCGAGCACGTTTCAAAAAAGCCGGTTCGCACCATGATGGCAGGCTGGACGCGCCAAGCAGGGTACCCGGTTGTTTCGGTGCGCGACGAGGGCGGCCGCATTCGCCTGACCCAGTCGCGCTTCCACCTCACGCCCCGCACGACGAATGAACGCTGGCTCGTACCGGTCACGGTGCGGTTCGGGCCCGGAAAGAAAACCTCGGCAAGGCTCATTTCGGGGAGCAGCATCACGGTAAAAAAGCCTGCGGGAGCACGCTGGTACAAGGCGAACCTGGGGGAGACCGGTTTTTTTAGAACCACGTACGACGGGCAAAATACCGAACGGCTCACTGCCGCAGCCGCAGCCGGGAAGCTTTCACCGAGAGACACGCTCGGTTTCGTCCGCGACCTCTTCGTTTTCGCCGAAACCGGTCAAACAGAAACGGAGCCCGCGCTCGAGCTGTCCGCCAATCTCTCTGCCGAGCGGGGCCTCGCACTCTGGCAGGCTATTGTGCCGAACTGCCTCAGGCTGCTCCGGCTGCACCACGGGCGGCCCGCGCACGAACCGCTCGCCGCCTTCGTACAGCGGCTCGTGGCGCCGCAGCTCAAGCGGCTCGGCTCCGAGCCCAAAAAAGGGGAAGCTCCGACCGATGGGTCGCTCAGGACGCTGCTGCTCTCGGCCGCGCTGCAGGCCGGTGAGCCTTCCGTCGAGCGAGCCCTCGTCGAGAAATTCAAGCGCATGAGACGCGGCCTGCCGGTGCACCCCGATTTCCGCTCGCTGGCGTACCGGGCATACGCCCGGACCGGCGGCAGGGCGGCTTTCCGCTGGCTGACGCTGCGCTACCGGCACGAGGTGAGGCCTGAGGAGCGCGAGCGCCTCGGTTCGGCGCTCGGGCAGCTGCAAGACGCCCGGCTGCTCAAGCAGGTTTTAGGCTTCGCATTCTCCCGTTACGTAAAAACCCAAGACTCGTGGATCATTTCGCTGAGCGTATGGGCCAACCCCATCGCCGCTGACCTGGCGTGGGAATTCGTCGAACGTAATTGGAAAGAAGTCTACGGGCGCTACCGCGCAACCGCGCACACCTTCGGCCGCCTGCTCGGCGGCATTCGCTACCTTCGCAGCGAGGCGGTAGCGAACCGGGCCGCCCGCTTCATTGCACAAAAGCGCCTGCTCGGGATATCCCGCGCGGTCTCGCAGGCGCTCGAAGATGGCCGTTCGGGGCGCCGCTGGGCCTTGCGCGACGAGCGCCGCTGGGCCGCCCGGCCGCCGTTTGCGAAAAAACCCGCCTCCCGTGTATAATTCGCCCGGTACAGTACCGAACACTCAGCACCTCGCATGAAACCACGGACCAAACTCTGGCTCCAATTGCTCGGCATTGTCGCCTTGGCGCTCGCCGCGGCCTGGATCAGCCACCCAAACGGCCGCATCAACCTTTCGGCGCTCAAAATCCCCGTAAACCGCCAGCTACCACTGAAGCTCGGCCTGGACCTCCAGGGCGGGTCGCACCTCGTCTACCAGGCAGACTTCTCGCACGTCGAGGCCGCGGACCGCGGTAACGCCTTAGAGGCTATCCGGAGCACCGTCGAACGCCGGGTTAACAGCTTCGGCGTCGCCGAGCCGGTCGTTCAGGTCACCGGAAACGACCGCGTTACCGTGGAACTCCCCGGCATCAAGGATATCAACGAGGCCATCAGGCAGATTGGCCAGACGCCGCTTTTGGAATTTAAAACCGAAGCGGCCGTAGACGCCAAACCGAACGCATCCGGCACGGTCGACGTTGACCCGAACCTCATGTGGAAGTCCACCGGGCTTTCGGGCAAGCAGCTCAAGCGCGCCACCGTCGACCTACAGGGCGGACAGTCGCTCTCGAGCGCGGTCGTCGTGCGGCTCGAATTCAACGACGAAGGTAAGGACCTCTTTTCACAGATCACGACCGAGAACGTCGGCAAGCAGATCGCCATTTTCTTGGACGGCCAGCCCATTTCGGCACCCGTGGTTCAGAACCCCATTACCGACGGCGTTGCGGTCATTACGGGCAGCTTCACCGTCGACCAGGCCAAGGAGCTCGCCACGCGGCTCAACAGCGGCGCGCTCCCGGTGCCCATCAAGCTCATTTCCCAACAGAACGTCGGGGCCACGCTCGGCAAGCAGTCGGTTGAAAAATCGCTCCTCGCCGGCATCCTCGGCTTCATACTCATCGCGGTGTTCATGCTCTCGTTCTACCGCTTCCCCGGGCTCCTGGCGATTTTGGCCCTCGCGGTCTACGTCGTCGTTTCGGTTGCCGTTTTCAAGGTCGGCATCAGCTTCACGGCTGTCGTCATCGTCGGCGGGCTGTTCCTGCTCGGCCTGACCGTGGGTCCCTGGTTCGGCGCCGGCGCGCTCGCGGCCTACATTGGCCTACTGTTCTTGGGCGGCCTGTCCCCGGTAACCATTACGCTCGCCGGCATTGCCGGGTTCATCCTCTCGGTCGGCATGGCGGTTGATGCCAACATCCTCATCTTCGAGCGCGTTCGGGAGGAAATACGGAGCGGCAAAGAGGTCTCCCGCGCCCTCGAGGACGGGTTCGACCGGGCTTGGCTATCCATTCGCGACTCGAACGTCTCGAGCCTCATTACCTGCACCATTCTCTACGCTTTCGGCACGCCCTCGATTCGCGGGTTCGCCGTTACGCTCGCCATTGGCATCATCATCTCCATGTTCACCGCCATTTCCGTAACCCGGACGTTCTTGCGGCTGTTCGTCACCGGCAAGGCCCTGCAGCGCACCTGGCTGTTCGGGGTCAAGGCCGCGGGGGAGGGACGCTAGCATGGTCAATACCCTGCGCTACTACCGGGTCTGGCTCGCGGTCTCCGGCACCATCATCGTCTTCGGCGCCGTAAGCCTGTCGCTGTTCGGCCTCCGCCTCGGCATAGATTTCAAGGGCGGCACGGTCACCGAGCTCGGCTTTCCTGCCGCGCCGGACGCCGGCAAAATCCGCGACGCCGTCGCCGGCGCGGGCGTCGGGAGCTTCCAGCTCCAGACCGCCGGGGAAAATGGGATCATTGTGCGGACCGAGGCGCTCGAGAAAGAGCAGCACGACAAGCTCCTCGAAGCCGTCCGCGGCGCGGGCCTCGGCGAGGTTACCGAGCGACGCTTCGACAGCATTGGCCCGACGGTCGGATCCGAGCTGAAGCGGAACGCCGTCTACCAGCTCGTGCTCGTTTCCCTCGGGATCCTCGTTTACGTCGGCTACGCCTTCCGGAAAGTTCCGAAGCCGGTCACGAGCCTGCAGTTCGGCATCGCGGCCGTGGTCGCGCTCCTCCACGACCTGATCTTCGTGCTCGGCGTTTTCTCGCTCCTCGGACACTTCCGCGGCGTTGAGGTCGACACCCTGTTCGTCACCGCCATGCTCACGGTACTCGGCTTCTCGGTCCACGACACGATTGTCGTGTTCGACCGCATCCGGGAAAACCTCCGCATCTACGCCGGCCAGGGGATTGAGTTCGTCATCAACCACAGTATTGCCCAGACCATCGTCCGGTCGCTCAACACGAGCCTGACCGTGGTCTTCGTACTGCTCGCCATGCTCCTGTTCGGCGGCGAGAGCATTCGGACCTTCGTCCTCGCCCTCTTGATCGGCATTGTCGTCGGCACCTACTCGTCTATCTTCATTGCGAGCCCGATGCTGCTGCTCATGCAAAGGCGAAAAGCTGCCCGTTAAGACGCATTTCTTGTAAAAGCCTCTTATTTAAGAGGCTTTTATTAAATTCCTGTGTTTGACACGAAAAAATATTTATGATATACTGCCTCAAAAGTTACTTTTGGCACAACCGCTGTGGGAATTCTCGACACCATCATCAACACGAAACAGCACGACTCGATGAAGGGCTTTAAGCCCGCCGACATCGTGAACGACCTGCTCGCCACGCTCAAAGAGCGCGACCGGCAGATTTTGACGCAGCGGTACGGCCTCGACGGCAAAGAGGTCCGCACCCTCGCCGCCATTGGTACCGAGCACAGCCTGACCCGCGAACGGGTCCGCCAGATTGAGAAGGACATCGTCCGCCAGCTCAAGAAGCACGGCCTGTCGCACGCCGAATTCCAGTCCACCAAAGAGATGCTCATCGGCGCGGTCCACGAGCACGGCAAGGTCGTGGCCCAGGACCAGCTCCTCCGCCACATGGGCGTCGGGGCCGAGCAGGATCGGAACGCAATTATTTTCCTCCTGAACCTCGTCGAAGAGCTCGAAAACTTCACCCACGAGAACTACAAGACGGTCTGGGCGAGCGTCCTCTTTAACCGCGGCCTCCTCCACGGCTTCGGCAAGAACGCCCGCGAGGTTTTCGAGAAGCTCGGCCGCCCGGCCGAGGTCAACGAATTCCTGGAGCGCTTCCGCGGCACCGATTTCTACCAGGAAAACACCCCCGAGCTCTCCGAGAAGGTCATGCTGAACTTCCTTGACCTCGTTAGCGACATTGAGCAGAACGCCTTCGGCCGCTGGGGACTCTCGAAGTGGAAAGAGATCAAGCCGAAAGACGTCGGCGACAAGGCCTACCTCGTCATGAAGCACCACGGCAAGCCCGAGCACTACTCGGCTATTACCGACATGATCAACCGGGCAAAGTTCAGCCCGCGCACCGCCTACAAGGAAACCGTGCACAACGAGCTCATCAAGGATTCCCGGTTCGTGCTCATCGGCCGCGGCGTGTACGCCCTCGCCGAGTGGGGCTACACCCCGGGCGTCGTTTCCGACGTCATCCGCGAGGTGCTCACCGGCGCCAAGGGTCCGCTGACCCGCGACGAGATCGTCGAGCGGGTGCTCGGCCGCCGCCAAGTTAAGAAGAATACCGTGCTCGTCGGGCTGTCGAACAAGAAGCTCTTCAAGAAAGTCGGCAAGAACCAGTACGCGCTCGCCTAAGGTAAGGCCGGGGCGCGGCAGCCGCCGAAACCAAAAAACAAATTTGAATTCATGGGCTTCGACACCAGCAGCTTAATCCCAAACTTTTCCGGACTGCTCAGCGCCATTGCCACCGTATTCCTGCGGGGCGGCTGGGCTGTTTTCGTCGTGGGCGGGCTGTACGTTATGTACCAGCTCTACCTCGGCGAGATTGCCACCCAGTGGCACCACTCGCTCGACTGGGTCTTTTTGAACATCAAGGTCCCGAAGGAAAACCTGACGAGCACGCTCGCGGTCGAAGCCGTCTTCGGCCAGATGCACGCCATCCACGCCGGGCTGACCTTCCAGGAAGTGTACGCCGAGGGTAAAAGCCAGCTCTGGTTCTCCCTCGAGCTCATCTCGCTCGGCGGCAAAATCAGCTTCGTCATCCGCGCGCCGAAGTCGGCGAAGGACCTCGTGGAGGCCTCGGTCTACGCCCAGTACCCGAACGCCGAAATTACCGAGGTCGACGACTACCTGAAGAACGTCAGCTACACCCCGGACGGGGAGTTTGAGCTCTGGGGGACCGAGTACAAGCTCCTCGAGGACGACGTCATTCCCATAAAAACGTACCGCGACTTCGAGCATCCGGCCGCTGAAGAAAAAATCATCGAACCGCTCGCACCGCTGTTCGAGGCGCTCGCGAAAATGGACCCCTGGGAGTTTTACGGCGTTCAGCTCATTATCCAACCGCTCGGCGACAACGAGTGGAAACCCCGCGGCGAGGCCAAGGTCCGCGAACTCATCGGCGAGAAAGAGGAGCACCACCAAACGTTCCTCGGGGCGCTCCTGTCTCCGATTACCGCCTTCGGCAGCTTCAGCCTGAAAGATGCGCTGCTCGGGGGCGGCCACGGTCACGCCGAAGAGGGGAACAAACAGAAGAACGACATCATGTCGCTGACCGAGATGCAGAAGCTCCGGGTCACGCTCATTGAACACAAAATTGCCAAACCCGGCTACCGCTGCAAGCTCCGCCACATGTACATGGCCCCGAAAGACCGCTACAACAGCAGCAAGAAGGCGCTCGTCATCGGCGCCTACCGCCCCTTGGGCTCGGCAATGACGAACCAGTTCAAACCCGACACGAAGAATACCTGGACCTCGGCGAAGTACAACTACTCGCCGCAGCTCGAGCGCGCCCTGTACTGGGACCGGGAAGAGCGCCGCCGCAAGAGGCTCATGTTCAACGGCTACAAGGAGCGCGACATCCACCTCGGCAACCCGATGTTCATCCTGAACACCGAAGAGCTCGCGACGCTCTACCACTTCCCGCTGACCTCGGCCACCGTGGGCGTCGGTGCGAGCATCGACAAGATCGAGAGCAAGAAATCCCAGGCCCCGGCGAACCTCCCCATTGCCGAAGTCTCTTAAGCACGAACCGCCATGGAACCGCACGAGCAGATAACCGTATTCGCGAAAACGAACTTCCGGGGCAAGGAGGTGCCCTTCGGCATTAAGACCGACGACCGGCGGCGGCACATGTACGTCATCGGCAAGACCGGTATGGGCAAAACCTCGCTCATGGAGGGCATGGTCATCCAGGACATCCGGGCCGGGCACGGCGTGGCGTTCCTCGACCCGCACGGCGACTCGGTCCAGCACATTTTAGATTCCATTCCACCGAGCCGCATCAACGACGTGGTCTACTTCAACCCCGCGGACCTCGACTACCCGATTGCCTTCAACATCCTCGAGGCCGTGGACACGAAGTACAAGCACCTCGTGGCCTCCGGCCTCATGGGCGTGTTCACGAAGATCTGGGCCAACCTCTGGAGCGCGCGCATGGAGTACATTCTGAACAACACCATCCTCGCGCTGCTCGACAGCCCCGGCAACACCATGCTCGGCATTACCCGCATGTACGTCGACAAGAAGTACCGCAAGCGGATCGTCGACAACGTCAAGGACCCCATGGTTCGGGCTTTCTGGGTCGACGAGTTCGCCAACTACCAGGAGAAGTACCGCACCGAAGCCGTGGCGCCGATCCAGAACAAGGTCGGGCAGTTCCTGTCGTCGGCCATCATCCGGAACATCGTCGGCCAGCCGAAGAGCACCATCGATCTCCGGGAAATTATGGACAACCGCAAAATTTTGATCATGGACCTGTCCAAGGGCCGGGTCGGCGAGGACAACGCCGCGCTGCTCGGGGCCATGCTCGTGACCAAAATGCAGCTCGCCGCCATGTCGCGCACCGACATTGAAGAGCGCGACCGCAAAGACTTCTACCTCTACGTCGACGAGTTTCAGAACTTCGCGACCGACAGCTTCGCGACCATTCTCTCCGAGGCGCGGAAGTACCGCCTGAACCTCATCGTCGGCCACCAGTACATCGCCCAGCTTGAGCAGGATCGGAGCACGAAGGTCCGGGACGCCATTTTCGGAAACGTCGGCACCATGGTCTTCTTCCGCGTCGGCGCGGCAGACGCCGAGTTCCTCGAAACCGAAATTGCGCCGTCATTCCTCCCCGTTGACCTCGTGAACCTGCCGAAGTACAACATCCTCCTCAGGCTTATGATTAACGGTGTGGCTTCCGAACCGTTCACCGCCGTAACGCTGCCGCCGAACCCGACGTTCATAACCGACAGCCGGGAGAAGGTTACGAAGGTTTCCCGTGAACGGTACGGGCGGGCGGTCGCGGAGGTTGAAGACCGCATCGAGCGGTGGATGGGCGAGGAATCGACCGAGCGCACGGCGCAGATTGTCGTCGCCGGCTCCGCTCCCGCGCCCGCGGAACGCGAAACCGAGGCCGAGGAACCTGCCTGGGAGCAGGCGGCGCCGGCGCCAAAAACGAATGAAGCTTTTGCGGCGGCCGAAACCGCCCAAATTCAAAGCTACCGAGACGCCGCCCCCGAGGAGCCGGTAGCCGGCGACACCGAAGCGCACGAGTCGGCGCCAGAGGTGCCAGCACCCCGCGCGGCCGAATCTTCTATAAGCTTTACCGCCCAGCCCCTCACGGTCCAGGCCGAGCCTCCCCGGGTCGTCGCCGAAAGGTCTCCGGTGGTCCCGAGGGCGCAGCAGCAGGTGCAGCCACAGAGAGATGTCCAACCGAGGCGGGACGATCGTCCGAGGCACCAGGGCGGGGGAGGCTTCCGCCCCGGCGGCGGACGTCCGGGAGGGGGGCGATTCCAGCGCGGCGGAAACTTCCGAGACCGTCGCCCCGGGCACGGCTCTGCCGGCAATTTCAGAGAACGGGGCAATGACCGCGGTTCTCGGAAACCGAAAGATAAGCCCGAAAATCCCATTTGGAGCATTGTGGCCGAGCTCTCCAAGAAACCGAAGCCCCAAGACCAGGGCGAGCGCACCGTACTGATCCCCGGCCAGCGCCACCAGATCGACCAAGACTAAACAATAAACCCCGCAGCCTTCGGGCTGCGGGGTTTATTTGATGTTCGCTAGAGAGCCTTTGAAACGAGGTTGATGATAGCGTCTTTCGGAGCCGCGCCGACTATTTCGCCGACCTGCTGGCCACCCTTGAAAACTTTCAGTGAGGGGATGCTCATGACCTGGTAGCGGAAGGCGAGCTGGTTGTTTTCGTCCACGTTTACCTTGCCCACTTTCAGCTTTCCGCTGAACTGTTCCGCGACTTCGGCCACGAGGGGGGCAACCACCTTGCACGGGCCGCACCACGGGGCCCAAAAATCCAGGAGCACCGGCAGGTCCGATTTCAATACTTCGGTCTCGAAGTTAGCTTCATCGATGGTGATTTCGGCCATATCGGTTTCGTTTCGGTTACGGTTTAGCGCCCACGTATATTATCCACACCGGTAGCGCGTGTCAACGACGCTATACTTCTGAGGTGGAACGACAGGAACTCTACAACCTCATCGGCCGCGGCCGCGGGAAGCTCGCGGTAGCCCTCTCCCTCGTGGTCGCGACGTCTTTCGGAATCTCCATGGGTGCGGCAGCCGGCCTGCGCGCCCGGAGCGCCGAACGCGACGTTCCGCCGGCAGGCGAAGTTCTCGGCGCGAGCACCGAGCTGCCCCGGGGCGAAGAGGCGACCGTCGTCGCCCCGCTGGCGCAAGTTTCGGGAGCGGCCGACCTTTCGGCGGTAACGGCGAAGAGCTTCCTCGTCTACGATTCCAAAACCGGCCAAGTCCTGTTCGAGCGGAACTCCGACGAGCCGGTGGCCATTGCGAGCCTGACCAAGCTCATGACCGCGCTCGTAGCCTACGAGCACGCCACCATGGACGAACGCGTTACGGTTCCCAAAGACCTGTCCGACCCGATCGCCCCGAGCCTCTGGCTGAAGGCGGGGGATTCGGTGGCCCTTGGCGACCTCGTCCAGGCCATGCTCGTGGGATCGTGCAACGACGCCGCCGAACTCATCGGCCGGTACGTGCAGCAGAAGACCGGCACGAGCTTCGTGCGGCTCATGAACGACCGGGCCGCGAGCCTCGGAATGGGGGACACCGTATTCGCGAACGCGACCGGCTTCCCGAACAGCCGCGCCCACTCAACGGCGCGCGATCTTGAAATTCTCATCGGCGAAACACAGAAGTACGCCCTGTTCACGAACCTCGGCCGCACGCTCAGCTTCCGCTTCCGCGGGGAGCGCGGAACCACGTACCGCACCGTGGCTTCAAACAAGCTCCTGAGGGGTCGGCCCGAACTGATTGCCATCAAGACCGGCTACACGAACGAGGCCGGCGGCATGATGGCTGTTCAGGTTGCGGGCCAGGGCAGCCACCGCGCCACCATCATCGTGCTCTCGAGCGACAACCGCGAGTCAGATACCCTCAAACTCGCCGCCGCGGTCAAGCAAAACGTCGCCTGGAACTAACGGTGCTGAACGTCTCACGCTTTCCTGGGTGCGAGAACCGTTCTGTGGTAGCATTCCCGTATGGTTTCTAACGAGCTCGCGAAGGTTTTTGCGCTGACGGGAATCGCCTTCGCCGTCGCGCTTTTCTCGACACCGCTGCTGACCGCGTTCCTCTACCGCCACCGGCTCGGCAAGCAGATCCGCGCCGGAGGCGACACGCCGGTGTTTACCCAGCTGCACCAAGCAAAGGCCGGCACGCCGACCATGGCCGGCGTCCTCGTCTGGGGGACCACGGTTTTCCTCGCCCTCGCCGTCTGGCTGCTCGGGCAGGGTTTCGGGTTTGCCTGGGCCGAGCGGCTCGACTTTCTGAATCGGCGCGAAACCTGGCTGCCGCTCGGCGCGCTCCTCGGCGCCTCGCTCGTCGGCCTCGCCGACGACTTCATGGACGTGCGGCGCCTCGGCCACAACGGCCGGGGTATCCGCTTCCGCCACAAGGTCTTCCTCTACCTTATCGTTGCAGCCATCGGCGCCTGGTGGTTCTACGACAAGCTCGGCTTCTCAACGGTGCACGTGCCATTCTACGGGCAAATGAACCTCGGCCTGTGGTACGTGCCGCTGTTCATCTTCGTTACCATCGGCACGAGCTTCTCGGTCAACGAAACCGACGGGCTCGACGGGCTCGCCGGCGGCTGCCTCCTGTTCGCGCTCTTCGCCTTCGGCCTCATTGCCTACACGCAGGGGCGCGAGAACCTCGCGGCGCTCCTCGGTGTCGTCTGCGGCGGGCTCCTGGCCTTCCTCTGGTTCAACGTCCACCCGGCGCGGTTCATCATGGGCGACACGGGCTCCATGGGCCTCGGGGTGCTGCTCGCCTCGGTCGCGTTCTTGACGAACTCCGTCCTGCTCTTGCCGATCATCGGCAGCGTGTTCGTGCTCGAGACGCTCTCGGTCATACTCCAGCTCTCCTGGCGCACGCTGTTCAAGCGAAAGCTCCTGCGCTCGGCGCCCGTCCACCACCACCTCGAAGCCCTCGGCTGGCCGGAGAGCAAAATCACCGCGCGCGCCTGGATCATTGCGGCCGTTTCCGCCCTTGTGGGCGTCGTCATTTACTTCGTCGGCTAGTGTACTCGCTCGTCATCAAAAACGCGAAGGTCGTCGACGGCACCGGAAAGCCGGCCTTTGGCGCGGACGTCGCCGTTGAGGGCGGCCGCATCGTGAACGTGGCGCCCCAGGTCAGCGAGGGCGGCAAGACCGTGATCGATGCCGCCGGCAAGGTGCTCGCCCCCGGCTTCATTGACGTGCAGAACCACAGCGACAGCTACGGTCAGCTGTTCGAAAACCCCGGGCTCGACGCCTCTCTCCTCCAGGGCTTTACCACGGTCTGCGTCGGCGCCTGCGGCGCGAGCCTCGCCCCGCTCCTTTCGCCGGTCGCGCTCGAGTCCATGCGCAAGTGGCACTCGACCGGCGGCGAGAACGTGAGCTGGCGGACGTTCTCGGAATTTTCATCGGCCATGGCCGAGCGTCGCTTCGGGCCGAACGTGGCTTCGTTCGTCGGCTACGGGACGGTTCGGCGCGGCATTGCGGGCGACTCGTCCGGCCCCCTGGGCGACCAAAACCTCAAGAGCGCCATGAAGGCCGTTGCCGATGCGGTTGCTGCCGGCGCCTTCGGCGTTTCTTTCGGATTATCGTACAGCCACGAGCGCGGCGCGAGCCGCGATGAACTGGCCGCCGTCGCGCGCGCGGCCGCTGCGGCCGGCGGCAATCTCGCCGTGCACCTCCGCGACGAGGGCGACCGCCTGAACGAAGCCGTGCTCGAAGCGCTCGAGCTCGCCGAGCAAGCCGGCGGCAGCCTCCGCATCGCCCACCTGAAGGCCCGCGGCGCGGCCGGAAGCCGCCACCTCGCCGATGCCCTGAAAGCCATTGAGACCGCGGCGCACCGCCTTAGGCGCGTGTGCTTCGACGTTTACCCCTACGATGCGGTCTGGGAGCCGCTCCACGGCTACCTGCCGCCGTGGGCCGCGGGCGGCGGCCGCGCCGAGATGCTCCGGCACCTCAAAGACGGCCTACAGCGCCGGAAGCTGCTCGACTGGCTCAAGAGCAGCGGCGTCCGCTTCTCCGACCTTACCGTCTCGTCTGAAGGCACGGCGAAGGGCAAGCGCCTCTCCCGGCTCGCCGCCGACTTCGGCACCACGGCCGAAGAGGCGTTCCTTACGCTCCTCGAGCACGGCGGCGACGGCGCGGCGGCGATTGAGCAGTGCTTAGATGAGCGCGACGTCTGGGAGCTCTGCCGCCACCCGCTGTCTGTCATCGGCAGCGACGGCGCCGGCTTTCCGGCCGGCAAGTCTGGGGATCGCCTCATCCACCCGCGGGCCTTCGGCACCGCCCCACGGCTACTCCGCTTCGGGCGCGAGCGTGGCGACCTCTCTATAGAAGAAGCGGTCGCGAAGCTCACGAATCGGCCGGCCGCCGCAATCGGGCTCAAAGACCGCGGCACCGTTTCCATTGGCTCGTACGCCGACCTCGTCATTTTCGACCCCGCCTCCGTGGTCGACCAGGCGGACTACGAAGACCCGTACCGAGCACCCCTCGGCATTTCCCACGTCTACGTGGGTGGCCAGCTCGCCGCCGTCTCGGGTGAGCGAACGCGGCAGCTCTCGGGGACGTTCTTGGTGAGGAGGTAGCGCCGTGCTCCCTGAGCTGGCCGGTAAGAACGTCGGCATCGTTGGGTACGGCGGGCGCGAGGGGCGTGCGGTCTGCGCCTACCTCGTGCGGCACGGCGCCCGCCCGACGCTGCTCGACAGGCGCCCGTGGGAAGACTGGTCTGCAGCCGAGCAGCGCGAGGTTTCCGCGCTCGGGCTGCCGACGGTTTTCGGACCGGGCTACCTCGGAGAGCTCGCCACGTTCGACGTTCTGTTCCGGAGCCCCGGCGTACCGTTCAGCACGCCCGAGCTCCAAACGTTCCTCGGGCGGGGCGGCGAGCTCACGAGCCAAACAAAATTTTTCTTTGACCGCTGCCCGGCGCCGATCATCGGGGTAACGGGCACCAACGGCAAGGGCACGACGGCTACGCTCGTGTACGGAATGCTCCGCGCCGGGGGAACCGCGGCCTGGCTGACGGGGAACATCGGCGGGGACGACCCGCTCGGGCTCCTCGAATCCATCGTGCCGAACGGCTGGGTCGTCTTTGAGCTCTCGAGCTTCCAGCTGCAAGACCTGCGCCGGAGCCCGAGCATCGCCGTGGTCCTCACCATTACCGAGGACCACCTCGACCACCACCGGGACGCGGCTGAGTACGTTTCGGCGAAAGAATCCATCACCCGCTACCAGGTAACCGGTGACGTCGCCATCTACCTCAAGGACAACCCGGTCTCGGCGCGCATCGGTTCGCTCGGGGCGGGGGAGAAGCGCACGTTCAGCCGGCGAGACGCTGCGGCAGACTGCGCGGTCGAGGGCGAATGGTTAACCCTGCGGATCGGCGGCGCGCCCAGGCGACTTGTGCGCACCTCAGATCTTAAGCTCCGCGGCGAGCACAACTGGGAAAACGCGGCGGCGGCGGCACTGGCCGCAGCATGGGCCGGGTGCGGCACGGGCAGCATCGCCGAAACCCTCAAAAACTTCCGAGGCCTCGAGCACCGGCTCCAGCTCGTCGGCAGCAAACGGGGGGTGTCGTACTACGACGACTCAATCGCAACGACGCCCGACCCGACCGTTGCGGCCATCCGCTCGTTTACCGAGCCGCTCGTGCTCATACTCGGCGGCTCGAGCAAAGGGTCAGACTTCACGGGACTCGGCGCGGAGATCGCGGCGCGCACGAACGTGAAGGCGGTGGTGGCCGTCGGCGCAGAATCCGGGCGGATTACCGAGGCGCTCCACCGGTCGGGGAGCGCGGCGCCGCTGCTGGCCGGCGCTTCCTCGATGGCGGAGATTTTTACCTTGCTGAAAACCGTAACATCGCCGGGCGACGTGGTGCTGCTGTCTCCAGCCTGCGCCTCTTTCGGGATGTTCAAAAACTACAAAGATCGGGGCGATCAGTTTCAGGCGGCCGTTGCCGCCATTTCGGAGGACGGGACGTGACCGCGCGCTCTGCCGGTGGCATTGACCGCCCGCTCATTGCCCTCGGCGCCGTGCTCGCGCTCTGGGGCATCTCGGCGCTCTACTCGGCGTCGGCGGCCGAGGCCTTCAGCCGCTACGGGTCAACGTCGTTCTACGTGCTCCACCAAATCCGGAACGGCGGGCTGCTCGGGCTACTCGGCGGCGGGCTGCTCGCGTGGCTCGACTACCGGAGCCTGAAGCGGTTCGTCCCCGTCGTCACGGTCGGGGCGCTGCTCTGCCTCGTGCTCGTGAAGGTTCCCGGCATCGGCTTCGGCGCGGGCGGCGCCGAGCGCTGGATCCACGTCGGCTCGCTGTTCTTCCAGCCCGCCGAGCTCGCCAAGCTCGCGCTCGTCCTGTACTTGGCCGCGTGGGTTGAGCGGCGGGGCGACAACCTCCGCGGCTTTGCCGCCTTCGTTCCGCCGATGCTCGTAACCGCCTGCTTCGCCGGCCTCGTCCTCTGGCAACCCGACTTCGGCACCATGCTCGTGCTGCTGGCCGCGGCGGCCGCTACGCTTTTTTCCGGCGGCGTTCCCGGCCGCTACTTCGCCATTGCCGCGGCCGCTGGCGCGCTGCTCTTAGTTCTGCTCGTGGCCGTCGAGCCGTACCGCGCCGCCCGCCTGTCCTCGTTCTTTGACCCGAACCGCGACCCGTCTGGCGCCGGCTACCAGCCGCGCCAGGCGCTCATTGCCGTCGGCAGCGGCGGCTGGTGGGGGCTCGGCTACGGGCTCTCGCGACAGAAGTACCAGTACCTGCCCGAGGTCATCGGCGACTCGATTTTTGCCGCCACCGCCGAGGAACTCGGCTTCGTCCGCACCCTCCTGCTCCTCGCCTGTTTCGCGCTCTTCCTGCTGCGCACCCTCACGGTGGCCGCGCGCGCTCCCGACGCGTTTGGTAGAATGGTAGCAGCCGGGGTTGCTGGCTGGATCGGCTCCCAGGTACTCCTGAACGTTGCCGCCACGGTCCAGCTCGTTCCGCTCACCGGCGTACCGCTCCCGTTCTTCAGCTACGGGAGCACGTCGCTCATGATCAGCATGTGGGCGATCGGCATCGTTTTGAGCATATCCCGCAGATCGGGAAACAGGAACCACCGTGCCTAAACCGCGCCTCTACACCCACCACCACACGAGCCGCCCGCTCCCGGTCCCCGGGCGCGGGCCTGCTTTCGTTGCGGCCCTCGGCCGGACCCTTTTCAGAATTTGCTACGCCGCGGGTGCCGTTCTCTACTTTCCCGCGCGCGGAGCGGTACTCGCCGCCGCCCGCGACATACGGCGGACCGCAACCCGCCTTCCCGGGCACTTCGTCCGGCTCGGGTCCGGCCGGCTCAGGAACGCGCTCGGCGTGCTGCTCCTCGTCAGCATCACCATTCCCCTCGTCGGCCTCAGCGGGCGCCTCACCGCCCGCGGGCTCGAAGTCAAAGAACGCGTGCTCGGCGCCTCACGAGACGCTGCCGAGTCCCTCGCCGCGGCCGCCAGCGCACCGTCGGGCTCGCCGGCAGAGGCCCAGCTCGCGCTCGCGAAAGCTCTCCAGAGCTTTGCCCGCGCCGAAGCCGAAATAGCCGACGCCGGTTCGGGACTCAGGGCCGCAGCGGCGGTCTTGCCCCCCGGCCGCGCGGCCGGGGATCTGCTCGAGGCCGGCTCGCTCGGCGCGAGCGCCGGGCAAGACCTGCTCTCGCTCCTGTCACAGCTTCGGTCCCTGAAGCTCACCGGTTCAGGTTTGTCCACGCCGGTGCCCTTAGGCGAGCTCGCCGCCGGGCTCTCGGCGGCTTCCGAAAAGCTGTCCCGCGCCTCCTCGCTCGCGGGCGGGGCGCTGCCGAACCTGCCGGGCAACGTCCGGGAGCAAGCGAGCCAAGCCGCGGCCGCGCTCACCGCCGCCGACCGAACCATCCTTCAGCTCGCCGCGCTCGGCCGCTTCTTCGCGCAGGTGCTCTCCGGGCACCGCACGGTCCTCGTGCTACTCACGAATACGAACGAGCTGCGCTCCGGCGGCGGGTTCATCGGCTCGTACGGGGCGGCTACGGTAAACGACGGTCAGCTCGAGCGCTTGAAAATCAGCAGCGTCTATGACCTCGACGGGCAGATCAGCGAGCGGATAGCCCCGCCGAGCCCGCTCCTGAACGTCAACGAACGCTGGTTCATGCGCGACAGCAACTGGTTCGTCGACTTCCGCCAGTCGGCGCGGGCCGCTTCGGGATTTTTCGAGAAGGCCGGCGGCGAAACCCCCGACCTCGTGGTTGCGGTGAGCCCCGAGGTCATTGAGCAGCTGCTCGAGGTCACCGGACCCGGCACGGCCGGCACCCCGG
>CAZLPF010000010.1:0-45412 GCA_964561365.1 uncultured Candidatus Saccharibacteria bacterium | reverse complement strand
AAATACTGCGTACCGAGGATAAAGGGTACCCAGGGAAAGGAACGACTACTATGTCTGACCAACCGAACCCTACCCCGACTCCCGCTACGCCTACCGCCCCGACCACCGAAGCTAAACCCGGTGACAAGCCCGCCGCTATGTAGCGGTAGCCAAAAAGCCTCACGCGCGTGGGGCTTTTTGTATGGGCGGCCGTCGGTGGGCGGTCGCTTACTTTTTTATGTAGGCGGCGCTTACCACGCTCTTGCTGTCGTTGCCGAGCTTCACGACGATTCCGAGGTCGTCGCCGGCAGCATTCTTTAAATTGAGCGTAGCAATGAAGGGGTTGTCGTGTTTGAGCGTGACCTGCCACCCGTGGTCTTTCGCGTAGGCCTCGAACGTCAGCATCGCCTGCTGCGGCTGCAGGTTGGTTTTGTACTCCAGAATACCGCTCTGGGGCGGCTCTGTCGAAACCGGCCGCGCCGTCTCGTCGAGGGGGAAGTCTTTCGGGAAGTTGGCCGGGAGCGTGACCGCGTACTTGCGGTTCTGCAGTGCGGTTGCCAGGCGCTCGGCCCTGCCGCTCAGCCACAGCGCGACCCCCGCCCCGACCGCCAGCACCAGCACGACAATATAGATTTTTTTCATACGGAGAGTTTAGTTTTCCCGGACCTACCGACGTTCGGTGTAGCAGGCCACCGTGGCCTCGCGGTAGCCCTGCACCCCGTTGCAGGAAAGGACAATCCGCGCAGTGTACTGGGTGTCAGGCGTCAGGCCGGTTATGAGCTGCGACGAGGAGCGGCGGAACGCGTCCATGGCCGCGCCGGCCGTAATGTCCTTCACCACCCGACAGCTCGTGCCGGCCGGGCAGCCGGCCGCCACGGCGGCTGGGTCAGTGCCGTAGAGGATAATGGCCCGGTCGAACTTCCACTGGGAGGGAATGAGGTAGGTAACGTTGAACTGGTTAAACTGCCCGCCCTGGTCGAGGGGGATCATGCCGCCGCAGTGGTAGCCGGCCTGCTCTTCGAAGCTGTCCTGGCTCGGCAGCACGCAGGTCGGGCTGTTGAACGGGTCAGACGTAACCGCCGTGCTCGTGTCTATGGCGCCGCTCGCGTTGATCTGGCAGGCGACAATGGGGCTCGGGGTGTTCGCGTCGGTGGCAATGGCGACGACCTTGTTGTAGTAGCGGGTGCCGGGGCTGATGGGGCTGATGCGGAACGGCGCGTTCATCTGCGGCCCCTGGCCGAAGCCTCCGACCTGCCGCTTCTGGCAGGCGGCCGTGTTCGTGCCGCTCGGGCAGCTGCTCTGAACCTGGGCCTGGTCGGTGCCGTAGTAAATGTCGAGGTGGTCGGGGAAGTTGCCGGAGAACGGATCCCAGGTCAGGTTGTACGAGCTGCTGTCGTTGTTGCTCTGGCAGGTGAGGTTCGTAATCTGCGCCACCGCGTGGTTCGGAGAAAGGTCGGCGTCGTTGATGCCGTTGAGCGACAGGTTGCCGAACTGCATGCCGCCCATCATGTACGTGCTGTAGGTGCTGCCGCCGCCGTTCAGGCTCATGTAGACGTTGACCTCTTGCACGATGGTCACACCGTTGAGCACGCCCGCGCAGTCTGCCGGAATGGTAATGCGCGCGGTGCCGGTCGGACCGTTGATGTAGCCCTGCGAGGGGTTCGTGTCGAACCCGCCGGGGACGATGCCGCTCGTGCAGCGGCGGAGCTGGATGTTTTGCTGGGAGAGCGGGTCGAGGTTTGTGATCGTCGGGCCGGTGACGTAAATGCTCGACTGGATGGCCCCGCCGTACGGGACCATTCTGGCGGGCCGTATGACCGTGCCGCTCACGATGTCGGCGACCTGGCAGTCGGTGTTCGGTATGGGGTCGCCGGCGTGAATGTAGACGTTCGGGCAGTTGTTCTGGGTTTCTATCTTCCAGGAGAAGTCCATGCTCTGTCCGGGTTTGACGGCGGTGTTAACGTTCGGACCCGGGCACACCACGCCGCCGGCATCGGTGCCGCCGGTGCAGCCGGGAACCCTGCCGTTGTCTTCGCCGCCCTGGCCAATGCTGCTGTGGCTCGTCTGCCCGTTGATGACCGTATCGGCGGTGAGCCTGAGCATGCTGTAGCTCGCCACCTGGCTCGGACCCGAGCCGTTCGTCGGCAAGGTCGCCCCGTCCTCGGCGGCGGTAATCGTCAGCGGCGCCCCACCCCAGGCGAAGCCGTTGCAGCCGTTGCCGCGCAGGGCGTCCCGGTAGCCGAGCTGGCAGTTGCCGTAGAGCCTCGCAATGTACTGGCCGGTTTTATCTATAGCCGGCAAGTGGGTCGCCGCGTAGATGGTGTAGGTGCCGGGGGCGAGGTTGGTCCCCAAGCTGTCGCCGACGAGCCAGACGTAGCGCGCGCAGCCGTAGGCGTAGGCGTCGCCGCCGCCCTGGGTCGAGTTGTTGCAGGGCTGATGGCCTTCGTCGATGGTGAAGCGCCCGAGCTGGATGCGGTTCGAGAAATTTTCCGGGTTTGCGCTCGTACTCTGACTCCCGGGCACAGCCCAGAAGTCGATGTCGTTCCAGGTGGTAATGTTGCTCGCCTGGTTTACGTTTATGGCAACGCGGCTCCCGAGGCTGGCCGTATTCGTTACCGTGTTGCTGCCGTCGGTGGTTTTCAGGCTAACCTGCATGCTGCCGTGGTCGATGACGTGCATGAAGACCTTCGTCAGCGCGTTCTGCCCCTTGTACGTTGTGCGGAGTTCGCTCACGAAGTCGCCGCTCTGGGTCGGGGAGCCGCCCAGAATGCCGAAAATGTTGTTGCGTCCGCTGCCGACGTTCTGTTGGCAGCCGCCGCTGTAGGTGACGCCCGCGGGGAGGTTCAGCTTGAAGTCTTTCTTGAGGTCGGGGTCAGTGCAGTCGGCCTGAACGGAGTAGAAGGAAGAGACGGTCTTGCGGCCGGTGGTCAGGTAAACGTGGACCTCTTTGTAGTCGCCATTCCGGTAGGGGGATGACGTGGCCGTAAGCTGGCTGTAGGACATGGTCGAGCCGTACTGGTTCGCCCCTGGGTCGTTACCGGCAAACCACCCCTGCGAATGGGGGTTCTCGTAGCCGACCTGGGGTTCAACCGGCCTCGCGAGGCCCTCTGGCGGATTTGCGAAGTACACGCTCATGAAGGCGCCGCACGGGGAGAGGTCCCAACTGAGGTCCACGCGGTGAAGGTCGGGGAAGTGCCAGCTCGGGTCGTTGATGTCGGCGATTTTACAGCCAGACGGGGTGGTTCGGTAGCCGACCGTAGCGGTAGGTGAAGTGGTAGCGGTGGCAATCGGGGTGCCGCTGCCGCTCTGCCCGGTGGCCGGGTTTACGGTCGTTACCGCGCCGGTGGTTGGGTTGATAGAGGTGATTAAACCGCCATCAGCCGCGGTGCCGCCGATTGCCCGGTTCATGGGTACGGGGTTGCCGCTCGGATCGAGGGTGTTGAAGAACTTCCGGAGGAAGAGCTGCCCGCCGGCGCTCGGCTGCTTGTAGAACTCCAGGCGGTAGCGGGTACCGGGGTTCAAGGTCACCACGCAGCTGCCGACGCGGGTGACGTTGCTGTTTTGAATGGTGCTGGCCGTGCCAACGAGGTTCTGGCAGCTGGCCGGAACCGCGGCGCTCTTGTCGAGCTTCGGCGATACGTAGATGCTGCCAGGCCGGTCGAGCGTGCGGCGCCAGGAAAGCTTGTAGCTCCACTTGCCGCCCGAAAAGCTTAAAGCCTGTATGTCTACGTACAGGCTCGTGTTCGTGCTCGAGGTCAGCACGTACGGGGCAAAACCGCCGTCGGCGACTTGGGCGCTCGCGGTATTTACCGAAAGGCCGCTGAAGACGAGGGCGAAGACTGAGGCGGTGGACAGCAAATGCCTGACACCCTTGGCTCCTTTGGACCAAATGTTCGGTGAAAACATAATGATTTACTTTTGTTTCCTGTTGCTTGCCGTTAACAAATTGCAACTTTATTAAAGCATAAAACATTTAATAAACCTAACCAGAAGCCCTGACCATTCGGTCAGGGCTTCTGGTTGTTCTTTGGTTAGATGCCGCTGGGGGCGTTCCGGCGGCGGCTGTGGAGGTAGGCGAACGCCGCGGCAACGAGCAGGCCAATCGGGAGCCAGTAGCCCGGCACGTAGCGGGTACCCGCTTCCCAGAGGCTGATCCACGAGACGGAGACGGTTCCCCGGACCGTGGCCACGGTGTCCTGGAGCGCCACGTCCTGCTTCTCGGTGTTGTCGATGCTGTCTTCTGCTGCTTTTACCCGCGCGTCGGTCTGGCCGAGGCTGGCGGTGTAGCGCCAGTTTTCGTCGCCGAGGCGGGCTTGCAGGTTCGCGCGGCTGCGCTGCAGTTCCTGCCGCCGCGCTTCGAGCAGGGCTCGCTGGTCAGGGTTCACCGTGAGCGCGAGCTGAGTTTCAACGTCGGCGAGTTCTTTATTGACAGTATTTATCTGCGACTGGATTTGCCCTGCGGTCTGGCGGTGGCTCGCCACGAGTTTTTCGCGGTCGGCCTTCAGCTGCTCGAGCGCTGTTTCGGCCCGGACGCGCCGGTCTTCTATGGCCCGCTTCTCGGGCAGGAGGTTTTCCGTGGTGACGTACTCGGTGAAGAATTTTTCACCGACGAGCGACGTCAGCTCTGCCCGGAATGACTCGAACCGGCTCGCCGGCACGACGAATTCTATGTAGCCGCTCTCTTTGCCGCTCCGGAGGCCGTCGACCCGCCCGTCGTAGCCTTTCACGGTCGACTGGAGCAGCCTAACCATTTTCGGCACGTTGCGGGTTTCCGCGGAGGCGCTGTAGTCCGTTTTTAAGAACTGGCGGCCGTCGCTGGCCGGAACCTCCGGGTCGGCGAAGTCGTCCGGGGCTGGTTCTGAAGCCCGCCGGGCTTTGTCGGCGTTCGCCGCTGCACCGTACCCCCCGGTGGCCAATTCGCCCAGCGGCGCGCCGGAACCCTTACTTTCAGTTGCTGCCGGTGTCGTGGTCTGGAAGCTGCGCTCCGCGTTCGGGGCGGCGATTACGATTAGGCTCACCGCGGCCATGCCGGCGAGCGCGAGCGAGAACCACGGCACATGCCGCGGCGGCTCCGGATCGGCAGATCCGTGAGAAAGCTTGGACAGCACCGCGCTCTTCAGGGCCGTGCTGTTCTGCGGCAGCTCGCGGCGCGAGGCGCCCCAGGCGGCGAGCGCGTTTTTTACGGGGAGGGAAAATTTGTTCATACGTTTTGTGAGGCGAGCGCGGCGCGGGCCCGGGCGATGGCGCGGAAAATGCGCACCCGGGCCGCCACGCCGTTAATGTTGAGCACTTTGGCTACGTCGCCAACCGAAAGGTCGGCAATGTAGCGCAGGCGGAGCAGCTCGCGGTCGTCTTCGGAGAGCAGGTCGAGTATTTGCTCTACTAAGATCGCGCTGTCTAAGGTCGCATCGGCAGCTGATTTTTCCGCTTCGTCGTTGGTTAACTCCTCGGTTTCCGGTTTTCTCCAGTGCTGCCGGCACTCGTTGCGGGCTATGGCGAACAGCCAGGCGCCGAAGCCGGCACCCCGCGGCTCGAAGCGGGGGAGTGCCTCCAAAACCTTCATCCAGGTAGACTGCAGCAGGTCTTCGGCGAGCGTGCGGTTCCGGGTCTGGTTTACGAGGTAGCCGAAAAGCTTCGGGGTAAATTCGTCCCAGAGCTGCCCGAGCGCCTCCCGCTCGCCCCGCCTGGCCCTCTCGGCGAGCGCCTGTTCGTACTGTTGGTGCATGGGTTCGTTATACGGTACCGGTACGCAAGTATAATGCGCCGGACGATGAAAATGTTACACCGTACTTTTCAATAACCTGGCTCAAAATTTTGTTTCGAGATATTTTTGTGTTATAATTTGCTTCATACAACTGCTGAATTCCGGTTGAAATAAAATGCCATGCTTAGGAAAAAGGCGGCATCGGACGCAGCGCAGCGGCGCAGCAGCCTAAAACCAAGTAGGAAAAAATTGCCGAAATCCGTCACCATCAAGCGCGTAAAAAGGGCGCACCGGCGCGTGAGCACCAAGGAGAAGATTTTAGGCGGGCTCGGGGTCGGTACCACGCTGCTCGGCGGCATGGGGGCAATTTCAGCGAAACCAACCGAGACGCAGTTCATCCGCGCCGCGGAAGGCGAAACCGGACAGAAAACAGGCCAGCTGAAAGAAGAGCTGCAGAAACTGTTCGGCGTACCGGAGGCCAGAGCAGAAGGAATGCTTTCGGGTGACGAAGAGGTGGAGGTCCTCAGCGAGGAGCCGGGCTCCGCAATTCCCCCGGCTGGCAGCCAGGCGGGAAATGGCCCGGCACGGGCCGCGAACCTTTCACCGGCCGAGGCCTACCACTCGCCGCAGGTGCTCGCCCAATCCCAAAACAAAAATACCGTACAGACGTTTGCGCTCGGAACGTCGCCCGGCTTCCAGACCCCCGCAGGTGGCGGCGCCCAGTACCAGGGCGCGTCGGCCGGCAGTCGGACCGCCGAGGCGGAAAAAACCTACACGGTAAAGAAAGGCGATACGCTCTGGGGCATTAGCAGGAAACACTACGGAGACGGCAGGCTGTGGCGCAATATTTTAGACAAAAATCCGGCATCCCTGTCCCGCTCCGGGAACGTGCGTACGCTCCGCATTGGCTACGTGCTGACCATACCGAATCTCGCGGCGAACGGGTCTGCGGTAAAGGCCTACGACGCGCCGCCGGGAGCGCCGGCGGCCAATAGCGCTGGCCCGAGCGTCGTACAAACCCAAAGTTACAGCCCGCACGCTGCGGCCCAGGGTAACCTAAACGCCAGCCCGCTCGGTTTAAATTTGCGCGGCGCCCAGGGGCAGCAGAGCAGCCCAGCGGCGTTTGTTCCGCCGGCGGCGACGGGCGACGCCGTAAATCCAGCGAACCCTACCGGCGGGGGGCAAACGGCGAACTCGCCAGCCGCAGCGACGAAACAAACAGACCAGAGCAGCGGGGGTATAATTTACAAGCCGTCCGGCAGCGATGTAGGCGACGACGACAAGGAGGTGCAGTACTAGCAGCAGCAAGGTGCGCGTACGGGTTCACGTATTAACCAGTAACGGCTAAATATGATCAGCAAAAAAATTTACGTGGTAATTGGTCTGTTGGTTGTCGTGGTAGTGGCTCTCGTGTTGGTACAGCAGCGTTCGAACTCCTCCGCTTCGGAGAGCGAAGTAGAGATTCTCGAGGAGCGGTAGCCGCAAAATCCCGCGCCCGGGCGTAAGCCACGAAGGGTTTCGGGATGGGTTTTCCACAATTTCATGGGTGAAGTTGGTCTCCGTGTTACAATAAAAAGACCTTTTTAATTCATCAATTTCGGGGTTTGCCAGGCTTCATTGCAACCCCGGGAAGCAAAAAAATGCTCACCATTCCCGCTGTGCAGGGACGGAAAACCCTAGTGGCCGCTTGGGTCGTTTTGCTGTTTGCCGTGCTGTTCGGTTTGGCGAGCGTGAGCCCGGCCAAGGCCGAAATTACCCGGGCGGAAATCGGTCTGGAAGCCCCGGACGAAAGCACCGACGTAGATGCGGACAACGGTTCGGACGAAGGTAGGGTTTTAGCCGCCGTAGCCTACGCCCCGCTGCCGTTGACCTCTGCCGGTAACCAGGCGCTCAAGTTCGACGTCACCGCGCTCGAAATACAGAACGGCACCTGGACCTACAAGGCCAGCTGGGTCCGCACCTTAGATCGCCAGGGCAGCGTGTACGTTAGTCCGAAAACCAACCGCAGCAACCTCGTGAGGAGCGTCGCGGTCGCCGCGAAAGCCGGCGAGCTCACCGCGGATTTGGCCCCGGCAACCCGCTACCGCGTGGAGTTCTACAGTCAGCCGAACGCCGAGGGTACCCTGCTACTTCGGAAGTATTTCAACACCCTAGACCAGAATGGCAACACCGTTGCCACGGCGGACATCCCCGCCGACCGCGGGGGGACCAAGGACGTGACCCAAGCTGGCACCGGCACGCAAACCCCGAGCCAGACCACCACCCTGCCGACGTCGAGCGCCGCGCCGCTGCCCGGCGACCCGAACCTCGCCATTGGCAAAGGCGGCAGCAAAACATCCTGCCAGATTCCGACCAGCACCGTCACCAAGAACAGCGACGGGACGTTCAAAAAGTACATAACCCCTGAAATATGGGAGTCGTGCCTCGGCGGTAAACCCGATACGGTCTCCGCCGCCGGCAACCTGGACTGGACCTGGGTGACTTTCGGAAACGGCGTACGGCTCCCGTCGTCACTGTTCGTCAACATCTTCAACAATTACCCGCAAGACCTCGCGTACCGAAAAATTTACAAGATTATCCACTTCGAACCGTTCGCCAACAATGCGGCCGTAACGAGCCCCGACGATCCGGAGGCGGCGATCAATTTACCCTACTTTGCTGACGGGGTGCACTACAACATGACCGGCGTTAAGCAGTTTCCGGGTGACTTTGATATAACCTATCTCCGAGACATGGTCACCGGAAGATCGGATGGAGCCACCTCGGATCGCCCCGATGGTGTAGGTTTGCAGGGCCTCTTCCCCAACTTGTCCTACAACGCCCGCTGGGAAGTTTTGGACAAACGTCCCGCGACCCAATCTTCCGCACTCCGCGATGTCCCGCAAACCGTAGACGTGTACGTGGTGAACGGGGACTTAACCTGCGCCGAGCTGTACAAGCCGAACTATGCCGTCGATATGATGTGGTACGCGAAATGCCGGGAGCAGATGCAGCGCCGCTTGGCCGAGGAAGCGAACGGTAAGATTTTCGGTTTCGGCGGCAAGGGGTACGTGCTCGTCGCCCAGAACGTTCCCTACAAAGACGGCAAGGCCCAGTTTTTCATTCCGTACCCTAAAAATATCTCCTACCCGGGGAAGGTCACCGGCAAACCGTACATTGGGGCCGGCTCCTTCAGGGTGGTGGTTTTAGACAGCCGGGCTTCGGCGCTCTACAACCAGATGGAGGGCAAGGTGCAGTTCGGGTACGATGGCACCTACAACCCCGACCCGTACTCCGGGTCTCCGCTACTGTCGCCGGAGCAAAAAAATTGGACGCGAGCCGTTTCCAGCCTCTTCGTCCAGCACGGCCTGGAAATGTACCTGAATAAAACCTCTGACCTCAAAATGGAAACCGTGGCCAACCTGCAGGTGGGGCCCATGCCGTGGAACGTCGACAACCCTGGTTTCAATGAAAGCCTGAACGACTTCAGCAAGTATACGAACGACCCGAGTAAAATCATTACCGTCGAGGGCGGGGTGGACCGACCGTTCTGGATGAGCATCTACTACATCCAGCACCAGCAGTACTACTGGAGCGCGCTTTCCCCGGCACCGCAGGTCACGTTCGAAGGCGAGCTGCCCCCGGGGCTCCGGCTCACGAAAGACTCCGCTTACTTCGGCAAGGGCGAGGGGGGCACCGTGGGCGTCGGCGCGATCATCGGGTCCCCGAGCGCCGCGGGTACCTACACCTACGACGTAAAAACGAAGGTGGTCCAGGGCGGCAAAATCGTGGAAGGGCTCACGAGGTACATCATCACCATCAAGGCTACCTCCCGGAGCGAAATGAGAATCGAAAAAATTTCCGGTTCGGAGGGTGGACAGATCCGCGCGGGCGATACGGTACGCATCCAGGTACTCAACGACAACGGCCAGGTTGCGGCCAACGGCAACCCAACCCTCTACATTGCCCCCGCCGGCAGCGGCTGCAACCGCAACGATCCGCGGAACTACGACAGATGCCCCGGCGACGTCGGGCTTCACCCGGACTTCGTGAAGAAGGTGGCGTTCAGCGAGAGCCTGCAGAACCAGCCCTGCAACAACGCGTTGAGCGGCGGCAGCGACCCCATCGTCTCCTGGAGCTGCTCCGAGTACCAGTGGCGCGTGGGGAGCATACCCGGCAGCGACATTGCTTCCGGCAACTACGTGATCTACGCGGCGACGAACGACCGCAAGCGCGAGGGTGACAACGGCGAATTCTTCTGGGCGGCCGCGCAGATCAACATTGCGCCGGGCGCTGCAACGGAAGGCAACTACAGCCAGTACGTCAGGGAAACCGGCGCCTGGACCATGGGAGACTACAAGCTCCGCTTCGACTGCATCGTGAACGGGCGCGACACCGACTGCTTCAACCATCCGACCGGGTTCATGGCCTACGCCCAAGGGTGGAACCCCGAGGAGAGCGCCTACGAGCGCACCGGCAGCTTCTTCGCCAACGCGGGAGACCGGGTTACCATAAACTACTCGTCCAAGCCGCGGCCGAGGGACGGCTACACGCCTGAGCCGAACGTGGTGTGGGGGAACGACTGGGGCAGCACCATAGAGCTCTACCCGACCAAGTCGAACCAGGCGGTCACCGACGAGGTCAACAAAAACTGCACCTCGGTGCTCGTGCCGGGCGGTTTCGGGCGGCAGGCGGTTGACTACTCTGGGGTTATGAACGGACCGGAGGGAACGGTCAGCTTTACCATCCCCGAGTGCATGAAGGGCAGCGCGTTCATTATCAAGTACTCCGCCTACCTCGGCTGCAACCGGACGGACACCCAGCCGTGCGCCTTCACCAAGCAGACGCTCAAGATGGGGGTTGAGATCGGCGGTACGGGCGTGCCGGGCGGCGGCGACGACGTGCTGCCGGGCACCTGCCGGCTGCCCACCAACTTCGACCGGGTTACCTGCATTGACCCGAGGATTACCGGCAGCGGAGCCTACACCACCGGCTCCTACCGCCTGAAGTGGGATTTGTCGAACCTCAACAGCCAGACCGGCGCGGTCAACCAGCTCGGCACCGCGACGCAGCACGTGCCCGACCCCGGCACCGGCTACTACCTGTACGCGAAGGTCAGCCCTGCTCGGGCTGACGTCGAGGGCAGTTCGCTGCTGTGCGAGGGCAACAATAGCTGCAGCTACAGCAAAAATTTGGGACTGCTGAACTTCGGCCAGCCCGTGAACCGCGAGACCCAGGACCGCGTATCGACGCCGTTGAACCAGACCAACTACGTGAAGCTGACGGCGGCCTGCCTCGGCCCCTCGTACACCGGGGCCCCGGTGCGGGAATCCGAGATCGCGACGTGCGCCGTGGGCGGCACCGCGGCGAGCCCGACCATTACCGCCACCGGCGGCACCCCCGAGGGGCTGACCTCGACCTGCAACATCAACCCCGACATGTTCAACGACCTGAGCGGACTCTCGTCCATTGACGGCACGAGCTTCTCGGCTGACTGGCACGGCGCGGGCGGTACCTACGACCGCCTCGTCTTCAGGGCCGGAACCGACCGGGGCGCGGTGGGCCAGGGCTGCACGCCGAGCGACCTGACCTCCGGCAGGTGCATCTACAAGACCGGCGATCCCGGCACCGACCACCCGAACGGGATACCGAACAGCGTGAACTCCATAACCGTCCGGGGAACCACGCCGAACACCACCTACTGGGTGCGGGTCGTGGCGGTTTGCGACTACGGCAAGCCGACGCAGCGGCAGGTTGACGCCATGTGGCAGGTCAGCACGGAAAGCGCCTGCACGTACGGGGTGCTCGGCAACTGTCCGAGGTAAGCCCCCGTACCGACAACATTAAAAAAGCAGCCCCCACATGAAAGCCAAAATAGTCCTGCTCCCGTTACTGGCGGCGTTGCTCGTGGCAGCCGGTTGCGCCAAAAAACCGGTCAGCGGCGGGGCAACCACCGACGGAGAAAGCTCGGCAAACAGCCAGATCGAACCTTCAATGATTTCCCGGGATGCCCTGCCCGAGGTAGACATCGGTAGCTGGAAAGAGCTGAAGGGCAGCGGCTACTCTATTGCCTACCCGCCGTACCTCAAGGTCTCCGACAAGAGCTCGGGCAAAGCGGTCAACGTGAGCTTTTCCGGTGACAGCCTGCAGGGAAAAATTTCGAGTGGGGAAATTGCGACCGAGGAAAAGTTCGTCCTGCCGGTGAGTAAAATTAACGTTACGCTCGACCGGCAGCCGGGGACCATGGAGATGATCGACAGCGGTGCGGACCTTGACCGTGCGGTGAAAGCCTCGGTCACCGCCCCAGGCGGCCAAACCTACTACTTCCAGTTCATTTTCCCCAAGAGCGAACAGGACCGGACGCAGACCCTCGCGATGTTGGAAACCGTGCGGCAGCTGCTCAACAGTTTCCGGTTCAAGTAGCAAGTACCTAAACAAACAGCCCCCGGAAATCCGGGGGCTGTTTTATAAAAAAACTAATGCCGTTCGGTTTTGTTGGTTCATTTATTAACCATACTTCAACTGGGTTGAGGCCATGTACCTTAGCCGGCCAAATTTAATCTCAGTAGATTCCTTCCGCGTTTAAAAATTTAACAAGATCTTCATCATTTTGTTGATAGTGGAAAGTTTTCATGCCCAGCTGTTGCGCAGGGATTAAATTGTGGAACATGTTATCTATAAAGACACAATTCTTAGCTACAAGTTTATATTTCTCCAAGAGATAATCATAAAATTCCTTTTGTGGCTTCCTCATGCCCACCAAGGCAGAATTTATAAAAGGAAATTGTGAAATGTTTATATTGAGGAATTTTGCGACTTCCTCCGGAGCTCCGACGTGGTTATTAGAAAAAATGATTACCCGGTGGTTACGCAAAAGCCTTTCCGCGATTCGGAAGGGTTTATATACTTCAGTATTGAAAAAAAATTCTTTAATTTCATTTGTATTTTTGTCCGGAAACAGGAGCTTGTCTGCTTCCAGCAGATCAGAATAGGGAATTTTGCCCAATTCGCTTTGTTGTAGAAGTTCTCTATGTTTTGCCTGGTCCTCCAAAGAAAGACGCCCAATCGCGTCGCTCAGTACTTTATCTGACGAGCGGTCATTGACCAACACGCCGCCGAAATCAAAAATGACTGTTTTGCGTGTACCTGCTTTCATTGTCGATTCTGATAGTGTCAGGGCAAAAAAATGCCCCGCCAATCACTAGTTAACTATGAGTGAACCTTTTGTATCAAATGCGCCGCTGTGCATGTTGTGGTCTGCTGCAGACAAAATAAAAGGAATAGCTTCTCGAGCGTGAGGGGTAAATTCCTCCAAGGGAAGATTATCTGTTGAATAAAAATTCAGAACGCCTTCTTTGCAGGATAAATTTTCTGGAACCTTTGAGAACTTGCCGGTAAACCAAAAAATTATGAACTGCGTACTATCTACTACATGCAAGGTCGATAGCCGCAGTTCAATTTCAGTAATGGTGCTGGTGTCAATTTTAGTTTCCTCCGTAACTTCTCGGAGTAGAGCCTTTTCTAGGTCGTCACCCTCGCCTTTGTCTAACTCAACTTTCCCGCCGATACCAGTAATTAAATTGGGAAGTAGCTTTTTGAAAGGCGCTCTCCTTAGTAGCAGTACCTGATTGTTATCAGGATGTTTCAGAACTATTGCGGTCCTGCAGTCCAACTTCATAGAGTGCTTACATACTCACACTTTGCCGCTCCGAAGGAGCGAAGTCTGGTGGAGATGGGGGGAGTTAAACCCCCGTCCAGAGCTCGTTCAGCTCCCGGTTGTTCACACGGTTAGTCGGTCACAGTACTCCGCAGCAGTTGACCGACAGACGAACTGCAGAGCTGGTAGACAAATCTTAACGTTCCTACGGCCTACCGGCGCGTGAACGTGCAGCCCCGAATAAACCTACTGGTCTGCCGCTGGGGCGGCGGCAGGGTAGGGCGTCACTTAATAAATTAAGCGAACGCAGGAACCGCAGTCTGCTCGAAAGCAGCTACGACCTTGTTCCAAGCCGAATTGGCATTTGGAGATTGCCTTGGCGGTTTTACGAGTCACCTGGGCGAGCTCGCCGTGCGTACCGAAAGCTGTCAAAGATCTGTCAAAATCCGTCATCCCCGAACCACCGCGTATTTTACGAGAATTTTAGCTTCGAGTCAATGTTAAAGCCCGCGACATGCAGTCGCGGGCTTTCGAGTTGACGGTGCGGGAAAGCTCATTGAACCTCCCCGGTGGCGAGCGGGCCGGTGCCTCTCGTTTTCATGGCATCTTGGTCGGCAGCGTCTGGTTCAAAGTGACACCAGCGCCAGAGCGCGTCGAGCAGCTCATTGACTTCACAGTTCCAGCTTCCCGCATCCTCTTCTGGCGGAACCGGCAAGCTGTAGTAGCCGCCCGCTTCCAGCAGCTTGCAGACTGGGTAGATGTCTTCGAGCTTAACTTCATTCTGCTTCGCTCGTGCCACCAGCAGCTTTGCCGCCCGCAGGGTGGTTTGCTCGATAATGCCGCTCGTTGAGACGACAATTCCCGGTCTCAATGCACGGTGTAAGAGATGCTGGAGGGTCACATTAAATGCCTTCATCACCTCAGGTCTGTCGCTAGTCATTTATTGACCCCCTTTTTTGTTCACCTCGCGTCATTGCATGAGGCAAATCATGGCAATGTACCACGCTATTTTACCTGGGTCAATATTAGAAAAACCGTTCCGCACTACTGCGGAACGGTTTTTGAAGGATTGCGCTTAGTCTGTTTCAACCGGTAGTTCGGGAAGGCCGGGCTGTTTCGGAACAGCGCCTTTCGCCGTAACGTGGGACGCTCCGCTGAGATGTTTTTCGACTACGGGTGAGCCGGCGTATAGTACCCGGCTCGCGCCCGAGGCGTTCACCGAAAGCTGCCGGAGCTCGCCGAGGTCCGTGTAGCTGGCGCCCGAGAGCTCGAGCTGCGCGCTGCCGGCGTTCAGGTTTCCCGCGTCGAGCCGCGAGGCGCCGGAGAGCGAGGCCGTAAGCTGAGCCGAGAGGCCGGAGAGTTTCAGACGCGAGGCGCCGGAGAGGTGGAGGGTTTGGTTCGCGCCGCTCGTTTGCGCTTCCATGCGGCTCGCACCCGAAAGGCGGATCTCAATGTCGCGATCCTGCACGGAGTCAAAACGTACGTTCGTGGCGCCGCTCGCCGACAGGTACGACAGGCTCGGCACGCTGACCTGGACCTCGAGCTCGCCGCTGCCGTGGCAGAACAGGCAAAACCGCCGCTTCCAGTCCCGGCCAATCTCAATGCCGTTAGCCGTTTGGTTCAGGTACAGGCTCGCGACGGCTTCGGCCGGACCGGTAACGGTAACGCCCGCGGGACGTCCGGTAGCCACGGTTACGCGCAGCGCGCCGCCGGCCGTGAGCCGATCGAAATCGTTTACCGAGAACTCTTGGTACGTGGTCTGGAGGCGGGGGTCTTGCGCGACCCGGGCTTCAATTTCCGGCGCCAGGCGGAACGCGCTGCTCGCCGCTACCCCGGCCGAGACGACCCAGAGGCAGACGAGCCCAACGGCCGCGGCCTTCGGGAAGCGGAGGCGGCCGGAGATGAGGGCGCTCGAGAGCTCGAGCAGCAGCACGAGCGGAACGAACAGGACGAAGAAGGCGCTCCAGAGCCCGAGGTAGTACCAGGCCGTGCGGGGGAGCGCGGCGACCACGGGGTCTATGTACGGCGAGGAAACGTTGAAGAGCAGCGTCACGAGCAGGAAGATGAGGCCGGCCGCGCCTAAGGACGCGCCTATGGAAATAGCTACGCCGATAATTGCCCCAATGGGGCGGAGCAGGGCCCGGAGCAGCCGGCCAATGCCGCCGAGCACCTCTTTGAGTACCCCGAACGGGGCGCGGAGCACGGCCTCGACTTTGGCCTTGGCCGCGGCCGGGTCGCGGCGCTTCAACTCCTCGACGCGCTGGCGTACGGTGTCTTGGACGTTCTTGACCGTGAACGGCTCGCCCTGCATCCGGAGCTTCTCGGCTGTGGTTTTGGCTTCCGGCACCACAATCCAAAGGACGAGGTAGATGCCAATGCCGATGCCGTTTAAGAGCGTGAACAGCACGAAGATGATTCTCACCCAGACCGGGTCCCAGCCGAAGTAGGCGGCGAGGCCGGAGCAGACGCCGCCAACGAGGGCATCGTCGGCGTTCCGGTAGAGTTTTTTGGGCGCCTTCGGAATCTCGCGGGGCGCAGCCGCGTCGAAATCTTCGGGTTTGCCGAGCCGGGCGGTAATGGCGCTGACTTCGGCGAGCGTGACGGGCGCCTCGGAGCTCCGTGGCGCGAGCTGCTCGGCAATGCGCGACTCGAAGTCGGCAAGAATGTCGGCAGCGTCAGCCTGCTGGCCGAAGTGGCGCCGCAGGCCCCCGAGGTAGTCCTCGAGGTGGCGGTAGGCGTCTTCCTCGAGCTGGAAGTTCAGGCCGCCTATAGATACGGTTATCGTCTTTTGCATATTAGCTAATCACAGAAGGACAAACCTGCGGTTTTTGTGCACCCATTGACGGTCGTACCGTCAATGGGAACCCGCCTGTCTCCCGTGAACTCTCCTTTTCCCTATGGTTTCCAGCGGCCTGGCGAAGCCAGTTCCGCTGGAGCGTTAGAGACTTACTGGCACCGCGAGAATAAGAGTGCATATCAGTCCTTGTTGTGCTTTCTAATGAGAGAAGAAATTGACTTCGAGAGTTCGCCCCAGGTTTCGAGGAGCTGACCGAGCGACCGCTGCCCGCGTTCGGTGAGCCGGTAGTACTTCCGCGGCGGCCCGGCGTCTGACTCGCGCCACTCGTAGGTCAGGAGCTCTTCGCCCTTGAGGCGGGACAGGAGCGGGTAGAGCGTGCCCTCGACCAGGAGCAGCCCGTGCCGCTTGAGTTCCGCGAGAATGTCGGAGGAGTAGGAGGGCTCGCCCGAAACGGAGAGGAGAATGCAGAGCTCCAGGACGCCTTTGCGCATTTGGGAGCGGGTCGGTTCGAGCTCGTCGGTTACTACGTGCATGGGCGTGGGGTTGTTTTCAATCTGGTAACAGTATACACCAAGTACCTTGTTATGCAAGGTACTGTGGGGATAATTATAGAAAACCCGTTTATTTAAAAAGAAAAAAGACCTAAATCCGTGGAGGATTTAGGTCTTTTAGAGAGCCGGTCTCTAGCGGCGCACTTTCTTTTTCGGGGCAGGTTTTTTGAGGTGCTTGGCAATGTTCTTCCAGTGACCCGAGAGTTCGCGGGCGAGGCCCTTGAGCTCGCCCGGGTCTATTGACTTCACCTTCCGGTACTGGTCCATGACTTCAGCCACGGCTTTTTTGTAAGCCGGCTCGGTCACGTCTTTGAGCTGCTCAATTTTCTCCATGACCTCGCCCTGCGCCTTTACCGCCCAGCCCTTCAGGCTCTTCCGGTGCTTGGCGCCGTCTTTGCCGTAGAAGTAGTAGGCGCCGGCCGCTGCCGCGGCGAGCGCCGCGAGCCCAATGCCCAAGCCCACCTTCGAGCCCTGTTTGCTTTGTGCCATGGTTTGCGGTTCCTTTGTCGCCGTTTCCGGCGTTACTTTCGTTTCACGTTTCGTAAGCCCAGGAGCCCGGCGATGAACGCGGTAATGGTCGCCAGGACCGCGCCGCGCTTGCTGAGCTTCTCGCGGAGCTCGGCCACGTCGCCGGAGAGGAGCTGGGCCTCGCCGTGGACCCAGCGCAGGAATGCCCGGACCTCGCGGACCACGGTGAGGACGTAGAGGATTGTCACGACTACGAGGAACGTTACGAGCAACACCGCCGCGCCCGTAATGAAGAAAAAAACGTCGGATTTCGTCAGGCTGTCCACCGCCCTATTGTACCACGCATGCGGCGAGATGTTTCACTCGGTTGCTACCTGGGTATAAAAAGAACCCAGCGCCCAGATTCACTCAGGGCGCTGGGTTTCAAATTCAGGAAGGGGTGGTATTGGCGGGGGAACCCTGCCTGCCGGCAGGCAGGGGAGGCATCCTTTCCGATTTTTTTATTTGTAGTACTCCCGGAACTGCATAACGAGGTAGCCGCCGACCACGCCGCCGACAATAAAGGCGACAATGTTCACCATGAGCAGCGCCATGATGAGGGAGAACAGGAACGAGTAGAAGACGTAGACCCAGCCCATGCGCTGCATCTTGAATAGGCCGGGGAGCGCCACCGCGTTGAGGATGAACGAGCCAATGGTCTGCACCCGCTCGAGCGGGCTGAGGCCGAACGAGAGGCCGTAGAAGCGCTGGACCGCTTCATCCACGGCCGGCTGCTGCATGATGCCGAGCGCGTAGAGGAGCTGGCGGATGGAGAAGATGACGCCGAGAGCCGCCAGGTAGGGGAAGATTTTAACGAGGAAGTCCTTGAGCCCCTTCGGGAGGTGGAACGGCGCGTGGTAGTAGAAGTAGTCGTAGAAGAACTTTTCGACCGGAGCCGCGGGTCCGGTCACCGGCGGTACCGGGTCCTTCGGGGGTTTCGGAGCTTCGTGCTGCTGGCTGCCGGGCCCGGGGGCCGGAGCGGCCGGCGGCACGTGGGGCGCCTGGGGTTGCTGCGGCGGCACTGTATTTTCTTCCATGGTCCTGTTCGGTTCGTTTAATGAACTCTCGGTAGGTTCAGCCTAGCGCCCGGGGCGCCTCCGGTCAATCGTCGTCCGCGCTCGGGTAGCGGGCGAACAGCTCTTCCAAAATAGCCTTGTAGGCGTCGCGGACGGCCTCGTCGGTGCCGATTTCGAGGACCTCGTCGTTCTGGTTCGTGGCGCTCGCGGTCCAGTTGTACGAGCCGGAGAGGTAGCCGCGGTCGGTGACGAGGACCTTCAGGTGCATGAGGCCGCCGTTCGTGTCTACCGCAACCGGAATCCCGGCTTTCTGCAGATCTTTGACAATGCTCCGCTGCGCGGCAATGTCGCGGTACTGGTCGCCCTCGGTCACGCCCCGCACGTCCACGCCGCGGCGCTTGGCGGCCAGGAGCGCGTCGCGGATGTCGCCCCGGGTAAACGTGTAGACCGCAAAGTAGGCGTAGCGGTCGGCGGCATTCACCGCGTCCACGACCTCGGTCGAGAGGTCGTGCTCCTGGTTGTAGTAGACGCGCGGCAGCTGGCCCGGACCCTCGGCGTAGCGGTAGGCGAGCAGGAGAACCAAAATGACGATGACGGCCAGATAGAAGGCTTCGGGTTTTAGCGTGAAGCGTTGCCGTATTGCTTCAAGATTTTCCTTCATGCTTCGGCGCGGCGAATTTCGCGGTCGGTCTCGCGGGCGCGAATGACGCTCCGCTTGTCTCCCTTTTTGCGGGCGCGGGCCAGGCCGATTTTTATTTTCAGCCAACCGCGCGGCGAGGCGAAGATTTCGAGCGGAATGAGCACGAGCCCCTTTTCCTTTCCTACGAGCCGGCTCAGCTCTTCTTTTTTCATGAGGAGCATTCGCGAGCGGGTCGGGTCGTACTTCTCGCTCGGCGCGTACTGGTAGGGCCCAATGTGGCAGTTCAGCAGCGAGGCGCCGCGAATGGAAACGGTGACGTAGCTGCCGGCGAGCGAGACGTTGCCGCTCTTCACGCTCTTGGTCTCCGCGCCCGTGAGCGACAAACCGGCCACGAACGTGTCTCTTACATCGTAGTCAAAGCTCGCCCGCTGGTTTTTGGCCAGTATTTTCACGCCTCTAGAATACCAGAATTCACTAACCTGCGGTGGCTTGAGAGCATTGACTTTCACGGCAAATTCTAGTACTATCCTTTGATTGATAGGGAGGACACAACATGCTGAAAGAGATTGAGCGGCGGAATATTACCGCCTTTATCTGGTACGAGGCCGTACGTTCCGTGCAGGGCACCTCGGTGAAAGATCACGGCATCATCGTTGATGCCAGGGACGCCCACGAGCACCATGAACCGACGGTTGTTATCATTCGTCTCCACCGCAGAGCGCAAGACGGGGAGACGTGGGAGAGGGTAATTGGTGAGAGCTACTGCGGCGGCGAACTGTACCAAAGCGCCTACCGTGAATCGAAGCTCTATGAACTGGATGACGCTGGCGCGGTCCGGATGGAAATTCCGGTCTATAACTGGACGCTCGATCTGTACCCGCCCGGCCACCCGAAACGGCAGCTGCCCGTTTCGTAGGCCGCTGCAACATCAAGCAACCGAACAACCACCGGCTGACCCCTTGGGCCAGTCGGTTTCGTTTTTGTTGAAAAAAAGCCGGATTTTCCGTACAATGCAAGCACTTTTGTCTATGAAACAGCACCTGCTAAAACTCCTTTCCGAAGTCCTCGGCGGCATGCACAGCCGCGGGCAGCTTTCGGCTATCCCGCAGGTTGAAGTTACGGCCCCAGACCCGGCGTTCGGGGACTACTCTACGAACGTGGCGCTCAAGGTGGCCCGGGAGCTGAAGCAGAAGCCGGGCGACGTAGCCGCTGGGATCATCCGCGAGCTGACCATTTTAGACGGCGGCAAGCACTTTGAGTCAATCAACGAAAAAGCCGGCTTCATAAACGTTCGGCTGTCGCGCGAAGCCCTACTCATGAATTTGGCTGATGCCATACATCGTGGCGGTGATTTTGGAACATCGGCATCCGGTAGCGGCCAGAAGATTCTCGTTGAGTACTTCCAGCCGAACGTGGCCAAACCCCTCCACCTCGGCCACCTCGGCACGGCGGTCATCGGCGACGCCATTTTTCGCCTCGTGGCCTCGCAGGGCTACGGGGCCGAATCCGATACCCACCTCGGGGACTGGGGCACGCAGTTCGGCATCCTCATCGCCGCCTTCAAGAAGTGGGGCGACATGGCGGTCGTCGAGAAAGACCCGATCGTTGAGCTGAACAAGCTCTACGTCCGCATGAACGCGGAGATCGAGGAAAACCCCGCGCTGCGCGACGAAGGCAAAGCCGAATTCGTGAAGCTCGAGCGCGGCGACGCGGAGAACCGCAAGCTCTGGGAACAGTTCCGCACCTGGTCGTGGCAGGAGTACGACGTCGTCTACCAAGACCTCGGCGTGCGCAAGCACGACCACGACTGGCCGGAGAGCTTCTTCGAAGACAAGATGCCCGCGGTCGTCGCGGCGCTCAAAAGCAAAGGGCTTCTGAAAGAATCCCAGGGCGCGCAGATTGTTGACCTCGAAGACCAGGGTCTTGGCGTCGCCATTGTTCAGAAATCTGACGGCGGCACCACGTACCTGCTCCGGGACCTCGCCACCTTTATATATAGGAAGGGGCAGGGCTTCGCACGACAGCTTTACGTGGTAGACGTGCGCCAGAGCCACACCCTGGCCCAGACGAAAAAGATCCTCGAGCTCCTCGGCCACGTTGAGCGTGAGGACGAATTCATCCACGTGGCCTACGGCTACACAAGCCTGCCCGAGGGCGCCATGAGCACCCGCAAGGGGACGGTGGTCGGTTTGGTAGATGTCGTAGAGAAAGTCCAAACCGAGGCCCGTCGGGTCATTGAAGAAAAAAATCCCGAGTTGAAGGATAAGGAAACTGTGGCCAAGCAGGTGGCGAACGCCGCCATCCGCTACCCGAACCTGGCGCGGAACGTCCAGTCTGACCTCGTGTTCCGCTGGGAGCAGGCGCTTTCGTTCGAGGGCGCCACCGGGCCCTACCTGCAGTACGCGCACGCGCGCATTCGCAGCATTATCCGCAAAGGTGGCGGTACGGTGCCCGAGCAGCCGCTGTCGGAGTTGGAACGGGTTGATTTCGCCGCGTCCGAACGTTCGCTGCTGGCCAAGCTCGTAACGTACCCCGAAACCGTACAGCGCGCGAGCCGCGAGCTCGCCCCGAATATTCTTTGCACCTACCTGTTCGAGCTCGCGCAGGAGTTTAACAGCTTCTACCAGGCCGTGCCCGTACTGCAGGCCGAAGACGCGGCGACTAAACATTTCCGCCTCCGCCTCTGCGCCGGTACCGCGCAGGTTTTAAAGAACGGCCTCGGCCTCCTCGGCATCGGCGTGCCGGAGGAAATGTAGCGCTATGAATTTTAGAATCATAACCTGCGCAATAATATGGGACGGCACCAAGGTTCTCCTCGGGAGAAAGAAGCCGGGCGTCGGACCCTACCCGGACACCTGGCACATTCCCGGCGGGGGCGTTGAGCTCGGGAACGAATCCTGCGATGATGCCATGCTCCGCGAGATTCGCGAAGAAACGAGCCTCGAGGTAAAAAATCTTCGTAAGTCCTACTGGAACACCGACGAAGAGCCGAACAAGCGGGGCGAATTGACCCGGTACGTTTTTCTCGTCTACGAGTGCGACCTCGCCGGCGGCAGCCTGAAACCGGACGACGATCTCGTGCACCTCGAGTGGGTTGAAAAAGACCGGCTCAGGGAGCTTCCGCTCACCCGGCCGAGCGCCGTTTGGTTCAGGCAGTTCGGCTACATTCCCTCCTAAGCGCATGAACGAAATGAAAGATCAGCAGACGCAAGCTTTTTCCGGACCGAACTTCAACGAGCTCGAGCTCAAGGTCCTCGAGCACTGGGATTCGGCGCGCGTATTCGAGCGCTCGCTCGAGCAGACGAACAAGGGGACGCCCTTCGTCTTTTACGACGGCCCGCCGTTCGCCACGGGCCTCCCGCACTACGGACACATCCTCGGCTCGACCATCAAGGACGCGGTCGGCCGCTACCAGACCATGCGCGGACGCTACGTGCACCGGCGCTGGGGCTGGGACTGCCACGGGCTGCCCATAGAGAACATCGTCGAAAAGAAGCTCGGCATTTCGGGTAAGAAGCAGATTGAGCAGCTCGGCGTAGATCGCTTCAACGCCGAGTGCCGCGCGAGCGTACTCGCATTTGCCGACGAGTGGGGCAAGACCGTACGCCGCATGGGCCGCTGGGTGGACTTCGAAGGTTCCTACAAGACCATGGACACCGACTACATGGAGTCGGTCTGGTGGGGGCTCAAGCAGCTCTGGAACCGCGGGCTCGTGTACGAGGACCGCAAGGTGCTGCTCTACTGCTCGCGCTGCGAGACGCCCATTTCGAACTTCGAGGTCGCCATGGACAACAGCTACCGCGACGTGGTGGACGAATCGGTCTACTCGAAGTTTCGCCTGCTGCCGAACCAGCGCATCGGCAACGACGTGACCGGTACGAACACGTACTTCCTGGCCTGGACCACCACGCCCTGGACGCTGCCGGGCAACGTGACCTTGAACCTTTCGCCCACGCTCCGGTACGTAGTCGCGGAGAAAGACGGCGAGCGCCTCATTGTCGCCAAGGACCGCACCGCGGTACTCGGCGAAGGCTTCGAGGTCGTCGGCGAGTACGGCGCGCGCGACTTCGAAGGCCTCGAGTACGAGCCGCCGTTCCCCGGCGTGGTTCCGCAGAACGGGCGTGCGTTCCGCGTCTACGCGGCGGATTTCGTGACCGAGGGCGACGGCACCGGCGTGGTGCACAACGCGGCCATGTACGGCGAAGAAGACTACGAGCTCGCCAAAGAGAAAGACCTGCCGCGGGTGGAAATGCTGGACCAGAAGGGCGAGTACCGCGACCACGCTCCGGCGCACCTGCGCGGCGTGTTCTTCAAAGACGCCGAGCGTGCCGTCATTGAGGATTTGAAGAACGCCGGGCTGCTCTTCCGCCAAGAACCCCACCGCCACAGCTACCCGCACTGCTACCGCTGCGGCACGCCGCTGTTCTACAGCGCCCTGCCGGCGTGGTTCATCAACATCCAGCAGCTCAAGCCCCAGCTCCAGAAAGCCAACGAGGACGTGAGCTGGTACCCGGCGCACCTCAAGAACGGGCGCTTCGGCAAGAGCGTGGAGCAGGCGCCGGACTGGAACATTTCGCGGAACCGCTACTGGGCTACCCCGCTGCCGTTCTGGCGCTCGGCCGACCCGAGCCACCCCGAAGTCATGTGCATCGGCAGCGTCGAGGAGCTCCGGAAAGTTTCGACGAATTTCCGCGAGGTCTACCCGGACGTCCCCGAGTCAGGCCCCATTCCCGTTGAGGTTTTGAAAAAGATGGACCTGCACCGGCCGTACATTGACCGGCTCGCGGTGAAGGGGTCGCGCGGCCAGGACATGGTCCGCGTGCCCGAGGTGGTGGACTGCTGGGTTGAGTCCGCGTCTATGCCGTTTTCCGAAATTCACTACCCGTTCGAGCACGGCGAAGACTTCGAGCGCCGCTACCCGGCCGACTTCGTCGCTGAGTACATAGCCCAGACGCGGGCTTGGTTCTACGTTTCGCACGTCGTGGGCACCGCGCTGTTCGGGCGCGCGCCGTTTCGGAGCGTCGTCACGACCGGCACCGTGCTCGCCGAAGACGGCAGCAAAATGTCGAAGTCGAAGGGCAACTACCCCGACCCGTGGACAGTCATGGAGCGCTACGGGGTGGACGCCATCCGCTTCTACCTGCTCGGCAGCCCCGTCATGTCGGCCGACGACCTCAGCTTTTCCGAGAAGGGCGTGCAGGACGTGCAGCGCAAAGTTAGCATGCTCCTCTACAACGTCCACAGCTTTTTCAGGACCTACGAGCGCGGTCAGGTTTCGGGGGAGCAGCCGGAGAGCGACGACCCGCTCGACCGCTGGCTGCTCGCCCGCCTCGCGCAGCTCCGCGGGGGAGCGACCGACAGCTTCGACCGTTACGATACGCCCCGCTACTGCCGCGAGGTGACCGGCTTCGTTGATGACCTCTCGACCTGGTACCTGCGCCGCAGCCGCGACCGCATGAAAGCCGGCGGGGAAGGGGCGGCAGCCGCGCTCAAAACCCTCGGCTACGCGCTCGTAGAAGCCGCGCGCGTGCTCGCGCCGGTCATGCCGTTTTTGGCCGACTACCTCTACCGCGATTTGACGGGCAAGGATTCGGTCCACCTCGCCGGCTGGAACGAGTCGCCGGCCGCGCCTGACGTTTCGGTTCTCGAGCAAATGGCCGCGGTGCGCGAGCTGGCCTCAGCCGGGCTCGCGGTGCGCAAGGAGCAGAACCTGCCGGTCCGCCAGCCGCTCGCGCGGCTCTCGTACCGCCTCTCGAAAAACGTCGGGCCGCTCCCGCCGGAGTTCGAGCGGCTCGTGCTCGCAGAGCTGAACGTGAAAAAAGTCGACCCGTCGTACGCGCCGGCACCGGCGTCGGGTTCTTCCACCGTGGTCCCCGGGGCGCGGTACGTTGAACGCATCGACGTGGATGCCGAGCTGTCGGACGAGCTCAAGGCCGAAGGCTACGCCCGCGAGGTTGAGCGGCTCGTGCAGGACATGCGCAAAAAGGCCGGGCTGAAAGTCGGTGAATTCGTGGACCTCTACTACAATACGCAGGATGCGGGCCTCGAGCGCGTTCTCACCCAGCTCTTCGATCGCGACAAGACGTTCGTCTCCCAGGTCACCAAGAGCCTCGAGGTCGAAGCCGACTTCGAGGTTCAATCCGAGATCGGCGGGGCCGCGCTCTGGCTCGGCGTCGTGAGAGGCTAGCCGGCCGTGGCTGAACTTCGCTCGCTCCGCGGCGTGGTCTTGAAGCTCACGCCCGTCGGCGAGGCTGACGAGATTGTTACCCTCTACACCGAGGGGGCGGGGAAGGTCAGGGCCTACGCGCGCGCCGTGCGCCTGCCGCAGAGCAAGCTCCGCCACGGCCTGCAGCCGCTGTTCGAATCGCAGGTCGAGCTCGCGTTCGGCCGCCTCCCCGTGGTCACCGGCGTGCGCACCCACCAGACGTTCGGCCGCCTGCGCGAAACACCCGGGGCGCTTTCGGCCGCCTACCATGCCCTCGAGCTGTTGCTCAAGGGCACGCCGGACGACCAGCCGGCGCCGGACCTTTACCGGACCTTTGCCGGGCTCTTGCGTACCCTCGACGCCGCGCCGCCGGTGCTGCAGACCGCAGCCGAACTGGTTCGGTTCCAGCTCGCACTCCTCGGCGAGCTCGGCGTTCCGCCCCCGCTCGCGCCCGCCGCGCCCGGCCGCGACCTGTTTTTTTCTCCGGCCCGCGGCGGTTTTTCCACCGAACGCGGCGCGAGCGGGGAGCCGGCCTCCCGCGCCGCCTACGACCTGCTCGCCGCCATGGGGAGTGGGAGCGGGCTGCCAAAAGAACCTACCGCCGCGCCTGAACTGTCGCGGCTGCTCGGCATTTACACCTCCTACCACCTCGAGCGGGAGCTGAAGACCGCACCAGGTGGTATAATGGTTTAAGCAACGCTATGGCTCTCTTCGACAACTCCGCGAAACCAACGGTTCCCCAAAACGGCAGCTTTTCCCAGAAACCGGTAACCCCGTCCACACCGCCGGCCGGCGGCGCGGCTCCGCAGGCGCGCCCGCTGCCCCCAGCTGCGCCGGCCTCCGGTTTTGGCGAACGCGCTCCGGGATCAGTTGGTTTTTTTGCTTCCAACAAGCTCTACTTCGCCCTCGGCGGCATTGGGCTCATTGTCATCGGCGCGCTCGCCTACTTCGCCTTCCGGCCGAACGGTGCAAACACCACCGGGGCGAACGTCGAGCTGGCAGTCGACGCGCCGGAAACGGTGCCGAGCGGCGGCGAGGCGGTCTACCGGTTCCGCATCTCGAACCGCGACGAGCAGCGGCTCTCGAACCTCTCCCTCGAAACGACCTACCCCGACGGTTTCGCCTACGAGAGCAGCTCGCCGAAGGCCGAGAACCTCTCGGGCACCGTGTTCAAGGTTCCCGATCTCATTGCCGGACAGAACGCGGTGGTCATCGTGAAGGTCAAGGCTTCCGGCGCGCTCAACGAAGAGAAGCAGGTTTCCGGCCGCCTCCGCTACCGCTTCGGGGGGTTCACCACCGACTACACGAAAGAGGTTGTGGCGAGCGCGCGAATTGCCGCCCCCGACGTCACGCTCGAAATTGACGGCCCGAAGCAGGTCAGCAACGCCCAGCTCGCCCAGTACACGGTGACGTACCGCGCTTCCGAAAACCAGGCCCTGCCCGGTGCGCGCCTACGCTTGACCTACCCCGACGGCTTCAGTTTCGCGCAAGGGGCGCCAACGCCGAGCATTGGCTCGAACGTCTGGAACCTCGGCGACCTCGCGCCCGGGGCCTCGGGCAGCATTACGGTTACCGGCTCGTTCCGCTCGGCCGTCCCCGGCCAGAGCCGGACCGTAGCCGTCGAGCTGCTCGCGCTGGCCCCCGGCGGCGACTACTTTACCCAAGCCGAGGCGAGCGCGGTTACCGCCATCGACACCCTGCCGCTCATTGTCTCTGAGGAAGTTGTCGGAACGTCGGGGTCGAACATCGTGAAGCCCGGCGATACCGTTCAAATCAGCATCCGCTACCAAAACAACGCGGCCGTGGCCGCACGTGGCGTGAGCGTGCAGCTCAGCCTCGATTCCCACGCGGTTGACCTCTCGAGCATTCAGGCCGACGGCGCCCAGGTCTCGGGCGGCACGGTGACCTGGAACGCGGCCTCGACCCCCGGGCTCGAGGCGCTCGGGCCGAACGGTTCGGGCACGGTGACGGTCCGCATGCGCGTGAAGAACCCCGCGACGGCCGACGCCTCGAAAAACCTGACCCTAAAGACCTCGGTGACCATCCGATCGCAGGAGTACGAGACGCCGTTCCCCGGCAACGACCTGGAGCTGAAAGTCTCCAGCCCGTCTGAGCTACGTTCCAGCCTCGACTACGTTGAGGGCTCGCTGCCGCCCCGCGTCGGAACGCAAACCACCTACCTCGCCACCCTCTCGCTCACGAACGCGACGAACGATTACTCGAATGCGGTCGTCACCGCCTTCATTCCGCTCGGCGCCGGCGGCTTCGTAGATGGCAGCGTGAGCCTTGGCGAAGCCAGCAAGGTCACGTACGATCCCTCGACCGGCAAGCTGACCTGGAACGCCGGCAGCGTGCCGGCCCACGCCGGAACCTTCAGTCCGGCGCGGACGCTGTCCTTCAGGGTCCGCCTCTCGGCCTCCCAGGCCCAGGTCAACCAGACGCCGACCCTCGTGAAGACTATCCGCTACCAGGCCAAAGACCTGTTCACCGGCGAAGACGTGAGCGGCGGGACCGAAGACGTGACCACGGCTTCCATTTCCGGCAGCGACCCCTACAGCAAGGCCCGCGTTACACAGTAGACAGACAATAAAACCCCCCGCGGGCTACCCGCGGGGGGTTTTATATTGACAGGGGCTGGGGAAACAATACTATTACCGGGATCGTGAGGGGAGGGAACTATGGTATTTCGCAAAGTTGCATACGTCGAAGGGTGCTGGCGGGCATTCGGCGGGCCCATGAGCCACCCGGTGTCCGGGACCCCGGCCGTGCTCCTGGCAGTCTACGAGCGCAAAACCGACTGGTGTAGGTACGAGCGGGAATACCTCGTTCGTTACGAGGATAAGAACCCGAACGGGAGCGACCCGCTGTACTGGTTCATCAAGGCTGTGTGGGACCACCTCGACAAGAGCTCGGGACGGTACTCCCGCGTTTCGATTATGTCTCGGAGCAAGCTTGAATTCGAGGGTTCGGTCGGCAGGTTCGGCAGCTACTTTGACGGAGCGCGCCGCCAACACGGCAGTTCCTAGAGACCAGACGGGTAACGACCGTAAACGAAAAGACCGAGCCACCTGGCTCGGTTTTCTCATGCCCGTATTTTCTACGGGAGGATGAACCCCCGGATAATGCCGCTCGAGCGGCTGATCCACCGGGTATTCACGGTGCCGAACTTCTTGTAGTTCATTTCCGAAACGGTGAAGCCGTCGTCGTCCACCGACTCAACGAGGGCGACGTGGCCGTAGCGGCGGTTGTCGGTGGTGACCACAATGGCGCCGACGGTCGGCTCGTGGGTTATGACCGCACCGTAAGCCCGCGCGTTGCTGAGCCACTGCTTGGCGTTGCCGCCCCAGGGCACGTGGACCTTCGTGGCCACGTACCAGGTGCAGTAGCCCCACGGGAAGAGGTGGCCGCTGCCCACGTCGTACTGCCGCGGCGTCTTCACGCCGCCGCCGTTCGTTTTGCCGTTCGCCGGCGGCTTTGCCGGCGTTTTCGTTTTCGGCGCTGCGGGCTTCGGCGGTTCCGGGTAGCGGCCCCCGGGAATAATGTAGAGCTGGTCCGGCTCAATGTCTTCGGCGCCGCCGAGCGCGTTGTACGAAATAATGGTGTCGAGGTCGACGCCGTACTTTTTGGCGAGGTCGGGGAGCGTATCGTTCGGACCCGCGCGGTGGAGCGCGCCGTCGGTCGGCAGCACGAGGAGCTGCCAGCCGGGCTTCAGCTGCGTTGCGGTGGTGAGCTTGTTGGCTCCCGCGAGCGTGTAGGTGGTTATGCCGTTCTGCGCGGCGACCGAAGACAGCGTGTCGCCGGTTTTCGTCTCGTAGATTTTGATCTGCTTGGCAATGAGTCCGGCGACGCTGTCGGGCGAGGGCTTGACCATGACGCCGTCGTCAATGACCGGCAGCCCCGGTTCGTCGTCCGCGTACCAGTCGTCGCTCGCGCCGTCGGCGCCCTCGGCTGACGCTTCGTTCACGAACGGGCTGACGAGCGCCACCGCGGTGCGGCTCGTGACCTGCTCGGCGTACATTTTCGGATTCAGCTGCGGGTGGGCGGCGAGCAGGCGCGCGGCGAAGCTTCCGTCTCGGTAGTGGACGCCCCCAAACATGCCGAACGAGTAGGCACTCCAGGCGGTAATGGCCACGGTGACGAGCGCCACTGCGCCTTCGCCGGAGAAGCGGAGTATGTAATCGTACCACTGCGGCAGCCGTACGTGGACGGCGGGGAAGGCGTTCAGGTAGGATTTTTTGAACTGCGGCCCGCCGAGGCGGAGCTGGAAGGCAATGCGCTTGAGCCAGTAGCTGGCAAAAAAGCTCGCGCGCGCTGCCGCACGCCCGGCGGTTATCGCTGCGCGGACGGCTGCGGCTCGTATTCTGCTTGGACCTATCGGAACCGTGTCACCCATGTTGGGTTTGCGTCGATGGTGCTCGAGCTTCTCGCGTTACTCGTTTCCACAAAAAAGAGGTTCGTCCTTAGCGTCGTCAGAGATGCCTCGGAAAACCTTTGATCAGTCGTGTACAGCCTGTATTGCGTTCCCCCGGTGTCAACAGCAATTCGAGAGCAGTTTACCAACGCCACGGGGCCGGTTCAAGGAATCCGTCCACACCGCGCTCAATTTTGTCCAAGCCAAGGTAACAAATAAGTATTACCGCTTAGGTTAGGGGGAATTTGAGAAATTAACTTGCATTTTTTTAGCGCTTTTGATCTTGGTATACTACGGAGTACGACGTATGCTCGACCTCTCGAATTTGAACCCGCGGCAGCGCGAGGCGGTAACGGCCCCCTTGGGGCCCGTTTTAGTGCTCGCCGGCGCCGGGAGCGGCAAGACCCGGGTGCTCGCCACCCGCGTCGCCTACGTAATAGAGCAGCGGCTCGCGGCGGCCGACAGCATCGTGGCCCTGACGTTTACGAACAAGGCCGCCCGAGAAATGTCTACCCGGGTCCAGGCGCTCACCGCCGCGTCCGCGGCCCAGCCCACGGCGGGGACGTTCCACTCGGTTTTCGCGCGGATCCTGCGGCGCGAAATTTCTCTGCTCGGCTACTCGAGCTCGTTTTCAATTCTCGACTCCGAGGACCAGGCCAAGGCTCTGCGCGGCGTGCTCGATGAGCTCTCGGTCGACCGCCGCTTCGGCGCGCCGTTCTTCAAGAGCCAAATTTCTACGGCTAAGAACCACCTCATGCTGCCCGGGGAGCTGCAGCTCCCGCTCGAACCTGACCTGCTCGGCCTCGTGCGCCAGGTCTACGGCCGCTACCAAGACGTCCTTAGCACGAGCAACGCGCTCGACTTCGACGATCTGCTCATGCTCCCGGCCAAGCTCTTTTCCGCCCGGCCCGACGTTTTGGCGCGCTACCGGGAGCGCTTCCGCTACATCCTCGTGGATGAGTACCAGGACACGAACCACGCCCAGTACACGCTGCTGACCCAGCTCGCGGGCGAGGCCCGGAACCTCTTCGTCGTCGGCGACGACGCCCAGAGCATTTACGGCTTCCGCGGCAGCAGCATCCGCAACATACTTTCGTTCGAAGAGGATTTCCCCGACTGCACCGTGGTGCGGCTCGAGCAGAACTACCGGAGCACGAAGCGCATCCTCGCGGCGGCGGCCGAAATTATCCGCCTGAACCCCGAGCAGAAACCGAAAGAGCTCTGGACCGAGAACGTGGAGGGCCTGCCCATCGAGGTCCGCGAGCTGCCCGACGAGCAGTCCGAGGCCGAGTTCGTGGCGCGCACCATCGTCCGGCTCTCGAGCGGCTCGGAGGGCGAAGCCGAGTACGACCGTTCAGAGTCGGATGAAGGCATTGGCAGTTACTCGATACTCGACCGCCTGCTCGCCCTGCAAAAAAAGCGTGGCCGCGTGGTCATGCCTCTGCCCCAGCTGCCGGTCAGCCACGCGCCGCTCTCGGACTTCGCCGTACTGTTCCGCACCCACGCCCAGTCCCGGGCCATGGAAGAAGCCTTCGTGCGCAGCGGCATCCCGTACCGTGTGGTCGGCGGCGTGCGCTTCTACGAGCGGAAAGAGGTCAAAGACGTTCTGGCCTACGTTCGCCTGGCGCTGAACCACCGCGACAGGCTCGCGCTCCAGCGTGTCGTTAACGAGCCGAGCCGCGGGGTGGGGGACAAGTCGCTCGGGAAAATCCGCGAGGTCATGTCGGGCAAGGCGGGAGCGTCAATACAGGAAATCCGCGCTTCCGTCGGCGCCCTCGGCCTGACCGCCCGCGCCCAGAAGGGCGCGGATGAGTTCTTTTTCCTCATTGAGCACTTTCAAGAGCTCAGCGAGTCAGAAGAGCTGCCGGCGCTGCTCCGGCTCGTGGTGAACCGCGTCGGCTTTAAAAATATGCTCCGCGACGGCACCGATATGGGCGAGACGCGCTGGGAGAACGTTCAGGAGCTCGTTTCGGTGGCCGCGAAGTTCGCAGGCGTGCCGTGGCGCGAGGGCGCGAGCCAGCTCCTCGAAGAGGTCGCGCTCATTACCGAGCAGGACGAGGACGGTTCGGAAGACAAAGTGACGCTCATGACGCTCCACGCGGCCAAGGGTTTGGAATTCAAGACCGTCTTCCTGGCCGGCATGGAAGAGGGCGTGCTGCCGCACTCGCGCGCGACCTTCGAGCCGCAGGAGCTGTCCGAAGAGGTCCGGCTCGCCTACGTCGGGCTGACGCGCGCCCGCGAACGCCTCTACCTGACCTTCACCACGGTCCGCCAGACGTTCGGATCGGTTCGCCACAGCAAGCCGTCCCGCTTCCTCGCGGCGCTGCCCAAAGCCGCCGCGACCTTCCACGTCACCGCGCCGCTCGGCGGTGAGGGCAGCGGCGAACTGTCCTACGAACCCGTTAACGACTGAACCTATGGATGCAGACTCCCTGAAACGGTTCCTCCAGGCGCGGGGCCTGAAGCCGAACATCACCTACGGCCAGAATTTTTTGGTCGATGATATTGTCCTCGAGGACATGGTTGAGGCTGCGGGCGTAGCGGTGGGCGACAATGTCCTCGAGATTGGGCCGGGCACTGGCGTTTTAACTGAGCGGCTGCTCGCGGCCGGTGCGAACGTCCTCTCGGTAGAGAAGGACCCCAAATTCTTGCCGGTGCTGCACCGCATTTCAAAAGGTTTCCGCGACCACTTCCGCTACGAAGTTGCCGACGCGCTTTCGTTCGACTACGTTGCGGCGCTCAAAGAGCGCGGCTGGCTCCCGTACAAGGTCGTGGCGAACATTCCATACTACGTGACCGGCAAGCTGCTGCCCATGTTCCTGACCGCGCGCGTCCGTCCCGAGTCCGTAACCGTGCTCGTGCAGGAAGAAGTGGCACGCTCGGCTGCCGCGGGTGCCGGTGACACGTCACTCCTCTCCCTCTCCGTTCAGATCTACGGGGTGCCGAGGCTCGTGCGCCGCGTTCCCGCCGAGAGCTTCTATCCGAAACCCAAAGTGAACAGCGCGGTGCTCCACGTAGATGTCTACAGAGAACCGCTCACTTCGCCGGATGAGGAACAAACGCTGTTCCGCATTGCGCGCGCCTGCTTCTCTGGAAAACGGAAACAGATTCACAACACGCTCAAGAGCAACCTCGATTACTCGCCCGAGCGCGTTGAGCTGCTACTCGCTACGGTTGGAGTTGAACGAAGCGCGAGACCTCAGTCGCTTTCGCTCGAACAGTGGTTGAAGCTCGCGCGCACCGCAGCAACCGTTAGATAAAAAATGAGTTAATAGAAAAGCCGCTCGTCGATGGTGCTGACGAGCGGCGTTCTTTTGTTTGTTGCTGACGACCATGGCGTGAGCGCAGAGCAGATAAGCGAAGCGCTCGCAGCCTTGGATATTCCTCCGAGCAACGGAATGCTGGAGTTGGTGCCCGAACTTGGGCGGAGCCTTGTGGCTAATCATCTACAATGCTTCTCCTGTCATCCTCGTTACAGACCGCACAAGTGTCTGAACTAGGGTCAACACCGTCGGGTTCCTGCTTGTCTCGACACTGCCTGCATTTGTGACATTCGGGGCAAAGTTGCGTTTCAGTTCCGCACTCCGAACAGTACGCAGTGGCGACGCTTCCATATGCCACTAGTGTTTACCTCCTTCCTTTCCAAATCCAAATGTAGAACGCCTAATCGTACAAGGAAACTAATCCGCTGTCAATAGCGGTGCGGCGTATTTAAAAAAAACTTTGGCTTCGGCACTGACGCCGTTTGAGAGCGCCACCCCGGAATTAATTTCAAGCACCGCGTCTACCGTCGTCGGAGAAGTAAAACGCGGCAGGTCATCATCACTTACGTTCGGCCGGGGAGTGGGCACGTTCTCGGTCACGCCCACGACCTGTCCGTCGCGGATCCAGACGAGGTCTAGGGGGAAACGCATGCCGCGCATCCAGAAGCTCCGCTGCTGGGGCGGCTCGCTTCGAAAATCGAAGTACATGCCGCTCTCGCTCGGCAGTGAGTCTCGGTACGAGAGACCGAGCGTTTCCGCAGCTGCGTCGGAGACGACCTCGACCGAGAACGTGGTGGTTCCAACCGTGAGCCGGCGGTCGTACCGCTCCACCGGAACCGGCACGGCCGGCAGTTTCGTGACCTGGTTCGCGCAGGCAGAGCCAAGGAGCAGTGTAGCGGCGACCAAGGAGAGAGAAGTAGTGATTTTCACTTGCAAAATAAATTTAGCTATGCTATAATGATACTACAGCTTAGGAAACGCAGCTGAAACAAAAAGGGCCATAAAAAACAACTCAAACGGTCAGCCGAGCGAGCACCAAAATAGTGCTTTGCCTTGCGCTGCATCCGGCATTTCCAGGCAACCCATGCAACCGGCTGCTCCAGAAGATAAACGCGCGCACCCGTTCCGTTCCGGCCACCTCGCTACCTTGGCGGCCTGTGCCGCCGTGCTCCTCGCCGTCACCTTCGTGAAGAACGGCTTCCGCTTTACGGTGCCCGTGAACAATGCCCGCGACACCGAGGTGGTTTCGTACGAGCGGATTCGCGCGGACGTTGAGCAGCAGCTCGGCTACGTGAACGGCGAGCCCGCGTTCGACATGGCCGGAATTGAGAAGCTCCAGAAACAGTTTTCCATAATAGACCCGACGTCGGACGCCGGCCTCGTGCTCGGCCTCTCTACGACCAGCGTTCCCGACCTGAACCTGCAGAGCTTCGACGAAGTGTACGGCGAAGACTTTCTGACGCAGGTGCCGCTCCTGACCACGCTGCCGAGCTCGACGCCGGCGGACTGGAACGCGTACCTCAAGGCTATGCAGTCTGACGAAATTGTCGACAGCGTGACCGACATCATGGTCACCATCAGCGGGGGAGGCGGGGAGCGGGCGGAGTACATAGACGCCGCCGTTTCAAACGCCATCGTTACCCTGCAGCGCGTGCCGGTTCCGGCGGAGTTCGCGGACTACCACAAGCTGCTCCTCGTTCAGTACATGGAGTATGGTGAGCTCGCGAAAGCCATTTCGCAAGAAACGAGCGTGCCGGTGAACCCGTCCGACGGTTCCGACGGCGAAAATGTTTTGAGCAATTCGGCCGCCATCAGCTCGCGCCTCCTGACCTTGGCCACGCGCATTCAGCAAGAAAAAAATACCGTGCAGGCACGGTACGCCGTTACGCTCCCGTGAGCAGCTTTTTTAAAAAATTTGTCGTTTCCGTAACGCTCGTAGCGCTCTTGAGCGTTACGGTTATTTCACCGAACATGGCCCAGGCCGCCATTCCGGTCCACGACTGGCCGAAAACCATCATCGACGGAATTTGGAACGGACTGAAGCTCGCCCAGGCGGCGCTCACGAACGTGAGCTTGGGGCTGCCGGGCACCGGCGCGGCGACGCGCGCCGCGCTGCGGGCCGGGAGCAAGACGTGTTCATCGTTCAAGAGGGCGGCTGAAATTGCGAGCACCGCGGACACGTTCTCCGACGCGAGCGTCATTGCGGGCAGCGCCGGAGAGCTCGCGTCGCTCACGACGAAAATTACCGCCCTGCAGATTGTCCGAACCTGCATGGAGATCGTGCTCGAGGGCGGCGAGGCCGCCGGCGCGGTTGCCGCACTCACGGGGCTCCAGGCTCTCCAGGTCCTCGACAACTGGGCCCAGATCATGAACGACACCATTCTCTCGCTCGACAAGCGCATCGACGACCTCCAGGCCAGGAAGACCGCAGCCGTAAAGGAAATGTGGAAAGCGGTCGGCGTCCGCATTCTGCTTACCGCCCAGAAGCAGCTCACTGCGCAGCTCGTGCGCGCGGTCGTTGACCGGTACAAGGTTTCCAACTATCTCGACTACGCCGACGCGGTGACCTCGCAAATTTACACCGCCGACTACGTCAATAAAAACTTTCCCGATTCGTCGGATCAGCTCATCCTCCGCTCCATCATCACGAACCCCGACCTCGGCACGAACGTGCACCCCGCGGTTCAGCAGAAAGCCCGCGAGTATACCTGCGGCACCCCCGACGGCATAGACATCTCCGATCCGGGCTACTTCGCGAGCCTGGCACAGTGCGGAGCCTCGAAGTCGGATCCGTACTACGTGCAGTCGGCCTTCCAAGCTGCGGCCGACGGCGCGCGGGCTTCGGCCAGGCGCACCGCCGAGGCCGAGGTCGCCGGCGGCAGCGGCTTCATTCCGGTCCGCAACTGCGCGAACCTCACGAGCCAGCAAATGGGTTTCGACCTGAACGCCCAGCGCCTCCGCATGAACGTCCAGCGTGACGGTCAGGTCCTCAAAGAGCTCCTCGACCGCCAAACCGCGAACCCGAGTTCGGTGAACGCCGCCGATATTACCCGCGCCCAGGCCCAGCTCCAGCAGAGCGCCAAGCAGCTCCACGACTTACCGAAGTCCGACAAGGCCTTCACCCAGCCGTGCAACGCCATTACGAACCCGGCGCGCGCGGTCAGCGACTGGACGAACAGCTACCTCGCCGCCCAGATGCATGCTTCGGCGAGCGTCAAGAGCGACAACGTGCCGTTCTTCGCGAACTTCGCGGTAGCGGCCGCGGACAGCTTCCTCAACAAGATTCTCACGAACGGCGGCGCCATTAACGCGCTGTTCGAGCACGGGTACCGGAGCGGGAACGTCACGCTCACGAACATTACCCAGACGCCGGAGCAGAAGCAGGCGACGTTCTTGGGTGACGCGAACACGACGGCAATTCAGGCGGGCATTATCTTCACCGCGAACAAGGTCGGCGACTCGGGGCAGTACACGCTCGCCTGGGACGGCCGGGGCGTTCCCGGCGCCGACTCGGTCCGAATCCTCGGCTCCGGGCTGCCGACGACGTCCGTGGTAACGGCGGCGACCTCTACGGCGAGCGGTACGCCGGCCGCAGTCCCGCCAACCCAGCTCGTCAACGGCAGCGTCGTGGTCAGCCCGCCGTCGCCGGATACCGTCTACCGAATTTTTGTCCTCGACGTAAACCGGGTCATCATCGGCATCATGACCATAAACCTTTCGAGCAAGGTCGTGCCGAACACGGTGCAGCTCACGGACCTCAATAACATTCAGAACGCGCTCAGCCTCGGGCAGCAGTACAGCGACGAGGCCGCGGCCCCCGTCCCGCCCGACACACCAGAACCTCCCCTCGACGGCACGATCATCATCCTCCCGCCCGGTTCGGTCATTCAAACGCCCGGCATCACCGGAACCGGCACCCCGCTCTCCCTGGGCTTCGGCTCCAGCGGCAAGGTCGCCGGGGCCTACACGGGCGCTCCGGCCGTCCCCCAGTTCCGCGGCAGCCCCGGACCGTTCGACCCGCGCGGCAGCAAATAGGGATTAGAACCAAACAACCCCCCACCGCGGTGGGGGGTTGTTGATATCTGGGACAATTTTTTTTTGGAATGCCGGAAGCCCCGCGTATGGGGGTATTTTTATTTGTTTTACATACCTAATTTATGGTATAATTTCAACGAAATTCGACACAGCGCGAAAAAAATACCTCTTGTTTAAGGAAACAAAAAATCGTTTTAAATCGGTCTGCCAGAAGGTGCTGCGGACCGGTATTTTGTTTGCTTCGCTGGCCGGGTTACTGCTGGTTCCGAGCCTGGCTTCGGCGGCAAATTTGAACGCGAATGGTGGTATTACCATCACCACGGCGCTCGAGGTTGACGGTAAACCTGAAAACCTCGTGCGCATGGTTAAGAACCAGCCGGCGCAGGTGACGGTCATTGTCACCATCAGTGAATTGAAAACGAAAGAGGGCGGCACCGTGCAGCAGCTGAAGCTCGGGCCGAGCGGCAGCGGCGCCGATACGCTCGATTTCAACCTCACGTTCTTCGGCCAGCGTCCGGCGCTCTCGCTCGGAGTCGGCGCAGACGTCATTGGCGCGAACACGACCTGCAAGACGCGCGGCGTTGCCTGGAACCCCATAACCTCGACAGACTATACCGCGTGCACCTTCGCGACCGGCGGCAAGCAGATGCTCGCCGGCACGACCTTCCAGGTCGGGCAACCGTACCGGGTCACCTTCAACCTCGACAGCAGCACGCTCGCGAGCTTCGGCGCGAGCGCCGCACCGGGCGTGGCCGGCCAGTTCAACGTCGCGCCGTTCATTGTCATGGACATAGCCGGCGGCACCGACCCGAACTACACGCTCTCGGCTGCCGGCAAGACCGTGTACGTGGTGCAGTACAACACGAAAGCCGAGCTCGATGCCGCCGCCGCAACCGGCGAGCGGCCGAAGCTGGCCGACGGTACCACGGTACCCGGGTACGGCTCCAACACCGGCTCCACGCAAACGAACGACGGCGACGCCCTCGCGACGTTCCTGCAGACCATCGTCACCATCATTGCCGGCATCGTGAACGAGTTCGTCTACCTCGTCTTCAGCTACCTGCTCGTGCCGCTCGTGCAGGCCATGCTCTCCATTCACCCGTACACCGACCAGTTCGTGAACGTCATCTACCCCGGCTGGGAGGTCATCCGCAACTTCACGAACATCCTGTTCGTGGCCGCGCTCATCGCCATTGCGCTCGGGACGCTGTTCCAGAGCAGCAAGTACCAGTACAAGACGCTGCTCGTAAAGCTCATTACCGCGGCGCTCCTCGTGAACTTCAGCCTCGTCATTGCCCAGGCGGTGCTCGGCATTGCCGACACGGTCCAGAACCAGTTCCTGCCGAACCGCGTCGACGTTATCCGCGAGCTCGGCAAAGACCTCATGGTCGCGAACACCCGCCAGGCCTTTTTCGAGCTCGACATTAAGAGCCTGAAGGGCACGTACTCCGGCACCGTGGCGAACCTGTTCTACGTCGCGCTCTCCATTGGCAGCTTCTGCCTGTTCGGCGCGCTCGCCCTCTTCCTCGTTATCCGGATGGTCATGCTCTGGATTTACCTACTGCTCTCGCCCATAGCCTACGTGGCGGGAGTCATACCGGCCACGGCAGATTTGCAGAAAAAATGGTGGGACGGCTTTTTAAAGTACGCATTCTTTACGCCGATCATCGCCTTCTTCCTGCAGCTGACGGCGATTATGTCCAACGTGCAGCGTTCGCGCCTCTTGCAGAACATTACCGCCCAGGACTTCGAGCAGTCGACCTTGCCGGGCCTGTCCGCGTTCATCTTCAAAGTCGGCGGCAACGTCGTGCTCCTCGTGTTCCTCATCGTCGCCATTAAGGTTGCCGACTCCATGGGCATTGCCGGGGCCAAGGGCCTGACGGCCATGGCCGAGAAGGGCGTCTGGGCGCCGTTCAAGTTCGCCGGCGGGGTGACCACCTTCGGCGGCAAGAAGCTGCGCCAGGGCGCGGAGAACGTCCTCGGCGTGCCGCTCCGCCCCGAAATGTGGAAGAAGGCCTGGGAGGCGGAAAGCGCCCGCCGCGACCACGAGCACCTGGACAAGCTCGGCGGCCGCGGGCTCGCGAGCAAAATACCCGGCATAAAGAACCTCGGGCTCGCCAACCCCGAGCACTTCTTCAAGCACTACATTAGCTGGGACGGCGCTACCCGCATGGCCAAGGCCACCTTCGCCGGTTCGTTCGGTTTTTGGCAGAAACGGGTGAGTGCCGCCGAAAAGAAGGCGAGCCTCATGACCGACGACAAGCGTGACGAGCTCGCAACGCAACTAGCTGAAGTCAAATCGAACCTCGTTTCGCTTGGCAAAGGTCAAATTACCAAAGAAAAGGCCCAACAGATACGAACTTCCCTCGATGAGCAGGTGAGAATTATTGAAGAAAAAGACAAGGGTATTCTTGATAAGGCCAAAAAGGAACTAGCCGACGCGACCAAGGCGGGGGCATCAGCTACGGTAATTGGAGAAAAGACAGCTCAGGTTAAAGATATTGAGGATCAGGTCGAATTGCTCAAGAAAAAGGCTGCGGAAGTTGGTACTGCAATTGCTGATGACAGTAAAACCAACGTGAATTTGAGCGATTTAAAGCTAAAAGATTTAGAGAGCGACCTATACCATAAGAAAGCGAGTACCGAGCTCCTCGGTAAAGTTGGCGAGTTCAGTGACCTCGATTCTGAAAAGAAGGCTTTAGAGAAGAAGTACAAAGACCTTGAGGGTAAAGAATCTGACGATAGTATTGCCCGCGCCGACGCAGGAATTGACCGTTACAAAGACGCCGCCGCACGTGCGGCTGATAGCACGTACAAGGGTGTCACGAAGGATTACATCGCGGCGGCGAAAAAGGACCTGACTAATTTGAAAATGAAGGCCGCGTCACGAAAGGCTCCTGACAACTTCGTTCACCGTCAGGGGCGCTTGAATCTGGAGAACCAGTACAAGAAGCAGCTCGCCGACATTCAGTCGAGCGATGAGCTTATTCAGCTTCTCGACTCGGCCATTGCCCGCAAGAACCAGTTCGAAGCCGTCGCCATTATGAAGCAGCTCTCGCAGAACGTTGATTTGAACGATTACCTCGACGATCACCGCGGTTTCGGCATGGGCTACGATGGTATGCAGAAGCTGTACCAGAACGTTATGAAGCAAGAGCTCGGCATGGACGACCACTCGGCGCTCCAGGCCATGTCAGAAATCAGCTACATCAATGAGGGTAAAAACGTTATGTCCGGCGCCCGGCTCGTCGGGGTTAAGGACGGCCACCTGCACATGATGTCGAAACAGGACCACGAGGATGCCATCGTGGTCCAGTCGCTCAAGCTGGAACCGCAGGGCAGAGCTCGTGACTTACGCAGATTTACGCTCGTTGATGAGGATGCCCATGCCGGCACGAAGACACTCACGGATGCGGGGGCAAAGATTTTGGTTAGCTTCGATTACGATAAAGGTCTTGTGCAGCTCGATCGCGCACAGAGCTACAGCATTGCGGCAATAACGAAAGATCCGCAATGGAAAAGTAAATTGAAGAAAGAAGGCGCCACTAACGCGCTCATCGAGAAAATAGAGACGATTGCCAAAAACGCTAAAACAAAGTAGTCGCTACAGACATGGCTAAGAGTCCTACTATAAAAGAAATAATCATTTCGGCTGAAGAGGCGCTGTCTTTCGGTGACGAAGAGCAGGGGACCGAACTCCGGCGGCAGGTCCGCGCGGCGCTCTCTGACCCGAGCGTCGGCGACCGCGACAAGCAGCAGCTCATCCAGCTGCTCTCCCGGCTCGACCTGCTGTGCCTCGGCGCGCTGTCAGAAGAGAACGTGGAAGAGCTGCTCTCCACCCGCCTCTACCCGGCCCTGACCGTACCCGACGAGGAGCTGAACCTCGAAGACAAATTCAGCTTTTGGTTCAACTGCTTGTCCATGCCGGACGCCGAGGCTAAGGCCATGCAGAAGTTCAAGCTCGCACTCGAGCGAAACGGTGAAATTTTGGGTACCGAACCGCTCCAGCTGACGTCGGGGTCGGTTCGGCCGACCATTGGTAACTGGCTGAAGCTGCTGACGACCAAGTACGGGAACGCGGGCAACTCGAGCCTCGGTTTGTTCGAGTTTCTAAACAAAGAACCCGCCGCGGCCAAGCTCGGCGAAGAGCAGCGCCAGGCGCTCGGCAAAGTTCTCCGCTTCTATCGCGGCCTCAACCAGGATATTCAGCGGTACCTAGAGACTCCCGCGTACAAGAGCGAGAGCGAGGTACCGGCAGACTTTGATGCGTTCGAATTCATTCCCGGTCTCGACACTGGATCAGAAGCTCCTGGAGGGGGTGAACCGAAGGTGCGCACGGCAGTCCCGCGGTCTGGGGCAGCAGCGCCATCGCCCGAACCGCCGGCAGAGCCGAAGCGCGGCTTTCCGGCGTTCGGGACCGCACGGCCGCAGCGGCCTGCGGAAGCTCCGGTTCCGCCGCCGCAAAAACAAGCTGCTATTATAGAGCAGCCAGTTCAAAGGCCGCCGCAGCCCGCGCCCCGGCCGGCCCCGGTAGCGCCCCCGCTTCAAAAGCCCCCGGTAGCCGCGCCGCCTCCAGCGCCCCGGCCGCTTCCTCCGCCGTCCGCGCCGCAGCCGGTAAAGGCTGCCGTGCCGGAACCGCGGCGAGAGGCGCCCAAGCCCGCAGCCGTGCACCTGACCCGCGAAGTCGAGGCGAGCCAAAAGCCGCCGGTGCCTGCGCCGCAGCCGCTCCCGCCGTCCGTACCGGAACGAGCAACACCGGTTTCCCCGCCCCCCGCGCCCGCCCCCCGCGCCTCGGTGAACGTCCAGGATATAATGGGTTCGCGTAAAACCGGCGGCGTGTTCCTGCCCGGGGTCCGCTTCGGCAGCCCGCAGGGTTTGCCGCCGGTGCTCGACTCCCAAAAGCTGCGCGAGGCCGTGAAGCACGCCGAAGCCGAGAGCGCAGGTTCGGACGAGCACATTGATTCCAAGCTCGAGGCGCTCCGCCGGCGCCTCGCAGAACACAAAAACGACGACCATGCCAACGACGCAATCTGAACGGATCCGCAACCTCGTCCGCATCTCCCCGGTCCTTTCGGCCGCCGAGCGGAGCGAGTGGCTTTCCATGGTTGACCTCATGAACGGCAAGCAGCTGTCGGACCTGGAGCACATTTTGACCGCGGGCATTTCACGAGCCGTGGTCCAGCACGGGCCCGTGCCGCACCCGGCCGAACCGCGGCCGCCCCAGGCGCCGAAAACGCTCGGGCCGTCCCCCGACAATCCGGTTCAAAACCTCCGCCCAACCCCGCGCCCCGCGGCTGCTGCGGTCAGCGGTACGTTCGGCGCGCAGCTGAAGCGCACGGTCGACACGACCGAGCTCGAACCCGGCCCCGAGGAGCTCGAGCTGCCCCCGCCGCGAGCTGCGATGCCCGCCCCGCGCCCGCAGCCGCCGGCTCTGCCAAAGCCCGCCGCCCCCGCCCCCGCGCCCGCAGCAGCGCCCAAAATGGGAGCCGCTCCTGGGTTGCCGCCGAAACCCTCCTTCCAGCCGCCCGCCCCGGCAATGCCGAAACTCCAGCCCCGGGTCGCGCCGCCGATGCTCGCACAGAACCCGTCGTCCTCAATCCAACAAAAAATTCAGCCGAAACCGAGCGCGCCGCCCCCCGTCCCGCTGCCCCCGGCCCCGGCGCCAAACCCGGCCCCGGCACCGACCGGACCGCCGCCGCAGCTGAAGTCTGCCGAAGACCTCATCCGCCTGAACGTATCGGGCTGGCGCGCGTTCCCGCCCAGCGCTTTCGTACGCGCCGCTACCGCGGCCGTTTCCCGTTCGGGTCTCGCGGCCGCGGTTGGCGCGCTCGAGAAGAGCCCGCTCATGCAGGCCTACATTGAAACCGGCCTCGCGGCCTTGGGCCAGCGCGCTGCCGGCGGCGGCTTGGCCGCGCCGAGTCTCCTGACGCGGCCCGAGTTCGAGCGCCTCTCCGACGACCTCAAAACGCTCCACCTCCACTAACCCCGTGGTATAATTTTGCCAGTGAAAACCTGCACGAAACGAACAATGGTCGCGAGGTCCGAATTCACTTCGGACCGAGCGAACCCAAGCCAGGAAAAGGATAGCTCGCGAAAGGAAAAACGCTAGTTTGTCCTTTCGCGATTAAGGTATGCAGTACCCCGTCCCCCAATTCACCGACGTTGAAGACCGGATCATCGGCTCCCTGACCATGATCCAGTTCGGCATACTGTTCGGTACCGGCATACTCGTCTTTTTGGTCTACGCGGGGACGAAGAACATTCCCGTTACGGTTTTCCTGCTCCTCGCCCTCGGCGTTCCGGCGCTCTGCATCGCCTTCGTGCACCTGAACGGCCGGCCGCTCTACCGTTCGTTCGGCGCCGTGGCCCGCTTCTTCACGAGCGCCCGCTACATGGTCTTCTACAAAGAAGTCTACGGGCTCGCCGGGTCCAGCAGCGTCCGCGACGTTGACTTCGAGGGCAAGAAGACCGAAGAGCCGAAGGAGCACAAGGAGACGACCCAGGCCCGCCTCTCTGCCATCAACCGAATCTTAGAACAGCAAGCCGCCGCCGAATCGGAAATCGTAGGGGCGGGGAAAGCCGTAACGCCGAAGTAGCCTATGGACATGCGCAGCGAAAAGAAGCAGACCATGAAGAGTACGCAGGGCTTCCTGCGGATTTCCGAGATTAAGAAAGACACGGTCGTCGTCTCCGACGGGACCCTCCGCGCCATTCTCGGCGTTTCGAGCACGAACTTCGACCTCAAGAGCCAGGAGGAGCAGAACGCCATTGTCGCCGGCTACCAGCGATTCCTGAATTCCCTCGAGTTCCCGGTCCAGCTCCTCATGCAGAGCCGCCGCGTCGAGGTCGGCCCGTACCTCGAGAAGCTCCGCCACCTCGCCGAGAAGCAGGCCAACGAGCTGCTCCGCGTGCAGACGCAGGAGTACGGAGAGTTCATTAGCCGGCTCGTCGAGAACGCGAGCATCATGAGCAAGAACTTTTACATTATTGTGCCGCTCGGGCAGAGCATTTTTCCGGCTCAGACCGGCTTCTTCGCCCGCCTGTTCGGCGGCAACCGGGAAACCCAGCAGCGGGTTGAAAATTTCGAGAAGCTGACCCTCGAGCTCGACAACCGCGCCTCTACCGTGACCGGAAACCTCGCCGCCATCGGCGTGAAGGCTTCGCGGCTCAAGACCGAGGAGATTATCCAGCTCTACTACAATTCCTACAATTTCGAAGCCGGACCGGTCATTGACCCCGCCCAGCTCAAGGACGTTAAAATGGTGGAAGCCGCCTAACGCCTATGTCGCTGTTTGGACCAAAATCTGAGGCCGAAGTCAAAGCCAAGCGCGAGCGGCTCGAGAAGCTCGAGGCTGAAAAGTCGGCCGCGCGCCGGCTCGGCGACCTCGATCGCACCTACCGCGAGGGCCTGACCACGCTCAAAGATCTCCTCGCGCCGGCTTCGCTGAAGTTCGAGTCGTCGTACTTCGAGCTGAACGGCAAGTTCTGCCGGACGTTCTTCGTCCTGGCCTACCCGCGGTTTCTCACCACGAGCTGGCTGTCGGGCGTCATCCAGTCCGAGGGTGAGATAGACGTCAGCATGTTCGTGTACCCGATTGACTCGGAGACCATCTTAAAGAAGCTCAAGTCGAAGGTCGGTGAAATCGGCTCCCAGGTCGCCATCCAGCAGGAGAAGGGCATGGTGCGCGACCCGGTGCTCGAGACGGCCTACAAGGACGTCGAGCAGCTCCGCGACGACCTGATCCAGGGCACCGAGCGCTACTTCCGCTACTGCCTGTACTTCACCCTCTACTCCGACAGCCTCCAGAACCTCGACAAAGAGTCGGCCAACCTAGAGAGCGCGCTCGGCGCCAAGCTCGTGGTCACGAAGCGGGCCCTCATGCAGACGCAGGACGGCTTCAACTCGACCCTGCCGCTCGGTACCGACCTGCTTGACGTGGGCAACAACATGAACACGAGCCCGCTGTCGACGACCTTCCCGTTCGTGTCCTCTGACCTCACGAGCAACGACGGCATTCTCTACGGCATCAACCGGCACAACAACAGCCTCATTATCTTCGACCGGTTCCAGCTCGAGAACGCGAACACGGTCGTCTTCGCCAAGTCCGGCGCCGGCAAGTCGTACGCGGTGAAGCTCGAGGTGCTCCGGAGCCTCATGGTCGGCACCGACGTCATCATCATCGACCCTGAGAACGAGTACAAGCACCTCGCCGACGCGGTCGGCGGCACCTTCCTGAACGTTTCGCTGAACTCGAACTCCCGCATCAACCCGTTCGACCTCCCCGCCGGGCTCGAGGGCGAGGACCAGGCCGACGTGCTCCGGAGCGCGGTCATCAACATCATGGGTCTGTTCAACCTCATGCTCGGGAAGCTGAACCCGACCGAGGAGGCGCTCATGGACAAGGCCGTGTGGCAGACCTACGCGAAGAAGGACATTACCGAACGCTCGGACTTCCGCACCGTGGAGTACCCGATCATGGACGACCTCGTGGAAATTCTCCGCGGCACGGTGGGGGCCGAGAGCCTCGCCGAGCGGCTCACGAAGTTCACCGAGGGCACGTTCGCCGGGCTGTTCAACCAGACGACGAACGTCGTGCTCCAGAACCAGCTCGTCGTTTTCAGCATCCGCGACCTCGAGGAGCAGCTGCGCCCGATCGCGATGTTCATT
>CAZLPF010000009.1:0-45994 GCA_964561365.1 uncultured Candidatus Saccharibacteria bacterium | reverse complement strand
GGTCACCGCGGCCGCCGCCGAAGCTGCCGCCTGGGCGCGGCTCGTACTCTTCGCGCTCTTCGCGCGGGAGCTCGGGCAGGGGGCTAATCGGGAGCTGCTTCTTAATGAGCCGTTCAATGTCGCGGACGTCGGACTTCTGGTCGGGCGTGGCGAATGAAACGGCGCGGCCGGCGCGGCCGGCGCGGGCCGTGCGGCCAATGCGGTGAACGTAGTCGTCGGCGCTCTGCGGCAAGTCGAAGTTCACCACGAGCTCAATGCCGGTCACGTCAATGCCGCGGGCGGCAATGTCGGTGGCTACGAGCACGCGGTACTTGCCGATCTTGAAGCCATTTAAGGCTTCGAGGCGCTGGTTGAGGCTCCGGTTGCTGTGGATTTCCGCGCAGCCGTGCCCCCAGCGGGAAATGTAGCGGGCGAGCTTCTTGGCGCCGAACTTCGTGCGGGTGAACACGAGGGTCGAGCCGACGCCCTCTGAGAGGAGCTTCTTGAGCAGCTGCTGCTTCTGGCTGCGGTCAACGAAGTACAGCTCCTGGGTCACGAGCTGGGCCGTGGTGCCCGGGGGCGCGACCTCAACGCGGAGCGGCTGCTGCATGTACTTCTTGGCGATGTCGACAATTTCCGGCGGCATGGTCGCGGAAAACAGCATGGTCTGCCGTTCGGTCGGCACAGTCTTTAGGACCTGCCGAATCTGGGGCTCGAAGCCCATGTCGAGCATGCGGTCGGCTTCGTCGAGCACGAGAATGCCGACGTCGGTCAGCGTGACCGTTTTCTGCTCGAGGTGGTCAATGAGCCGCCCCGGCGTGGCGATGATGATGTGCGGCTGCTCGCGGAGCTGGCGGATCTGCCGCTTTATGTCTTCGCCGCCGATTAAGATGGCGGTCTTGAGGCCCGCTTCCCGGCCAATGCCGTGGAGCGCCTCGTTGACCTGGACCGCGAGCTCGCGGGTCGGCAGGACTACGAGGCCACGCTTCTTGGTGCTCGCAATGCGCTGGAGCATGGGAATGCCGAACGCGAGCGTCTTGCCGGTGCCCGTTTGGGCAACGCCAATGACGTCCTTCCCCTCGAGGCCCACGGGAATAGACTGGCGCTGAATGGGCGTCGGGTGAACGAAGCCTTTCTTGGTAAGTATCTCTATGAGCTTCGGCGCAATGCCGAGGTCGGAGAACCGAGTCTCCGTCGTATCTGGTTTCTGCATGTATTCACCTAGGCCCTTCGTGGTCGTCTGGCTACCGAGGTTCCCCCCGCCGGCGCATATTTGGCCGGACACCGTTTCATCAGCAGACTGCAAGAGCCCATTAATTGGGCTTGGCGACGGGAGCGGGCAAAAAAAGAGATCCCTGCCTCGGGATCACTTAGAAGGTCTGCTCTGACCGTCAATCACAAGTGGTGCTATTATACCAGAGTATTGTGTAAAAAGTCAAAAAGTACTCAAAAATACCATGGAAATTGCCGTATTTGGCGGGGGATGCTTCTGGTGCACCGAGGCTGTTTTTCAGCAGCTCAAGGGCGTTTTAAAGGTTTTGCCCGGCTACGCCGGGGGTACGGTGGAGCAGCCGAGCTACGAGCAGGTCAGCACGGGAACCACCGGCCACGCGGAAGTTATCCGCATAGAGTTCGACCCGAAGCTCGTTTCTTTCCGGGACCTCTTGAATGTCTTCTTTGCTACCCATGACCCGACCCAGCTAAACCGCCAGGGCAACGATGTGGGCACCCAGTACCGCTCGGCCGTGTTCTACGCGAGCGAGGAACAGAAGGCCGACGCCGAAGCGGCCATTGCGGAACTGGAAAAAGAAAAGGTGTTCGATTCATCGGTGGTCACCACCGTTGAGCCGCTCAAAAACTTTTCCCTAGCCGAGGACTACCACCAGAACTATTTCAAGAATAACCCCGGCAACCCCTACTGCGCGGCGGTCATTTCCCCCAAGGTCGCCAAGTTCCGGGAAACGTTCAAGCACTTATTGAATTGACTTGTGTCACCTCGGAAACCAACAAAAATAAGTTACTCTCAAAGTCTTACAAGTGAAGACTTCATACGAGTGGAGCTTTGGAAGTTAAATGGCGAAATTGTTGAATTTCGTGTCCAGTTGGAGACCTTGATAGGCAATGAAACCATTGTTATAATGGGAATAGACAATTGTCACGGATCAAAACCTCACAGGCATATATACAGGCCTAAAAATAAAGGTGAAACAAAAATTCCATTTTTTGGGCAAAATTTAAACGATACTTTTCAAGAAGCTAAAAAATATCTTAAAAAAGGATATCCTCGTATAAAATATACTTATTTTAAAATTTAAGTTTATGACCAAGGCTTATATAAAAAAGAATATCAATTTATCAATTCAGTTTGATAATTTTGCCGCGAGAAATCCTGAAATTTATAAAAAAATTCCTAGGAATTCTTGGCTCGTATTGACTGAATCTGGCGCGACTAATTTCAACAAGTTTAGTAGATCTTTAGTAAATAGGTCGGCTAGAACCGGTCGTTTTGTGGAAGCAATGAAGGTTGGTAAGCATTGGAGGGTTTCCCCACAAAAAAAGATTACGATAAAAAAGAAATAGTTCTTTTCCAAGAGCGCACGTGCCCCCGACGTGCGCTCTTCGATTTTATTTGACGGAATTTGGGCGCTGCCGTAGGCTCACGGTGGAAAGGGGGATTGTGAAGAATTCCCCGATCCAGTTTGTGCTGAAACTTGCCAACTGCGTGCGGTTGGTTGGCCATACCAAACCGCAGCCTGCGGGCCGCCCTCCAGGTGGCCCGCTCTCTATTATTTCCCGGTTGACACCCTGGCGCAGCAACGGTAACCTGCCGGTCAGAGAGACAGGGGGATGGGAGAATCCCCCTTACCGCCGGTTGGCCACCTCCGAGGGCCAACCACACCGCGGGCTGCACCGTGTGGCCCGCTCTTTACTTTTAGACACGAAAAAGGTATATAATGGCGTCAATCAAGGGGAGGATTGATCCTCTCTCTAACATCAAGAAAACGGGCCGCCGCGAGGTTGGCCCGTTTCTCTATTTACCCAAGCGGGTGTACCATTTCAGTATTAACTATTACTTTTTTGCGCCATGGGTAAGGTCAAGGCGAAACAGCGGCGCATGCGCATTCGCCAGAAGCGGAAGCACCGGGGCGCGCTCCGCGCCTACCGCGAGGCGTACCGCAAGGCGCGCGGCAAAGAGCGCGAGGCCGTGCTTGAGCAGGTTTCGGTCTTTTTCCCGCACCTGAACGCCAAAGAGTACCTCGGGGCGAAAGATACGGAGTAACGATTTTAAACCCGTATGCCGAAACGCAAACCTCGGCAGCACGATCGGCTCTGCAAGCGGGAAGCCTGTCCGGTTTGCGCCGGCCGCGTCCCGCTCGCGCACTTTTGGTCCGCGAAGACCGACCACCAGCTCATGGTTTTGCACCGCGCCAACGTGCGGACCATTGCGGACCTTGAGAAGCGCACGAGGTTCGAGATAGACCGGCTCCGGGGTTTCGGTCCCGTGGGTATGGCCGAGCTGCTCCGGATCATGAACTTCCTGCGGGTGGACTTTAACCCGAAGGGGCAAATGGAGCTGAAGTTCCGGCCTCGGGTAGGGAAGCCGCAAAAAAAGAAACGGAAATAAAAAATCCGCCCCGGTCTGCCGGGGCGGATTTTTAGTGAATGAGGGGAGGTGCTATTTCTGTTAAAATGAGGGGCATGGCGAAACAAATTGTTATTATCGGCGCGGGGTTCGGCGGGCTGTACACGGCGTTGAATCTTTCGCGAACGCTCAAGCTCGGAGCAGAGGCCAGCGTCACGCTCGTTTCCAAGCGCAACTACTTTCTGTTTACCCCGCTGCTCCACGAGGTCGCCACGGGCTCGGTCAACCAGAGCAACGTGGTTCAGCCGCTGCAGCAGATTTTAAGGAAAACGAACATTAACCTCGTGGTGGGGGAGGCTGGGCACGTAGACCGAACGCGCAAGGTCGTGCGCCTGGACGGCAGAGACGTTCCCTACGACTACCTCGTGCTCGCCACCGGCTCCACGACCCGAGTGCCAGATTTCGTGAAGTCGCCCGTGTTCACCCTCAAATCGCTGGAGGAGGCGCGGCAGCTCAAGAACCACTTGATCGACTGTTTCCAGAGCGCGGACGCCTCGTTCTCCCCCGAGGCGCGGCGGCGATTGCTCCGCTTCGTGGTCGTCGGCGGCGGCGCCACGGGCGTTGAGCTGGCCGCCGAGCTCGCCGACTTCGCCTGCGGCACGCTCAAAGGCACCTACCCCGGCATTGCCTGCGAAGAAGTTGAGGTTGTGCTCGTGCAGTCCGGGCCGAGGCTGCTGCCCCGGTTTTCCAGCTTCATTGCCGAGCGCAGCCTTACCGCCCTGCGGGAACGTCAGAAGGTCCGCGTGCTGCTGAATGAAACCGTTACGGCCATAGACGCCCGGGGCGTTCGCCTCGAAACCGGTTCGGTGCTCGAAACCGAGACCCCGATCCTCGCCGCCGGCATTGAACCGGTGCTCGTGCCGCTCGAACCTGCGGCTGCCACGAACGGGCGCGGGCAGGTCGTGGTCAACGAGTTTTTACAGCTGCCCCACGACGAGAACGTTTACGCGGTCGGCGACGCCGCCGAAGCCAAGAGCCGCGGGCAGGCCGTTCCGCCCACGGCGCAATCTGCCGAGGCTATGGCGCGTTCGGTTTCGGACAACCTGGCCGCGCAGCTGCGCGGTAAGCCGCTCCACCCGTTCGTCTACCGCGAGCGCGGCCAGCTCGTTTCGCTCGGGAGCTGGCTCGCCGCCGCCGAGCTCTACTCGGTGCCGCTGTTCGGGCACTTCGCCTGGTGGGTCTGGCGCACCATTTACGCCATGAAGCTCGTGGGCTGGGCCAACCGCATGCGCGTGGTGCTCGACTGGACCATAGACATTTTCTACCCGCGCGACATTTCGCGCGTCTAGCCCCCGTGACCGATCCCCAAACGCTGCAGCTTACCCCGCTCGTTGCCCCGGTCTTCGTGGCCGGGCTGCTGACGTTCCTCGCGCCGTGTACGCTGCCGCTCCTACCCGGTTTTTTGGCGTTCCTCGCCGGCGGGGCTGCCGTGGGGCAGAAAAATGTCCGGCTCGAGCGCAAATTTTTCGTGAACGTTTGCCTGTACGTTCTCGGGTTTTCCCTCATTTTCATAGCCTTCGGCGTGCTCGCGGGCTTCGGGGGATTGTGGCTCCTGCGCTCCCGGACCCTGCTCGCCGAACTCGGCGGCACGCTCGTGGCGGTGCTCGGGCTCTACATGCTGCTCGTTTCGAGCGGCTTCGTGTCGCTCCCCGGCCTCGCGCGGGACCGACGCGTGCGCCTCGGCTGGCTGAAGCCCGGAGAGCCGCTGTCGTCGTTCCTCCTCGGCGTGACGTTCGCCTTTGGCTGGAGCCCGTGCGTCGGGCCGGTGCTCGGCGCCGCGCTCACGCTCGCGGCGGGGCGGGGGACGGCGGGGGACGGCGCCGTGCTGCTCGCCGTCTTCAGTCTCGGCCTCGCGGTGCCGTTCGTGCTCGTGTCGCTCGCGGCGGGCTGGGTGCTCGAACGCATCCGCCACCTCGGAGCCCTGCTGCGCTGGCTGAACGTGGTCGGCGGACTCGTGCTGCTTGCCGTGGGCCTCACCGTGGCCTCTGGGAAGTTTGACGCCTGGGTCGGCTGGTTCATTGCCCGCGTCGACCTTACCGAGCACTTGCTAAACTATTTTTAATCGGGCGAGGGTAGTTGCTCTGGTTGCCGCGGTCGGTTAGAATCCATTCGTTCGCGGGCCTGCCCGCCGGCTTGTCGACCGAAGCCTTGGCGGAGGTCGAAGCTAAACGAGAGTGGAGCGTAGGCGGGTATAGTACAATGGTAGTATGCGACCTTCCCAAGGTTGAGACACGGGTCCGATTCCCGTTACCCGCTCCAAAGAAAAAACCGCCGCTGGGCGGTTTTTTCTTTGCCCGCACCGGTGCCCCGGAAACGAAACCCACCAGCGAGGGCTGGTGGGCGAGCGGTGAGGGTCTCGGATCACCGAGACCTTCGGTTGTCGAGGTGGGCGACCGCGAGACCGATGATGTATCCTGCGCCGCAGAATATGAGCGGCGAGAGGAGCGCATGGAAGGCGTACGTGGTATTCATTTCACCGTTCCTGGCGTAGAAGCCAATGCCTCCGGCGAAGGCGCTACCGGCGGCGATGGCCGCAACCACGGCTGCTCCGGCACCGGCAGCAAAGCGGATGTTGATCTTTTCGCCTATGGTCGCCGTGGCTATGGCCATAATTCCCGCAGCCAGGAGCGCGTTCGGCCACGAGGCTCTATTTACGATCGCGTGGTACCACATCGTGTAGCCGAACAGGCCGGCCAGGAGCGTTGCCATGGCTGCGGCGTAGTACCTCAATAGCTTCGTTTGCATTAATTCCCTCCATTTCCATTTCGGTGAGCTCGAACATAGTAACCTACTCTGAAAGCCAAGACCCGTCAAACCTCTTGCGGGTTTTACTGGAACGCGCCAGTATCTTTACTAAGTAACTAAGAAACGTTTTTTAATGGAACCGAGAAACATCATCGCCACGCTCGAGTGCTACGTGCACAAAGACGGCAGGTACCTTATGTTGCACCGGAATGTGAACAAGCGCATTATGCCTGGCGTCTGGATGGCCCCGGGCGGCAAGCGGGAGCGAAACGAGGGGTTGTTCGCCTGCGCGCGGCGCGAGGTCATGGAAGAAACCGGGCTGACCATCAAGAACCTCCGCGTCATGTGCACCGGCTGCGCCCTGCTCAAGGACCTGAACCAGGAGCTGTTCTTCACCTTCGTTCACGCCGAATGGGCCGGCGGGGAGGCGGCCTGCGGGCCGGAGGAGGGGGAGCTGGAGTGGCTGACGCTCGAAGAAATTCTGCGGCTCGACAACCTGCTCGGCGAACTCAAGCACGTGCTGCCGCTCGTGCTGAATAAAGAAAGCGCGCCGATCGTTTCCTACTCGGCAACCTACGAAAAGGGGAACGAGATAATTAACTTCGAGCTCGAGAGCCCGGAATAAAAGGAGAACACCCGCACCGGAAGTGGTGCGGGTGTCTTCGTTGCTGGCCTCGTGTCAGGCCAGCGAGTAGTGATGGATGAGGCGGTTGACGTAGTTCATACCGAATCGGAGGGCAATGCCAGCCGTGATTCCAGCCGCGGCGATAGCAGCGGTCTGAAGGAGGCAATCACCGCAGTTCATGGTTGACCTGTAGCGTTCGTAGGACCACGCCCACGAACTGGCGCACGCGATGGCGGTAGTCAGGCCGGCGAGCGTGAGGGTGCGCGTGAGACCGAACGTTTCGGTGCACCACATTGAGGCCATAGCGCAGACTGCCGCCATGCAGAGCCAGACAACCCACATACCTTTGCTGCGCGCCAGCGTAAACACCACGTAGCTTTCGATAGCCGCACCAAAGGCGGCGCCGAGCACGAGGGCCATCAGGCCCAGTGTGAGCCAGGTCTCCCAACCGAGCGGATCGGTTCGGTAGTTAATCCACATTTCTTCGTTCCTCCCGTTTGCGACGTAAGCGTACATTTTTTACTTTACCATAATTTTGTACATAAAGCAAGTAATTTTTAAAGCTTTTCTGCTATAGTTAAGCCATGGAAAGCTGCATTTTTTGCAAAATCGTGGCTGGAGAGGTGCCTTGCTACAAAGTCTGGGAAGACGAACGGCACCTGGCGTTTTTGACCCGGTGGCCGAACACCGAGGGCTTCACCGTGCTCGCCACCAAGGAGCACCACCCGAGCGACGTTCTCGCCTTGCCGGACGGCGTCTACACCCCGCTCCTGCTCGCCGCGCGGGCGGTGGGCCAGAAAATTACCCGCGCCTTTCCGGACGCGGCGCGTACCGGGCTCATTTCCGAAGGCTTCGGCGTCAACCATGCGCACCTGAAGCTCGTGCCCATGCACGGAACGAACGGCGAGTGGAAACCGATTCACTCGCAGACCCACACCTTTTACGAAACCTACCCGGGCTACATTGCCTCCCACGACGGACCCGAACGTTCCCCCGAGCAGCTTGAGCAGACCGCGAAACGCATTCGCGAGGCCTAAATGACCAACGACAAAACCCCGAAGCTCTCGCTCGAAGCCTACAAGGGCACGCGCGACTTTTACCCCGAGGACCAGTTCGTTCAGAACTACATTTTCGGCGTGTGGCGGAAGGTCTGCGCGCGGTTCGGCTACGAAGAGTACCACGCCTCCATTCTCGAAGAGGCGGCGCTCTACCGGGCCAAGAGCGGCGAGGAAATCGTCAACGAGCAGACGTACACGTTCACCGACCGCGGCGGACGCGAGGTGACGCTCCGTCCCGAAATGACCCCCACGGTGGCGCGGCTCGTGGCCCAGAAGCGGAACGCGCTCACGTTCCCCGTGCGCTGGTTCACCCTGCCGAACCTGTTCCGGTACGAGAAGCCGCAGCGCGGCCGGGTCCGCGAGCACTGGCAGCTGAACGCGGACATCTTCGGCGCGCCCGGGAGCGCCGCCGAGGTCGAGGTCATCGGGCTCGCGTACGCCATCATGCTCGAGTTCGGCGCGAAGCCTGAAGACTTCGTTATAAAAATAAATTCCCGCCGGATCCTGAACGAGCTACTGCGCGACGTACTCGCGTTAGACGAGGCATCTGCGCACCGCGCCACGAAGCTCATAGACCGCATGCACAAAATGCCGCGGGAAGATTTCAGCGCCGCGCTCCTCGAGATTGCCGAGGAAAAAACCGAGCTCCTGACCCAGGCGCTCGACGCGCGCTCGGTGGCGGACTTGCCCGAACCGGTTCTCGAGAGCGCGAGCGTCCGCGAACTGTCGCACCTGCTCGAGCTCCTGGGGCACGCCGGGGTGCAGAACGCCGCGTTCGACCCCTCGCTCGTGCGGGGCTTCGACTACTACACCGGTACCGTGTTCGAGGTCTTCGACACCCACCCGAAGAACAGCCGTTCGGTGTTCGGCGGCGGCCGCTACGACGACCTCGTCGGCATGTTCGGGGTCGAGCCGGTGACCGCTTTCGGTTTCGGCATGGGCGACGTGACCATTCGCGACTTTCTGGAAACCCGGGAGCTGCTGCCGAAGCACCAGACCGCTACCGTGCTCTACCTCGCGCACCTTTCGCCCGAGGAGCTGCCGTTTGCCCAGTCGCTCGCGGCCGAGCTGCGGGCCGGGGGATTGAACGTAACGGTCGACGTCCTCGACCGGAAAGTTTCGGCGCAGGTAAAAGCCGCCGATCGCAGCGGCGTGCCGTACGTGCTCGTCGTCGGTCCGGCCGAAGTCGCCTCGAACAGCTTCAAGGTCAAGCACCTGCCGTCGGGCCAAGAGCACGAGGTGCCGCGTGCGGAGCTCGCGCGCTTCCTGGCGCAGGGGCGCTAGCGCGTTTCCCCATGGCTCGCGGCTGGCTGAATACGGTTGCGTCGCGGGTTCAGCGCGGCTGCGAGCGCGAGGCCACCGGCCACGACTGGTGGCACATTTACCGGGTCCGCGCGGTGGCCCGCTCGCTGGCGCGCGCATACCCGAAAGCCAACCTCGCCCTCGTGGAGCTCGCGTCGCTCGTCCACGACGTCGGCGACGATAAGCTCCGCGATCCGCGGTTCCGTTCGGCCGGCGAGAACATTCGCCACGTCCTCCGCGGCGTGCCGGTGCCGGAAGAGCTCCTTGCGGCCGCCATCTACATTGCCGAGCACCTCTCGTTCGGAAAAAACTTACGGCAGCGCCACGCGCTCTCTCTCGAGGGCCGGCTCGTGCAGGACGCCGACCGGCTCGAAGCCATTGGCGCCATTGGCGTAGCGCGCGCGTTTACCTACGGCGGCGCCAGGGGCCGGCAGCTGCATGACCCCTCGGAGAAACCCCGGAGGCTTTCGTCGAACGCGCAGTACCGGGGGGCGGGCGGAACTACCATCAACCATTTTTACGAAAAGCTGCTCAAGGTGAGGGACACCATGAACACCGCCGCCGGGCGCCGGCTGGCCGCCGCCCGCCACCGGTTCCTCGAGAAATTCCTGAAAGAATTCTTTGCCGAGTGGCAGGGGAAGGCTTGAGCGAACCGTGCGGTGGTTCGGGGACCGGGGGCTGGGCGTTTAGGGTCCGGCGCGGAACCGTGGTATAGTGCGGTTACATTGGTTCGCGAAATTAACGTAACGTTCTCGCTATGGAAAGTTCAAAAAAGGACCTGTCCGCGTTCCTCGCCCGCCTCCCGCTCGCCATTGTATTCTTTTCGCACGGCCTCTCGAAGGTTCAGAACATGGACGGGACGGTGCGATTTTTCTCGAAGCTCGGGCTGCCTGAACCGCTCGCCTACGTCGTGGCCGCCATTGAGCTGCTCGGCGGCATTGCCATGCTCCTCGGCATCGGCACCCGGTGGGCGGGCCTCCTGCTGGCCGCGGTCATGGTCGGCGTTCTCGCCACCGCCAAGCGCCACGCCGGGCTCAGCGGCTTTGAGCTCGAACTGACCCTGCTGCTCGTAGCTCTCTCGGTTGCCGCCGGCGGCCCCGGTTCCTGGTCGCTGACTCGTCTCTTCCGCAAGGGAGACGCGGCTCCCGCCACCCCGCAGGTTTAAGCTGCTTCCGTTCTGCAGTTTCGGTAAGCTACCGGGGCCGCGTCCTGCCCTGGGCGCGGCCCCTTTAAAAACCCATGAACCGCTGGTTCTCCGCGCTCGTCGCCTCTGCGGCCGCTGCCGCGGGCATTTACTACCTGTCTAACCTCGACCGGGCGCCAGCCGTGCCCGCGGTTTCCAGTTTGCCCGGCGCGGTCCAGCGGCTCGCCCAGCGGGTGCTGACGCCGGGGCCCCTGCGGCCGCCGCGGGCGGGCCGCGAGGTTCCCCTCACCACCGCGGGCGTCGTGCAGGCCACGAACGCGGCCCGAGCCGCGCAGGGCCTCGGGCCGCTTTCGCTGAACGCGGCGCTGACGGGGGCGGCCGAGCGCAAAGCCGCCGACATTTTGGCACGGCAGTACTTTGAGCACGTCTCGCCCTCGGGCGAGGGACCGGACGCGCTCGCGCGCCGTGAGGGCTACGAGTTCATTGTCGTCGGCGAGAACCTCGCGCTCGGGATATTCGCGGGCGACGCCGGGGTCGTCGAGGACTGGATGAACAGCCCCGGCCACCGGGCCAACATTTTAAACGCCGAGTATTCCGACATCGGCGTGGCTGCGGTGCGCGGCGAGTTCGAGCGCCGCAGCGTGTGGGTGGCGGTGCAGGAGTTCGGCCGGCCGCGCAGCTCCTGTCCGGCCGTGGACCCAAAGCTCCGCGACCGGGCCGAAGAAAAGTCCACCGAGCTCGCGCTCTTAGAGCCCCAGCTCGCGCAGCTCCGGGGCGAGCTCGCGCCGGGCAACCGCGACCCGGCCGACGAAGCCGAGTACCGCAAGCGCGTCGAGCACTACAACGATCTCGCCAAAACGTACAATGCCGCCGTGGCCGAAGCGCGGCGGCTGACCGACGAGTACAACGGCCAGGTCAAAGCCTTCAACGCCTGCGCCGGCGTGACGCCATGACCGAGCTGACGGCAACCGTTAGCGAAATTCGGCGCCTGGCGCCGAACACACTGGAGGTCGACTTCAGCCTACCCGCAGCGGCACCGTTTCCGTTCAAGGCGGGCCAGTTCGTGCAGTTCAGCATCGGCGGGCTGTGGCGGTCCTACAGCATCGTGACCCAGCCTCCGGGGAGCGGCAGCTTGACCTTTTGCATTGGCCTCGTTGAAGGCGGTCGCGCCTCGGCCTACTTCGGCCGGGACATTAAAATAGGCGATGAGCTTTCGCTCCGCGGCCCGTCTGGGGTGTTCACCTTCACGGATTTTTCCCGCGACGCCCTGTTCGTCGCCACCGGCGTCGGCATTGCGCCGTTCCTGTCCATGGCCCGCGACATGCTCGCGCGCGGCTACCGCAAACAGCTCGAGCTGCTCTTCGGCGTCCGGAGCCAATCCGAAAGCTTCTACTTCGACGAGCTCGGCAGCCTGGCCGGCCGCTACCCGAACTTCACCTTCCGCCCGTGCCTGAGCCGGCCTGAGAGCTCCTGGCAGGGTTTTTCGGGCCGCGTTACCGCGTGGCTCGGGCGCCACCCCGCCGCGTACCTCGGCCGGATCGCCTACGTCTGCGGCGGCATGGGCGCGGTCAAGGATGTGCGCCAGCTCCTGTTGTCCCAGGGCTTCCCGCAGAAAGACCTGAAGCTCGAGCTGTTCACCTGAACCACCCGCTGCTATACTTCCCCCCGAAACCCGTTAACCGGAACCTGCTATGGGATTGTTCGACAAAATCAAGGACATGAACGAGATGCGCAAGCAGGCCAAGCACATTGAGCTGCAGCTCGCGCAGGAAACCGTGACCGGGGGAAGCTCGGGCGGCGGCATCCGCATTACCATCGACGGCAACATGGCGGTCAAGAGCGTCGAGGTTCAGCCGCAGGTCGCCGGCGACAAGTCAGAGGTTGCGCGGCACATCCGCTCTGCCCTCGAAGACCTGTTCAAGCAGCACAAAAAAATGCTCCAGACGAAGTTTGCGAGCTACGCCCAGGGCTAACCTACCGTAACCCCAAGCACCGTATGAAAAAAGGCATCACCGTAGCTACCGTCGTCGTGCTCGTCGTCGCGTTCGGCTACTTCCTGTTCAAGAGCTCGAACCCAGGTCCCTCGAGCATTTCAAATTCGAGCGTCCGCTCGGGCGCGCTCGAGCCGAAGAGCGTTCCGGACCCCCTCCGCGAGGGCGACCACGTCCTCGGCAACCCCGGCGCGAAAAATACCTTCGTGGCCTACGAGGACTTCCAGTGCCCGGCCTGCGCGGCTTCCGAGTCGGTGACGAAAGCCATTCCCACCGAGCTGCCGGACACGAAGTTCATATTCCGCTACTTTCCGCTGACCCAGATTCACCAGAACTCCGTTGCTTCGGCCTTCGCGGCCGAGGCGGCCGGCGAGCAGGGTAAGTTTTGGGAAATGAAAGCCGCGCTGTTCGAAAACCAGGAGGCCTGGTCGCTCCTATCGAACCCACTCGAAACGTTCCTCCAGTACGCCCAGTCGGTCGGCGTCCCGGACGTGGCCAAGTTCCAGACCGACATGACCTCCGGCAAGTACAAGGAGCGCGTTGAGCGCGACCTGACCGAATCGTTGAGCCTCGATCTGCCGGGGACGCCGAGCTTCTTCTTCAACGGCAAGCGCGTTGAGAGCGGCAACCTCGCGAGCATCAAGCAGCAGGCCCAGGCCATCCTCGCCGCCGAAGCCCCGGCCGCTGCGCCGTCGGCAACACCCTCTTCCTCAACGAACCCCTAAGTTTTCGTCCACACGGTAGCCGCCCCGTTTACGGGGCGGCTTTTTTCTGGTAGGATGCTTCACCGAATGGGAGCAGCCGCAAAAAAGAAGGTGCTCGTAGCGCTGTCCGGCGGAATTGACTCCGCGGTTTCGGCGTACCTTTTGCAACAGCAGGGTTACCAGGTTGAGGCCGCGTTCATGAAGAACTGGTCGTCGACAGCCGGATTAAAGGTCGCCGAGTGTCCGTGGCTCCAAGACCGGCAGGACGCGCTCCGCGTGGCCGCTTTTCTCGGTATTCCCCTCCACACGGTGGACTTTGAGCGCGAGTACGGCGCGCGGGTGCTCGCCGACTTTTTTTCGGAGTACGAGCGTGGCCGCACCCCGAATCCCGACGTGGCCTGCAACCGGGAAATCAAGTTCGGGCTGCTCTACGACTGGGCACGCAAGCGCGGCTTCGGCTACCTGGCCACCGGGCACTACGCCCGCACAGGGAAGAGGGGAACGGGAGCAGGGGGTAGTTGGGAGCTGCGGCGTTCCAAAGACGCGTTCAAAGATCAGACCTACTTCATGTATGAAATTGAGCGGAGCCAGCTGCCGCACGTGCTGTTTCCGGTTGGCGGAATGCTGAAAGACGAGGTCAAAGAACTCGCCGAGCGCGCCGGCCTCCCGAACGCGGGCCGGAAAGAGAGCATGGGACTGTGCTTCGTGGGTAAGGTTCGACTGAAAGCGTTCTTGAACCAGAAGATCAAAGACCGGCCCGGGCCGATTGTGAACCAAAGCGGAGGCAAGGTCGGGGAGCACCGCGGCTTGTTTTCGTACACGGTCGGGCAGCGCGAGGGGATAGGCAACATTCCCGGCGGCCCGTACTTCGTAACGAAAAAAGATACACGGAAGAACGTACTCTACGTTACGAACGACCCGAAAGATCCGGCGCTGTTTGCAACATCCATCGTCCTAAAAAAAATGCACTGGATTACCAAACCGAGCCGGTTTCCGTTTCCGTGCACAGCCCGCTACCGGCACCAGGGCGACCTCGTGAGCTGCGCGATCAAACGAAAAGGCCGCACGAACGTAGTAGAGTTCGCGCGGCCCCAGAAGGCGGTGGCGCCGGGTCAGAGCGTGGTGCTCTACCGCGGCCAGGTCTGTCTCGGGGGTGGCGTTGTCCGCGGCGCCTAAGCTGCTCCCGGTAAGACGAGCTTGAGGGGTTGCATGTCCGCAACCTGCTCACCGTCCCAGACCCGCCGGACGTCTGGTATGGTAGGGTCTTTCACGAGCGTACCCTGTTCTGGCGGGAGCGGCAGCAGGACGGCCCGCTCAACCGCTTCTGCTACACGGTCTTCAGCCTTCTCGAGTGAGCTGGTGCTGATCATCCAACCCACGAACAGCAGGCGACAGTAGACGAGGTGGTCGGGGTGCTCCATGTATTGACCGAACGCGGTAATGTCATCGAACTCAACGTTCAGGCAGAGCTCAAAACCCTTCAGGTTAACGTCTCGCAGGGGTGAGAGTAGTTGGAACAGTTCAACCTTGCGTACGCCTTTGATAGAGGCTGCCAGGGGAACGAGAAACAGGCAGACGAGTTCCATGAGGCGGCCTGCCGCATTCGGGTTCGCCGGGTTCAGATGGTAGAAAACGCTATGCCGGATTGCATGGTTCGATTTACCGGTATCGTCAGTCAACCGTTTTGAGGCGACAACCATGAGACCTCCTTTTTCCGCGGGTTGCGCGGCCCGCTAGCGTAGCGTTTTTCAGGGTTCTGGTCAACCCCGGCGGCCGTTGCTACAATGGGTCAGATATTAACGACTGAAATACCGTTCCCATGAGTACCAACAATCTCCCGTTCGGCGAGCTCGATGCGTTCAATGTCTTCGTTGAAATTGCCGCCGGCAGCCAGGACAAGTACGAATTCGACGAGAAAACCGGCACGCTGATGCTCGACCGCGTTCTCTACGGCTCGCAGCGTTATCCGGCGAACTACGGGTACGTGCCCGAGACGCACGCCGAAGACGGCGATCACGCCGACGTGCTGCTTCTCACCACGAATCCGGTCGTTCCCGGCTGCGCGGTGAAGTCGCGTGCCATCGGCTTTATGGAAATGGTGGATAGCGGCGAGAGCGACAGCAAGATTATTGCGGTGCCGACGGTGGACCCGCGCTTTGGCGACGTGCTGACCCTCGACGACCTGCCGAAGCACCGCATTGACGAGATCCGCAACTTCTTCGAGACGTACAAGGTCCTCCAGAAAAAAGAGGTCAAGGTCGGGGGATTCTTCGGCCCCGACCGGGCCAAGGAAGAGCTCCAGAAAGCCAAAGACGCGTTTACGTCAAAATAGTTTCCCAATAAAAAAGCCCCCGCCAGCCGGCAGGGGCTTTTTGTTCGCTAGTTCGTGAACGTTGCCGAGTTCACGATGGCCGTGAACTGCGGCAGGAGGCTGAGGCTCGCGCCGAGATCGAAAGTGTAGTAGGTCCCGCCGTGTAGGACCGTGTAGAGCAATCCGTCTGCGGTCTTCGCCGCCGGGCTGCCGTCAATTTTCGTGTCAACGAGCTTGAGGCCGCCGGTGCCCATGGGTTCGGGGCCGGCGTAGATTTTCACGTTGTAGAATTGCTTGCCGGGGTCGAGCTCAACGACCGTAAAGGCGCCCAGCTTCTTTGCGCTCAAAATTTTCCAGTTCGGCGGGAGCAGCACGGCAAGCTTGAGCTGCGGAATGTCTCCGCGCTTCCAGTCGTCGGTTGCGGCGGCGGGAGCCCCCGCGCCTTGCGGCGGCGGGTAGTTGCCCGGGACCGCTTCGGAGCGGTTCACGGTCAGGCTCCGGTACGGCAGCGGCTGGCTTAGGTCCGCGTACTCGAGCGCGAGGTTTAACGCGAACGAAACGCCGAGCAGGCACGCGGCCAGGGCGCAGAGGACTATGAAGCTTTTCGTTTGGGCGCTTCCGTACATTTTTATTTCGGTCGGTTCTGTTTGTGTTTCCATTCTACGGCTCGGGACCGGTTTGGTCAACGGCGCGGACCGGAGAAGACCTCGCCTAAGCCTGCCTGCGAACCGCAGTAGAAGAGGTGCTCGGTCAGCTGGGCGCAGTAGCCGGGGTTTTCGCGGATGAGCGTGTACTTCGGCAAGAACCAGTAGAGGAAGCCGACCGCGGCAATAATGATCGCGTAGAGCGTAAACTTGCGCATGCGTTCATGGTACCGGCTCTAGGCCGCCTTGACAATGCGTTCCGCGGTGCTATCTTTCAGCTAGCGGAGCAGCTCCGCTCGGCACGAAGCCGAACGAGAAAACAGCTGCGTTTAGCCTCAACCTGTATGGGCTGAACGGTAATCGGTTACGTGCTCGTTGTGCGATTGTTTGGGTCTGTTTGGGTCGTGGGTTTCTCCTGTCGGTCAAAGGTGCGCAGGGAATAAGTGGAACTTTCCTGCGCACCGCTCAAGGAGTGGTATATTCTTCTTTCGTGGGCAGCACCTCCTGGTTTGCGAACAGCCGCGCCGGACCTTCGCAGGTCCGGCGCTCTCTATTTTTAATTGATCCTTACGTTGAATACCTTGGACGAAATGGTTATAGTTAGCTCGTCAGCAGTAACGCTTCAATGAAATGAAAACGTGGGTAATCGTTGGTATCATCGTAGTAGTAATCGGCGGCTACCTCTGGGGCGGCTACAATAGCCTGACCGCCGGCCGGGAGCGCGTCGACGCCCAGTGGGCGCAGGTCCAGGCCCAGTACCAGCGGCGGTTCGACCTCATTCCGAACTTGGTTGAATCGGTCCGCGGCGCCATGCAGCAGGAGCAGACCGTGTTCTCCCAGCTCGCCGAAGCGCGCACCCGCTACGCCGGCGCCGTCTCGACGGACGACAAAGCTGCGGCCGCCGGCCAGGTAGAGTCCGCGCTCGGACGCCTGCTCGTGGTCGTGGAGAACTACCCGCAGCTGAAGTCGAGCGAGACCGTTCAGACGCTCATGGCCCAGCTCGAGGGTACCGAGAACCGAGTCTCGGTGGAGCGCACCCGCTTCAACGACGCGGTGCGCGAGTACAACACCGGCCTCAAGCGCTTCCCTCGGAGCCTCGTAGCGTCAGCGTTCGGCTTCAGCGCACGAAACTACTTTGAGGCGCCGGCTGGAGCCCAGGACGCCCCCAAGGTTAACCTGACCCAGTAGTGCGGCTGGTCCGGGGCCTGGCCGCTGCAGCCGGAGCGCTCCTGCTGCTGGGGGCAGCTTTTAGCGCCGCCGCGTACACCTCACCGGGCAAGCCGGCAGGGTACGTGAACGACTTCGCCGGTATTTTGCCGGAGCAGCAGCGTCAGGCGCTCGAGGCTGAGCTTTCGGCTTTCGAAAAGGAAACGAGCCACGAGGTGGCGGTCGTTACCGTACCCTCGCTCGGCGACGAAACCATTGAAAGCTACAGCATCCGCCTCGCCGAGGAGTGGAAGGTCGGTAAAAAGGACAAGGACAATGGCGCGATTTTACTCGTCGCGCCGAACGAGCGCAAGGTCCGCATCGAGGTTGGCTACGGGCTCGAGGGCGCGCTGCCGGACGCCACGGCCCACCGGATTATTGAAGACCGCATTCTGCCGCGCTTCCGGGCCGGCGACTACCCCGGCGGCGTTCAGGCCGGCGTTTCCGCTATCCTGGCCGCCGCGCGGGGCGAGGTTATCCCTGAACCGAAACCGTCAGCGACGAGCACCGGGTCCGTGGCAATCGGCCTGTTCGTAGGTTTGTTCGCGCTCGTCCACATGGCCTTCATGGGCCTCGGGCTGTTTCCGCGTACCAGGTCGTGGTGGCTCGGGGGCATTGTCGGCGCGTTCTACGGGCTGTTCGGCAGCTTGGCCTTCGGCTCGTTCCTCGTTGGTATTCCGCTGTTCATCGCCATTGGTCTCGGCTTAGATTTCCTCTATTCGCGGTACATAAAAGTCGACCGCGGTTCGCTCCGGCGCGGCGGCTGGTTCGGCGGCGGTGGAGGGGGGAGCTGGGGCGGGGGATCGTCGTCCGGAGGCAGCTTCGGGGGTGGGTCTTTCGGCGGGGGCGGTTCTTCTGGTAGCTGGTAAGTAATAAAAAATGCAAAAGCGAGCTCACCGGACGAGCTCGCTTTCTTCGCGTATTGGGATTCACCACACGAGGTAGACCCACCGCCCTACGGGGAACAACATGTTGCCGATGAGAAATAGCGTACTGAATTTCTTCGGCAGACATAGCCCGAACCAACGTTCGGCGTAGTGGTTCGTGCATGAGCTCTGGTACTGCAGCGACGGGTGGCGCTTCCGCAAAATCAAATTCTCCAGCCACGTCAGCGGGCAGCCCCCGAAAAAGGTCCAGAGCGCGAGCATGACGACGCTCGTTCCGAGCAACGTCGGCGCAAACCTTTTCAGAAAGTACTCGGGGTAATGGGTTGAAACGTAGTACGTTCCAAAGGTCGTTGCGGTAATGAATGCCAGGTACACGAGGCAGTGCAGCCCGAGCACAAGCGTAGACGCGAGTGGTCTGTTCACGATTCCTCCCTGATTGTCGTTAACACTCTAGCAAATGCAGGGAAAACGTTCACGATTAAAAATCTCTCTCCCGCCAAAGGCGGGAGAGAGATTTTTGTAAAGCGCAGCGTTAGGCTTCGGGGGTAGCTTCGACCGGCTTTTCTTCACCAGCCGGCATGGAGCCAGCATCACCCATGGTGCCGTCGTCGGCAGGCTTGGGCATGGAACCGCCTTCGGTCGGAGCGGACTGCGGCATGTCTTCAAACATGATTCTGTATCACTTACTGCTAAACTACACGATCTCGACGACCGTGCGACACAACCTTACCACCATCTGGGTCGGGCAGTCAAGCTGGTTGTGCACAGAACAAAAATAGGTTACTGGCACCCTTCTATTTAGAGACCGGAATCCCCGTCAGCGCCGATTTGTCAAGGCAAAAAGCGCCCCCGTGCGCCGCTTCCCTACGCTAATTTTTCTTTAATTTTTTTTACGAGCTCGTGGATTTTAGTGTCGGACTTTACGAAGTAGTCGAACGTTTCGCTGTTCATAGCATCTGCAATCTTTTCGTTGTCGCTCAGGTTCGTCAGTATCACGACGCGCGCCAATTTCCCCCAGCCATCGAGCCGCAGCTGCTTGAGCATCGTCATGCCGTCCATTTTCGGCATGATGAAGTCGAGGAGTATTAAATCTGGGTGCTGTTCGAGGGCTGTTTTGAGCCCCTCATCGCCGTTTTTTGCGGTCAGCACATTGAAACCTTCTCGCGATAACGTGTCTCGCAGGGCTTGCTGGAGGGGCTCCTCGTCATCTACGACCAAGACCTTTTTACCTTCGTGGGTCATGTGGCTTGTTGCGTACTAATAATTTTTTTGGGTGAGCATTTTTGAACCTCGCTTAGCCCGCATTCCAGAAAGGGGGAGCGTAATGTAAAACGTCGTCCCGTTCCCCTGTTCGGAGCGAAACCATACCTGGCCTCCCGATCGGTCGATTATAGACTTCACTATGTACAGGCCAAGCCCGGTACCTTCAGCTTCGGTTTCCATGGCGTTGTCCGCGCGGAAAAGTTTTGTGAAGATCTTGTCCTGCTGGGCGGGTGGAATGCCAATACCCGCATCTGAAACAGAGATTGCCAGGTTATCGGTGGCTGACCGTTTTCCGCCGAACACGTGGTCCCTGGTAACCGGAATGACGTTAACCGTCACGGCGCCGTTGTTCGCCGAGTATTTCACCGAATTCGAGATAACGTTTTGGAGTACCATGCGGAGCAATTTTGGGTCGGCCTGAAACTCGGCAAGGTCTTTCGCGTAGTGTTCATGAACGGTAATATTTTTTTTCACTATGAACGGCATGAGGTCGTCGAGTACGCCCTTTACCAGTTCCGGCACCGCCGTCGGCTGGGGGGAAATAATGAAGCTGCCCAGATCTAGGCGGGAAACGTTGAGGAGCGCATCGAGCAGGGCGACCATTCGTCGGTTTCCTTCGTAGACCGCCCGCAGGTACTTTTCCTGCAGCTCGCTCAGCTTCCCCGCATCGCCCGCGAGCAGCATTTCCGTGTACCAGCTGACGGCCGAAAGCGGGGTACGCAGCTGGTGGGAAGCCACGGAAACGAACTCGGTTTTTGCCTCATCGACCTCTTTTTCCTTGGTAATGTCGCGAAAAATGAGAACCGCCCCGATAATTGCGTGCCCGTACGTCACGGGAGTCGCGACGATCGCCGCGGGGAACCGCGCCCCGTTTTTCAGCACGAAGTAGTATGCCGCTGCGCTTACGACCTTCTTTTTCGTTGAGAGCGCCAAGTGGATCGGCCGCTTGTCTGGGTGTATCGGGGTTCCCTTTTCGTCAACCATCTCAACCACTTCGCCCGCGTGTTTTCCTATGGCGTCCCGGGCAGCCCACCCGGTCATTTCTTCCGCGGATTTGCTGAAGAACAGTATCTTGCGCTCTTCGTCTACCACGATCATGCCGTCGCCGATGCTGTCCAGAATGGCCTCGTCCTTCGCCCTCGACAGCTCCGTTTCCCGGTTGCGCTGGACCAGTACTTCACGCAGCCTTTTTTGTTCAGAAAGAGCCAGGCTCAGGTTCCGCGCGTTGAGCTCGAGCTCTGCCCAGGTCGCCAAATTCTTTAACAAACCCTGCTGTTCGGCTGAAAACTCTCGCGGCTCGGTGTCTTTAATGCAGAAAACGCCGATGCGCTGGCCGTCGGCACTCAGCAGCGGTACGCCGGCGTAGAAACGGATGAACGGCTTGCCGGTCACCATGGGGTTGTCGGAAAACCGTTTGTCCTTTTTCGTGTCGGGTACTACGAAGACGTCGCTGGCGAGCAGCGCGTGCCCGCAGAAAGAAATGGCTCGGTCGCCCTCGCGTCCCGGAAGCCCCTGGCACGACTTGAACCACTCCCGTTTGGCGTCAACGAGGGTCAGGGTCGAAATGGGAACCTGAAAAACCTGGGTCGCGGTTTTGGTAATCCGGTCGAACCGCTCTTCGGGCTCGGTGTCGAGCAGCGCGAGGGCGTGGAGGGAGACGAGGCGCTCCTCTTCATTTGCTGGGATTGGTGCGCGTTCCATAAAAGGTGGCTAGCGGTGCCGGTAGGTGTTTACGGGCCTCTGAGCGCCTTGAATAGGCTTTTGAAGCCGCTGATGATTGCGCCTACGAAGTTCTTGATTCTTTGAACGGCCGTTTTTTTTGGTTCTTGCTGAGGGGTTGCCGTGTTTTGTTGCCCCGATTTGCTCCTAGCTTCTCCGGTTTCCGGTTTGCTGCCGACCTCGTTCGGTTGCGGTTTGCTGCCGACCTCGTTCGGTTGCGGTTTGCTGCTCGCTTCTCCGGTTTCCGGTTTGCTGCCGTAAGGCAGGGCAGGTACCGCGGGGGAATTTTTGATTGCTCTTGGGGCGGAAGGTTTCGGAATAAAAATGGCGAATTTCAGGGGGTGGGTAACCTGGAACGTGACCGCGTCTTTCGTAAATACCGCGTCGGGAATGAGTGCCCACTGTTGGTTGGTTTCGTTGAGCCAGTAAAGCCCCAGTCCTTTCCTGTTCCGCGCACTGTGCGACAACGGAAGGGTAACGGTTACCGGCAGCGAGAACGAGGTCTTCGGGTTGCCGGTTGGGTCGCTCATCGACAAGCTGTAAAAAGTGCCGTTGATGAGCTCGGCGCTGTTGGCCGTGAGGTAGTCGTTGCCCGGAACGAGCACTTCGGTCGTTAAGTGGAAAACCGCTTCGCCCGGGACGACGTTTGCCGGAATATTGAGAACGACCGGGCCTGCTGAGGTGTCCCTGGTAACGGTCCCGGATTGCCCAGGCACAATGCTGAGCGGCCCATTGCGAGCGTTGACGTGCGCGGCGCTCGGCGGCGCGGGATTTTGGATGTAGTACGACCCTCCGCCGCCCCCGCCGGAAGAGGGTGAGACCACCGCCGGGGTGGCGGTTGCCGGCCAATCGGTCCGCACGTCGCAGAAGCCGCAGTCAAAGGTCAGGGTGCCGACGAGCGTCCCAGTAGCGGTTCCGGAAAATTGTCCGGTCGTTGGGTTAATGGAGACGTTGCCGAAGTCAATCCAGCCGAGCCCCTCACCCCAGGCCGAGCCCGAAAGGTTGCCGCTGCCGTCGTTAAAGACGCCGCCTTGGGCCGGATTAAATTTTATGAAGCCATCGTTGGTTGACCAGGCGTAACCCGAAAGGGCGCTGTCGTTTACTACGACGTTTTCAAAATTTATGTACCCTGAATTATTGCTCCAGGCGTACTTGTGAGAACTTAAAACCGTACCGGCCGAAGCGGACGACAGGGGCAGCAGCAGCCCGAGAAAAAGTACCCCAGCTATCTGTCCTTGTTTCACGCAACGAACGTTACTTGCCGGAGATTATTAAGATGTCCGCGTCGGGAATGGTTTCGCCCTGGGGCAGGCTGCCGGTCCTGCCGTTCAGGAGGACCGCAAGGCTGCTCGCCTCCTGGCTGTGCTTCCCCGAAACGTCGACCACCAACGTTCCCGTGTAATCTTTTCTGGAGGCATTGGCGAGCGAGCTGGTTTGGTAGCTCGGGTACCTTTCGCGCACCGTTTTTTCCGTGAGCCCCGACAAACCCACGACCCCGGAACCGTTGTAGTAGGCCACGCGAAGGCTGGCGGGCGCGCCCGGCGTTGCTCCCTGGCCGCCGCCCGGCGGCTGGTTCAGGGTTATGGGGGCAACGTTGATAATCTTGTTGGTCGACGGCCGGTAGAGAATAGCCTTCATGGCCGCGGCGTATGCGAAGAGCACATCGCCGTTTTCGGCCGAGCTGAAAAAGGCCTGGCCGGCGAGCTTTTCTTTCGCGGATATGGTGGCGATGGTCGGCGTTTCATCTTTCGGGAGCTCTATGAGTTTTCCGACGGCGGAGATGAGCGTGCTCGCTTCTTTTTGGGCCTCCAGGTTCGGGTTAGCCCTGATGCGGGCGTACTTCTTGTAGAAGTAAACTGAGCCGCCGGCACCGGCAATGGCGATGAGGCAAACTACGGCTACCAAGAGCCGCTTAACGTTCAGCTGCCGGGTGGTGGCCGCAGGTTCATCGATCATGTCTCGTGTGTTAATAGCCATGCTGTTTGACGTTGTTGCGCGCTAGGGTTGGTCGGGGGCAGGGGAGTCCGGCTGCGGAGCGGGTTCGAAGACGGGGGCCTCAGCGGGTGCCGCCGCCGGAGGAGCTTCTGCGACCGGTTCTGTCGCCGGGGCGCCCTGGGTCGGAGCCTGCTCGGGTGGCTCGGTTTGGTCGGGGCCTGGTTCTGCAGGGGCCGAGCCTTGGGTTTGCGCCGGGGCGTGTTCCTGTTCCCCGAGCGACCCCGATTCCGGCGCCGCTGCCTGAGCCTGGCCGGGCGCATCTGGGGCAGGTACCTGTTCCGGATCATCGGAAGGAGGCGCGGCCGGTGCCGGGGTAACGTTGCCGCTCCGCAGCAGCGCGTCTACCTGGTCTCCGTTCATACAGACCTCGGTGCCGTCCGACCGCTGAACGCAAATCTGTTCAGTGTGGACTTTCTTTGTAAACACCTCGTCGAAGTACCCGCGGATGGCCGTTACCCGGGCGGCAACGAAGCTCGTGAGGAGTTGCCCGCCGTTCGCAACTTTTTCGGCAAGAACTGCGACCGGGTTCCGGGCCGTTTCGGCTTGAATGTCGGCAACGAGCGAGGACAGGCCGCCGTTGGCTACGTCCGGGTCAGCCGGGGGAGAAACGTCACCGAGGAGCACGGGCACGAGACCGATACCGTACGCGGGGGTCGAAGACGCGCCGCCGCCCAGGGAGCTGCCGTCGTAGAATCCGTTCTTAACGAACATGGTGACGATTCCGGGGCCGGAGCTCGGCACGGCGTCGGCGAGGGCTTGGCCGATGATCGGTCCGGCGTGCGTGGCCTTCATCGCCGCCCCCGGGGATGCCGAGGTCGTCAGGTAGTCGCCGGCCTTGATTGGCCCGTTTTCGTCCGTAACCTTCACCGGCACGCGGCCGGCGAGGGCGACCGGTACCGATTTGGCGCCTGCGCGGTCGCCCGAGCCCATGAGTACGCCGGGCTGGGTGGACACGACGCCGACCGCGTTCAGGTCGTAGACGCCGTTGCTCTTCTTAACGCCGGCGCCGAGGGCCGGGTCCAGGCTGACTACGTCGCCCATGGCAATGGACTCGTCGTTCGTTCCGTAGAGCTCGGCGACGTCTGCGCCCTGGTTGACTTCCATGGCCATGTTCGCCTTGTTGGTCATGTTTCCGTTCGCCGCGTTTCCCTGCGCCCACACGGTGTAGGTTTGCGCGGATGTCGTTCCCGGGCTGTCGACCGCGGTCCACGCGCACACGCTGTCGTGTGAATCGGTCGTGCCGCAGAGCGTGGTCACGACGAGCGTGCCGGAAACCAGTGTTCCGCGCCTGACCTGGATGGTTACGTGCGTGTTCGCCGTGTTGTTGCCAACGTAGTCAACGAATCCGTTGAGTAAGACTTCGCTCGTCGCCGATCTCGGGGTAATGGTTACCGCAATGCCGATATCGGTATTTGAAGTTGATAGCGCGTCGGAAGCCGTTTCAGAGGTAATTTTTACGTTGTCGGTCTGCGACAGCGAGGTCCACGTGTTGGCTACGGTGCAGCCTTTAAAGGCACGGTCGGTGGCATTGAAGTACAGTTCTCCCGTGGTGCAGGTACCCGGGTCGCCCGTACTTCCCTTATCCGAGAGTTTCAGCGTACCGTAGGTGCCCTGGTCAATAATGCTCGCCAAAACGTTCGTACCGTCGGTAACCTGCAGCGTGCCGGTGTTGCCCACGGCAATTTTCGGCGCCGTGCTCACGAAGGTCAGGTCCGTGTCCCAGCCGCTGCCGATGTTGAGCGCTGTTTCCGTTCCGCCGCCGCCGGTAATGTTGCCGATCTTGAAGCCGTTTAACGTCCCCGCACCGACGCCGGCCGCCACGACGTTGAGTCCGTTTATGGTCCCGCCGGTGGTGATGCTCGAACCTGACTGGTCAACGAGCAGGCCGTTTTCGGTGAGCGTTCCCGTTGACTGGGTGACGTTTCCGGTGGTGACCCGCAGGCCGTTGGCGTTCAGTGCGGTGCCGGTCGTCAGCGTCAGGGCCGGCATGGTGACGTCGCCGCCGACGTACAGACCGGTCGCTCCACCCGTATTTTGGGTAATAGCCCCTGAAATAATGGCCAGGCCTTTCTTGGCCGCCGCGTTGATGTTCGTGTCGCCTGCGGTTGAAAGGCTGACGCCGGTCAGGCCAATGCCGGTTGCGGTGACGTTCGTGTTCAGGTCCATGCTCAGGCCCGTGGTCGCGCCGGTCAGCGAGGTCGCTGCGCCGTAGGCCATCTTGTCCACGGTGCCGCTCGTGTTGGTAAGGTTTTGGTCGAACAGGAGGCCCGAGGTGCCGGCAGACGTCAGCCGCAGCGCCGTGCCAGACGTGAGAGAGCCGGCGCTCAACACGAAGGCAGCGCTCGCCGCCGTTCCGGTTGAAACGGATGATGTAAACGTTTGCGGGCCGGTTCCAGAATTAAATGCCAGCGATGAAGCACCGTTCGTCGAACCGACGGTTACCGTTTGGGCCGCGGCGCCGGTTCCGAGGTTAATGGCGCGGGCAAAGGCGTTGGCGCCAATGTCTATGTTGCCGGTGCCGGCGTTCAGAACGAGCGAGGTCGCGCCGGTGCCGTTGCCAATGGTAATGACCTTCGCGTTCGAGCTGGTGCCGATGTTAATCGCCCCCGTCGTGCCGGAATCGAGGGCCAGCGCCGTTGCCGAACCCGACTTCAGCGTCAGCGCGCCGCCGCCGGTTACGGTTGCCCCCGCCGCACCGAGGCCGATGGTGGTGGCTGCGCCGCCGATGTTCAGGGTGGTTGCGGTGGTGTTAAAGAGGTTGGCGGTTGTTTGGCTGGTGGTGAGGGAGCCGCCGTTGACCGCCACGTTTCCGCCGACCCCGAGCGTGCCGGTCGTGGTGGCCGAGCCGGTAAAGAGCGAATTACCGGTGACCTCGAGTATGGTCCCGGCAGCCGTGGTGGCCGAGCCGCCAACAACCACAATCAGGCCAGGGTCCGCCGGGTGGACAATGAGATCGTTCGAAGAGGTCGCCCAGTGGTCGGAGCCAGAGCCGCCTCCCCCGGCGGCTGCCCACACGGGAAGGCCCGATACCGAGGTCGTCAGCACCGTCCCGGCTGAGCCAATCGGCAGCTTCGAAAGCGCGTTGTTGTTACTCGCGTAGAGAATGTCGCCCTTCGTCCAAGAGGTTTGGTCGGTGCCGCCGTATGCGTACCCAACGGCCGAACCGTTCCAGGCGCCGGAAATAACGGTGCCGAGCGTCGAGGAGGTGGAAACGATGAGGTTGCTCGTCGTTGCGATTCCGGCGGTAAAGTTCCCGAGCGTGCTCGTGCCGGTCACCGAAAGGTTGCCGAGCGTCGCGAGCCCGGTAACCCCGAGCGTTCCGCCTACGGTAGCGCTGTTGGTAACCGAGAGCCCGGTGCCGGCGCCGGCGGCGGTGAGTGCTCCGGCGAACAGGCCGGTCGAGTTGAAGCTGGCGGCGCCGGTCACGCCGAGGGTGGAGGAGGCGTTCAGGGCGCCGGAGAGGTTGAGAACGGCGGCAATGGCAGATGTTGCCGATGAAGTGAAACCGCCGGTCAGGATAGAGAGGCCGCTGACCGAGAGGCTCGTCGCCGTGGCATTGCCGGCGGTAAAGTTCCCGAGCGTGCTCGTGCCGGTCACCGAGAGGCTGCCCAAGGTCGAAAGGCCGGTGGCCGTGAAGTTACCCGCGCTGTTGAAGCGGCCCGCTTCGGTCGCCCCGTTGGCGCCGACCATGAATTTAATGAAATCCGTGGTGCCGGTACCGGCCGTGCTTTGGAGTGTGAGCCCATCCGCCGTCGAGGTACCGCCGATGACCGTCTGTCCGCCGGAGACCCCGCCGCTCGCTACGAACCCGGTGAGCCCCGAATTGGCGTAGTCGAGGCCCTGCAGGTTTGAGAGGAAGGTGAGCGCCGTCGAGGTGAACTGGTTCATGTTGAACGCGGTATCCACTTCCTCCGCGACCGTTTCGGACTTCTTGAACAGCAACCGCCCAACGAGCTTGCCGGCCACGGTTACCCGCAGCGGCAGGTCCATTGGTTCTTCTTCGGAAACGGCCGCGGCGAGCGTCGAGTACTGCGCCGTGCCGTACACCATTACGAAGCCGCCGTCGGTCTCAACGTAAAACCATAGGACCGCGTACTTTCCGGGGTCGAGCGCGGTCAGGGTCCCGCCGCTGTCGTAGCGCAGGTTGTCCCACTGCGTTTGGGCTGACGCCTGCAGCTCCATGCCCGCGTAGGTGTCGAAGGTGGTGGTTGCGGGGATGGGGTAGCGGGTCAGCCGGTCCCACAGGGCGCCCGCGGTGAGCGAAACGTTCCTGTTCCCGTCGCCAGACTCTGACAGTATCAGCCCGCCGTCGCGTTCATCCCGCTCGAGCGGCATGGTCTCGTACTCGCGCTGGATCATGTTCGCGGCGTGGTCGCCGACGCCCTGTACGTCGTTGCCAACATGGATGACCCCGTTCTCGTTGGCAACAACCCCGAGCGGCCAATCGGTCTTGTAGTTCCAGTTCGCAGATGCCCGGGCCGTAACTCTCGGCGAGCCCCCGTTGTATTCAACCCCAATGTACCGAATCGTATTTGTGGCGACGGTGATCGTTGACGAAGCTGACCAGTCGCCGTAAAAGACCGTTGACAGGGCGGAGTTCGTCGGTCGGAACAAGCCCGTGCCGGCGGCTACGCTCACGTGGCTGCCGTCTAAGAGGTTCGTTATGGTGCCTCCGGACGTGTAGCCGGCAGAGTGGAAGACGTTCTGCAAATCCTGCAGCGTCGAGAACGTAGAGCTGCCGAGGCGGGCGAGGGTAATGTTCTGCCCGTCGCCGCTAATGGTCCCCGCATGGAGGGCCGCCGTTACCGTCGCGTTCGTGGCGGTCAGGCTGCTGGCCGCAATGCCGCCGGTGAAGTAGCCGCTGCCCGTTACCTGGAGGGTGCTGCCGTCCGTGGTAGCGGTCGCCGTGCTCCCGAGAACGAGCATGTGGGCGGGGTCGGTCGGGTAGATGAACAAATCGTCAGAGCTGGTGGAAAAAATCAAGCTGCCGCCGCCGCCGCTCGTGAGGTCCGTTCCCCACGTCGGCACGCCCGCTACCGAAACCTTGAGGACCGTGCCCGCAGACCCGACGGTCAGCTTCGTGAGCGTCGTGGTGCTGTTCGCGTAGAGAATGTCGCCCGCCGCGTAGCCGGTCTGCCCGGTACCCCCGAAGGTCGCCCCAACGGCGGTGCCGTTCCAAATTCCCGAAATAATGGTCCCGAGTCTCGAGTTCGTTGAAACAACGAGGTTCGTGGTGGTCGCGTTTATGGCGGTGAAGTCCTGCAGGGAAGCCGTGCCGGTAACGGTTACGCCCCCGGTGCCGCTCTTTAGGTTGAGCACCGTTGCCCCGGTCGTGGTCCCGATGGTGATGATTTTTGCACCCCCGCCCGTGCCAATGTTTATCGCGCCCGTGGTGCCGGAATCGAGGGTCAGGGCTCCGGTCGTGCCGGTAACCAGGCTCAGGTCAGACCCGCCGCTCGTCGTGAGCGAAGTCGCGCCGTTGCCGGTGAGGGTTGCCGAGCTGGTGGCGAGCGTGAATCGGGTCAGGCCGCTCGTTACCAAGTTCAGGGCGCTGGCGTCAGCCGTACCCAGGTTAGCCGCCGCACCGAAGGAATTACCTCCCTGTACGAAGGCGAAGCCGCTTACCAAGGCCGATGTTGCGGGCAAAACCACCACGTGCCAGCGGCTCCCTCCGACGTCGTACTGCAGGCCGATTGAGACCTGCGGTCCGACAGTAACACTTCCGCCCGAAGGGACCCTGATTCGGTTGCCGGCGGCCGACGCGCTATCTTCGTTGGTGAACGTTACGTTCGAGGCCGAGTTGTTCATTATACGAATAAACCTGCCGTCCGAACCACCGGCGATGCCGGTTATGGTTACATCGCCGGCGCCGGTGAACTGGAACAGCGAGCCTGCGCCAAAGTTAACGTTATTTTGGGAGCCGGTGGCGGTAAAATTCGTCGCCATCGGCGTACTGTAGTTGCCGGTCACGGTGGTGGTTCCGGCAGAGAGGGTGTCGAGCGTGGTGAGGCCGTCGACCGAAAGATTGCCGCTGATTTGGGCGTCGTTCGTAACCGTAAAGCCGACCCCCGAGCCATTGGCCACGAGGTCGCTGTTGAACTGCCCGCTCCCGCTGACGTTTAAGTCGTTCGAGAGGGTAACGATGCCCTGGTTGTCGATGCTGAACAGGTTGCTGCCGGTGCTGTCTTGCACCTGCAAAATGTTGGCCGATTGGGCAGCGTACGCCCGCATCGTCGCCAGAATCGAAGCGGTGCCGGTCGCCTGGATGGTCAGCAGCGAAGTCCCAATCGGCGTGGAGGTCCCCAGCGCTCTCGGGAAGGCGACCACGCCGCAGTTGAGCGACCCCGGAGCACAGTCTGGCTCTAGTGTCTCTCCCGGCTGGTAGAGGCTCGCGCTCGCCACGGGCGCGAGCGTCAGGCCCAAAATAATAAAAGAGTATAAGAAAAAGCGCTGTGTTTGTTTGAAAAACGAATTTGCATTTTTCTTGTTACTCAGCAACGATCTGGGGAATGAATTGTCAGTTACCTCTGTGTTCAGATCTCATACAAATAAAACTCACCTGACCGGGTGAGCTTCTAGAGCTTCTAAGGTTATTATTTATTTTTCTATTACTGTTCCGGCGGAGGCGTGGGTATGACCGATTCAAACCCAACGAGAATCTTTATTTCACCCAGGCTGTCCAGCACCGGTGAAATTCGCAGCAGGGCGCTGTACAGCTGCCCAGACTTGTGGCGGTTGGTAACGTGGCCCGAGAACCCCTGCTTCTTTTCGATGATGGTGGACCACATGTTTTTGTAGAATTCTGGCGGCATTCGGCCGCCCCACAGGGAGGGTTTTTGTCCTATGACTTCGCCCGGTGAGTACCCGGTAATCCGCTCAACTTCCTTATTTACGTAAAGGATGACCCCCTGCGGGTCGGTGATAACCACCTGCTCGTTCATTCCTTCCAAAATTCTGTTCAGGGTGCCGCACCGGGCGCACTTTATTTCAATGTTGTTTTCGGTCCCGTGTCCGTTGTGGTTCGCCGCCAAGAGCTTCCCACATTTTTTACAGCGGAAGCCCACCAGTTTTTCGTTTTTTGTGTCCGGTTCTGGATCCATAAATTAAATCAAGAAGCTCTAAAAATATCAGAGCCTCTCGGGCTTCTTGCGCTTATTTTCATTTATTTTACCTACCGCTTGAACTCTATGAGCCTCTCGGGCTTCTTGAGTTCCCCGTAGCTATTTCCTGTTTGTTTTTTGTAGCTGAACCCGTTTTTTTATTCCAGCTCGACTTAGCTAGCTAGCTAGATTTAATTTTAACACATTTTTTTTTGCGCCTATAGGATGGGTGTATTTAAAAAAACAGGCTTATTTCAGCCTTTGCGAAGGATTTTGTTTTTAAATATGGTGACTAGTTAAATAATCCACAGCCGCACGGTGCTTTTAGTACCAAGCAGCTCGAGGTGGCGACGTTTCTACTTAACAAAGGGTTTCTGGCTGGGGTAGTAGGATTCGAACCTACGGATGCGGCGTTCAGAGCGCCGTGCCTTACCACTTGGCTATACCCCAAAACAATTTCACGAAAGATAAAACCTTACGGTTTTCCCCTGCCTACCGGCAGGCAGGCTCTCGTGGGCTATTCCTTTCCAACGGGAACCATTCCTCGGACTGTCAAAGCCAGATCCTCGGAACAACTTAGAGGTCAGGTACGAGCTAAATGTACGCGAGGATTGTACCAAAAATGCCGAAACCGGGCAAGGAGGTAAGGTATAATTGGTGCATGCCAACGCGGATCAAGAAGGCCCTAAGGGTTCTCACGTGGGCGGCGGCCTTTATCCTAGCCGCCGACATTGCCTTTGTCCTGGCCATGAGCTGGTACCAGCCGCCGACCCGCCCGGCCGATGCCGCCGTTGTCCTCGGGGCTGCCATTGGCACGCCCGCGCTCCGGAACCGCACCCTCGTGGCCCTCGAGCTCTACAACCGCGGCCTCGTGAAAGAGATCGTACTCTCCGGCGGGCGGGTTCGAGCCGAGGACATTTCCGAGGCCGGCTACAGCCAGAAGGTTATTTTGAAGAACAGTTCAACCACGCCGCCGCTCCTGCTCGACGAAGATTCCGGAACAACCTACGAGAACCTTCGCAATACCAAGCGGCTGCTCGGCGGCACCGAGAGCATCATTGTCGTCTCCGACCGCTTTCACCTGGCCCGGGCCTACCTCGTCGCCCGGCGCGCCGGCTTCTCTGACGTGCAGTGGGCTGGGCCCGCGCCTTACTACTACGGCAGCAGCGAGCTGGCCTACTACTACGCTCGGGAAATGGTCGCCCTGCTCTGGTACGCGCCGCGTCTCGTAATCGGAGGTTCATAGCCAACGAACGAACCCACGCCTCTGGCGTGGGTTCTGGTAATTCTCAATTTTTCGACGGGCGTTCAGCGCCCGAGGGCGAGCTCAACGTCGAATTCGCTGTCTGCTAGCGAGAAGCTCGCCTTTGACCCTACCGTGCCCAGTTCGATAATCCCTCTGTCGTTGAACCCGGTCGTTTTGAGCCCGTCCATCGCCGTGAGCGTAAGCGTGGCGCCGTGCCCACCGGGGCTGAATTGGATGCTCACGCTGGTCCCTTTGGGCAAGGGACGCATGGACCTTTGTATCCCTCTGGTCCGCTTGTTGAGGGTACTGTTTTGGTAGGTTACGAAAAACCCGTCGGTATTCTTGCCCCAAATCTTTACGCACGTTGTTGTCATAAATCCCCCTGTTTCAAGCTTATTTTAAAGGAAAATAGCATTTGCACAAATCCGGCACGCTGTGGTATAATCTTTTTAACTGAATACTCAAAGACAGTTGGCGGCCAAATCAATGGCCATAATCTCCACTCGGAGCAAGCCCACCGAGAGTTACGCAAGGCGTCCGCGCTCTTGCCTTCCTCGGATTGTCCGAGGTTTTTTGTTCCCGCAGTATTCAGCGCTCCTAAAGGTCGATCCTCCCGTAAGCCAAGGAACAACGCATGGCTAAGCAAAAGAACCAGAAAGTAGCAGACCTCGGTGAACTGACCGAGAAACTGAAGGCCGCCAAGAGCGTCGTTTTCGCCGGGTACCGCGGTACCACGGTCAAAGACATGGATGCCTTCCGCCGCGCTCTGCGTAAGGAAAAGGTCTTCAGCAAGGTCTACAAAGTCACCCTCGTGCGCAAGGCTATGGAAGTGCTCGGCATCTCCGCCGCGTCCATGGACTACAAGGCGCCGGTCATCCTCGCCATTTCCGACGAAGACGAAACCGCCGCTGCCCGGGCCGTGAAGCAGGCGGCTAAGGAGTCCAAGACCCTCGGCATCCTCGAGGGCATGGTCGACTCCCAGGTCATTACGAAAGCCCAGGTCAGCGCGCTCGCCGACCTCCCGAGTAAGGACCAGCTCCGCGCCCAGCTCGTGCGCGCCATGAACGCGCCGGTCTCCGGCTTCGTGAACGTGCTCGCCGGCAACCTCCGCGGGCTGATCAACGTCCTGAACGCGGTCGCCCAAAAGAGTTAACCGCGAAAGAGAAAACCTTGCGGTTTTCCCTCTCGCGAGCTCTCCCTTTCCCCTCGTTTGTTTTTCTCGCCTGAAGTAAATTCAGGCTCGAAAGACTTCGGTGGGAAGCAATAGCCTCAATTAATTCAAGTAACAGCAATCTTATGTCCGACGATAAGAAAGAAGTCGTGGTCCCCGAGAAGTTCAAGTCGCTCGTGGACTCGGTAGAGAAGCTCTCAGTGCTCGAGCTCTCTGAGCTCGTGAAGGTCCTCGAAGAGAAGTTCGGCGTTTCCGCCGCCGCTCCCATGATGGTGGGCGCCATGCCCGCCGCCGGTGGCGCTGCCGCCGCTGCCGAAGAGAAGACGGAGTTCACCGTCGAGCTGACCGAAGCGGGTGCGAACAAGATCAACGTCATCAAGGTTGTCCGCGAGGCCACGGGTCTCGGCCTCAAGGAAGCCAAGGACATTGTCGACGCCGCCCCGAAGGCCGTGAAGGAAAACGCCCCGAAGGCCGAAGCCGACGAGCTCAAGAAGAAGCTCGAGGAAGCCGGCGCCAAGGTCACCCTCAAGTAGCTCTGTTTTCAAAAAGCCGTCCCTAGTCCGCCAGTTGGCGGATACGGGACGGCTTTTTTGTTGCGCCGGACTAGATTGGCAGGGGAACCTTCAGCAGCGAACCGTCGGAGAGCAGGTACATGACTTTGTTCGGCTCGTCGACGGAGAGGTCGGTCAGCTTCCCGAAGCTCTGGTGGCCCACGGTGCCCACGAGCTCGCCCTTTTTTGAAATGACGAGGACGCGCCGGTTGCCGGGGTCCAGGACGTAAATGTTGCGGTAGCCCACCTGCGTGTCGATGCGTCCTTCGCCGGAGGTGGGGGAGAGGAGCGTGGGCTGGTGGAACTCGGCCGGCTTTCCGGCATTGTACTTTGAGACGGAGCCACCCGGGAACAGCACGTAAATGCTGCCGTCAATGGCGAAGTCCTGCGCGGTGGCGAGGTCGGGCGTGGCGAGGGAAACGACGGGCTTCGCGACTGATTTTTCGGTAATGAGGAAGCTGACAATTCGGCCAGCCTGCTTGTCGAGCAGGTAGGACCGGCTGTTGGTGGGGTAGTACTCAATGCCGCCGAAGCCTTCGGCTTTCGGCACCGACTGGGTGAAGGCGGGGGAGAGGATGCGCTTTGCGAAGTCCCAGCCCCAGAGCTTCCCGTCAGCGTAGCCCGCCGCCACGCTGCCCTTCTGTTCCGCGGCGTCGGTGAACTGCTCGGAGACGACGAGCGCCCCGTCCTGAATGAGGCCGGTCGTGGTATCGTAGGAAACTATGGTGCTGCCGCTCTGGACCGCGAGGTACCTGCCGAGCTTCAGCAGGCGCGTGCCCCGGCCGAGGCTCCCCAAGTTCTGCGGCTCCACGGTGAGGCGCTTGTCGACTTTTTCCCGGAGCTGCTCGAGCCGGCTGCGGAGCTGCTCGGCCGCCGCGCGCTGCTCGCCGGAAAGGCTGCCGTCGCTCGGAATGGCTTCGAGCGCCCGGCGGAAAAAGTCGCGGGCGTCTTCGGTGTTGCGGTAAATGAGCGCGCTCTCGGCGTTGTCGGCGAGGCTCGCGGCGGCGCCCAGCTGCTCGGTCAGGCGGGCGCGGCTCTCGCTCACGCGGCGGTAGCGCGCCGTGGCCCAGACGTTGACGCCGGCGGCCACCACGAGCACCAGGACGCTCGCGGCGAGGAGCTTCTTGTGCGGCGAGTAGCCCCGCACGTGCTCGACCCCGAACTCGCGGGTCTGCTTCACCCCCGAAGCGGCGGCCTTCACCGCCGACTTCGTGCCGCTGCCAATTTTTCCGGGCAGCTTCGCGAGGGTCTCGAGCGTCGGCAGCTTGAACGACGGCCTGAGCCAGGAGGGCGCCCGCCGCGCCTGCTCCGAGGTGGCGAACGAGGCCCCCCACTGCCAGGCGCGGGTTGCCAGCTTCGTAAAGAAGCCCGGGCCTCGGTGCTCGTCGGCGTACGCTTCGAGGTCAATCTCGGCTTCAGGCGCCGAACCCGCCTCAACCTGGAGGGCCATGACGGTGCCGAACGACACGTCCGGGCCCGCGGTCTCGCGGAGGATCTGCATGGCGCTCTGGGCCGCACCTAAAAAGTCGCCGCGGAGCAGCTCGAGGAGCCGGTCGAGGGAGACGTAGTTCAGCAGCTGGGTGGTGGAGAGCACGAAGGCGTCCCCGAGCGCGAGCTTGCCGGTCGAAACGTTCTCGAACGCCTTGAGCGGCTGGGTTTTTCCGGCCGAACAGGAAATGTCGGAGAGCTCGCCGCTCCGCACGAGGTAGGCGGCAACCTTGCCGCAGGTTGAGAGCTGGAGCTCGCTGCCGTGCTTGGCGGCGAGCACGGCCGAGAGCTTCTCGACCCAGTGGGCCTGCCCGGTGGCCGCCAGCCGCGACAGTTCGTCGTTGACGCTCGAAACCGCGAGCTCAAACGCCTCGTCGCCGCTCGCGCGCCGGTAGGCGCGCCGCAAGGCCGCCCCGGCCGCCTCGCAGATCTGTTCGCAGGTCTCGGCGGCCTGGGGGTTCAGGAGCGGCAGCTCGCAAATGAGGTAGAGCTCCGCGTCCTGACCCTCGGCCTTTTCGGCGAGAACGTAGACGTAGCTCCGCGCCTCGCGCGTGCCGCCGAGTTGTATTTTTGCGACTTGGCTTTCGAGTTCCACCGTTTCCGCGTCGGCAGCGGCGTGGACCTAGGCGCTCGGCCACAGGACCCGCGTACCGAAAAAAATTCTCCCTTACTGTACAACATTTTTGGCATCCGAAGCAAATCTGGCAGCTGAAAAACCCTGTGCTATAATGGCGCGGTAGCAACGCACGAAATGTCTCGCACCATCCAAGCCGTACTCGACGCCAAGCCCGACGGACAGATTCTGGCCTTCTTTTTGGCGGCGCCGCGGCGCTCGTTCGGCCTCAGGGAACTCTCGGCGCGCCTCAAGCTCCGCCGGCTGCCGGTCGGGCTCGAGCACCTCGTCCGCGCCGGACTCGTCCGCTCGTTCGGGAAGCGTGGCAAGCGCTACTTCATTGTCAGCAACCGGCACCCGCTCCTACCCGACCTCGAGCAGGCCGCGGGCGTGAAGCGGCTCCGCTACCGCGACGAGCTCTTCGACGCGGTCCGGCGGGTCGGCGGCCTGCGCGCCGCCTACCTTTCCGGCATTTTCACCGGCCAGCCGCAGCTGCCCGTTGACCTGCTGCTCGTCGGCAAGCCGTCGCTCGTGCGCCTGAGCAAGTTCTTGAAGCAGCTTGAGAAGCTCATGGGCCAGGAAATAAACTACAGCGTCATGACCGAGGGCGAGTTTCAGCTCCGGCGCGACACGTTCGACAAATTCATCAAAGATATTTTCGACTACCGCCACGTGGTGGTCTTCAACACCCTGAAAGAAAAGAAGCCGAAAGCCCCGGTCAAGGAGTTCTAGGGCGGGGAGTAGAAAAACAGGCAAGCGAAAAGGCCACACATCTCGCGATGGTGGCCTTTCGTGTTCATTGATGTTGAGCCATTAGTGGCTCTGGTTTCCGCCCTTCCCGACTTTGATGCCGGGGCGGCTGGCGTCGGGCGTAATCGTCTGCCGCTGTTGGGGTTGTGCCTGCGCACCGGTTCCCCAAGGGTCGCTGCTGACGGGCGCCGACATGACGGTCTGTACGCCGCCGTTGTTGATACCCCAGTTCACACTCTGCAGTTGCATGTTCTGCGCCTGCTGGGCCGCGTACTGGGTTCCGTTCACCTGGATGCCGGCGTTCTTCATGTCGACTAGGTCACGGGCAGTCTGGGCTTGCAGACCCTGGGCGATTTCGCCTTCGGTTCGCAAGCGTTCCGTCCCTGCCCGGTACATGTCGACGTTCGTTCGAGCCATCTCGTTCATGAACCGGTAGTAGTGTTCCTGCGAGATGATCTTCAGCTCGCCGTTGGCCAGCACGTAGCAAGCGTTCAGAATTTTCGCGTCCTGTCGGCTCGCGAATGCCTCTGCCAGAGCTGTACCGAGACCAGCGATCAAAGTGCCCTTGGTCGTAGTTTGCTGGTTCACAATCCGCTCGGCCGAGTAACGGCGGTCGGACTGTGCCCGCTGCACGCTGTCGGCGCACATCGGAAAGTCTGTCGAAACATACTGACCGAAAGCGCTCGAAACGAGGGAGAGAGCGATCGTTAACATCAACTTATTCATTGGTGGCCTCCTGTGCCGTTGTCTTTTTACCGATCTCCTTTTGGGCCGTCGGCGAGCCGTATTTGTTTGACCCCTTGCGGAGCTGACCATTTGGGGGTCAGGGAGTAGGCCTTTCTTAGGACGCACTCCCCGAAGCCCAATTTAATGTGAAGTAATATTATACTACATATTAGCTTTTGTGTCAATAACAGCAATAGGCATTGTGATATAATGCAAAAAAGAGCCTTGTTTTAGACCCAAAATGGGCATTGTCCAGCAGCTCTATTTGTCCCTCATAAACGGTCTGCCAGAGGGTTGGCGCGGGGTGGTTTCTATAGCCCTCGCGGTGCTGATTATCTACGCGGTTTTCAAGGTCATAAAAAAGCAGTTCATTTTCCTCATCCTGCTCGTGCTCTTGCTGCCCGGGTCCATTCCAATCCTGAAAGCCGCCTGGGACAGCCTCGCCGCAGCGGTAAAGTTTCTGGTCGGCTCGCGCTGAACTAAAGTTTTTTATCCCGCCGTGGTGGGATTTTTATTTTGGATAAAAAGAGAGCCGCCACTCCAGGTTTGATCCCGAAGTGGCGGCCGTTTAGCGCCCATGCTCAAGTGGTGCTAACCTTTTAGAACTTTTGAACGATCGTGGTTACTGTCCGTGGTGGTATTCTGCTTGGAGCCCTTTGATTCGGCTCTGCAGGTACCCCGTCCAGAATTTACCGAGCGTCGCCACCCGGATTCCCTTAACCGTTTCCTGCCTCGGCAGGTGCCAGTGAACGGTGGTTCCGTCCGGCACCTGCTTTGGCCAGGGCTTGCCTTCGTTCGCCGCCTTGTCGAGCATCTTTCCGAGCTCGCCCTGGCGGCTGTTCGACAGCAGCTCTTTGTCCTTATACAGGCTAACGCCGGTCGAACCACTGTTCTCGATGCCATCGGAGAGAATGTGAATCTCCCAGGGCAGCTGCACCGTGGTTGGGCTGGTTTCTTCGTCGGAGGCCGTGAACAGCTCTCCGAAAATGTTCGAGAGACCGAGCACCACCGAGCTCTCCCGGTGGTCGTTCGGGTCTTCGAGCAGCCACTCGCGGATAGCCCCGAAATCGTTCGGGTCTTTGCTCCGCGGAGACGGCTTGCTCTGGAGGTACGAGGAGGCCGACAGCCGGTAGCCGTCGAGCCGGAGCGTGCCTGACTTGAGGAACCGCGGAACGTTGAGGTCTGTGTAGACCCCGCGGATCTGCCGCTGCAGCCAGGTTGGCATTCCTTCGGTTACGTCGACGATGACCGCGACGCGCCGGTTCACGGAACGACTCTTCAGGAACTCGTCGTGCACGAATTGAGGAAACTCCGTGCCGATGAGCTTGTTGAGTTCGTGTTCGCGTTCCTGCGGCGTCTTTTCCGACCGAGACTTCAGGGCCGGAACGGTGAACCGTTTCGTAACCTGGAGTTTGCCGGGGTAGGCGATCGTGAAGGGGACGCAGTACCCCTCGCCGTTGATGAGCTCGCGACGTTTCTTCGGAGTGAAGATGGCCGCGGCGTCGACGGTCGGGGGCGCCTGGTCCCACCGGCGCTTGAAGCCTTCGTGGCAGGGAGTATCGCCCACGAACTCTTCATCGGGCTTCGTCAAGGTGTAGTAGATCGCCGCCTTGATAACGGCGCCTACGACGATAACCGTTGCGAGGACCGCTGCGAGGGCGATCCAGTTAACCTTGACCCTCTTCCGCTTGCGTTTGCCGGGAGGCTGCGAGTCTGGGATTTCTACCCAGCGCCCGCCCTTGAAAACCTTTCTGCCCATGTTAGCTCTCCTGCCTGCCCGCCGTGAGGCGAACTTGGGGGGTAGGCTCAACGGGCTGATTGGTTTTCGGTTTAATGCTCGCCTCGATAGCCTCCGCGTCCGCCTCCGGGTTGGGTGCGGCGGGGAGCTCGACCGTGAGCGAGAATTCCTGGAGCTGCTTTAGGCTCGCCTCGGGAATGGGGTGGGCGACCGCCCGGTTGAACTGGCGGTTGATGCTTTCGATCGTATCGGCCGCTTTCGGGTCAAACCCGGCGCGGTCCGCAGGATCGATTGCCGCGAGCGCGGTGTTGACGGCGGTTTCGAACTTGCTGTGCGCGAGTCCGATCGCCTGGGTTACGTCGCCGCACGCGGCGGCGAACTGGTGAATTCGCCGCTTGAGGGTCGTGGGTTTTTCGATAACCCGCTTCCGCGCCGCCTCAACGGCTTCACGGTAGGTTTCGATCGCGGTGGCCCGGGTGAGCTGGTAGGTGTCTACCCAGTCGGTCTTGTCTTCCCCGTTTTCACCCTCCACCGGAACGAGCGTCCGCCCGCACGATTCGTACTCTTTCCTCGCTTTCGCCTCTGCCGTAGCCGCTTCGAGGTAGCTCGGGTAGTCTTCGGAATCGAAATTCGGCGCGAACACGAACCGGACGAACCAGAACACGACCGTCGCGATTCCCATAATGGCAGACGCGACTACCGAGCTGTCCCCAAGCAGTTCGCTCGAGGAACTCTGCCTGGCGCGCCAGAAGAACAGCCCGAAGGCGAACCCCCAGCAGCCGAGCGTGCAGCCGATGCCAGTCACGAGCACCTTAACCGAGAGCGGGTTCAGGTTCACGATATTGCTGTCCTCGTCGAGCCTGACGATGCTGCCGTCCTCGACCCGCTTCATTTTCGGGAAACGGATTTTGAAACGGCGCCGTGCGTTGATGTGCGCCGCGATCATGCCGCTGAAGTTTCCGCCGAACTCGGTAAAGGTCGACTGGATGAAGGCGGTAAGGAATGAGATCGCGAGCGCCGCTGCCGGCGACATTCCGAAACGGAAGATGTCGAACCCGGCGAGGGCCTCAGCGCCGACGAATATAGCGAACAGGACGATGCTGGTTGCCCAGGCGAGCCACCAGATGCGTTCTTTGATCGGGATTTTCTCGTCCCCGACCATGGCGGCCTTGACCCGGTTCAGAGTCTTGATGGCGTTGTCCAATTGGCGCTTGCCTTCGCCGCGTCGTTTTTTCTCGTCAATCTCGCGTTGGGTCGCGGCGGACTTGAGCGTGCTCTCAAGCTGGTTGTGGGCGGTTCCCGTGGCCTCGCGGTACACGGTGAGCAGGGACTGCTCGGTCGTGCCTTTGACGTCTGCCGTAAGGGAAGAATGAATACCGGTGATGTCTGTCCCCTCTAGCTGGGTGGTCCAGGCTTCGCCGAACCTTCGTGCGATCACCCCGACAACGGCGTTGACCGGGGTTCCCGCGTCTTCGGCGGCGACCCAGTCCGGAACGCGCGCGACCATTCCGTCGAGCGCGACCGTCCAGTCGTGGACGTCGATGCCCCGGAGGGGCGGAAGTTCTTGAGTTTGCGTCGTGGTGTCCCGAGAGGAGTCGTCCTCATCGGGTTCAACCGAGACGGGATTAAGTTTCTGTAGCCATTTTTTGAGCATGGGTCTTATGGTCCCTCTTTTCAGTTTTCAAACAACGCTTGTTCATCCGGCCAGGCCTCACGGCCCCGTCGGATATTTCAGAGACACGTAGCGACTGCGATATTTCGCTCGCCAGCTACGAATCGGGCATAACCAGGTACGACCGAATCGCAGTTGGAGAACGTTAATTAGTAACATGTTTTATTTATTTTGTCAATAATAAGCTAAATGTAAGTATTTGACAATTTTTTGAATATCTGTTATTTTGTATAGTTTTCTACGGCTAAACCGTAGTTTTCACAAACTCGCGCGTAACGCGGGGATTTGAGAAAATACGTTTGAAAGCTCCCAGGAGGATTTACACAATGCGCATGCCCATGCTCGCACTCGCTCTGACTGTTTTTTCGGCGTCCCACGCGGTTGCCGATGACCCGAAGTTCGGGGGGTGGCCCGACACGGTCCTGAAGGACACGGCACACACAATCTTCGTCCGGGCGACAAACGCCGAAGGCAAGAAGCTTGTTCAAGAGGCTTGCCCGGTCGTGTACATCAGGCCAGTTGATTCCTCCGATCCCAATTCCTGGGCGGAGCCTACCAAAGTCAACGACATTTCCGCTGGCTACTTCAGCAACGAGATTCCCGTATTGGCCGACACCGGCAAGTACGGCATCTACTGCGGGACGAAGCCAGGCGGCACCAAGACCGCGCCGGCGATGGACGCCGATCCGCTGTTCACCTACGAGGTTACAACCGAAGGATCGCCGGCGTGGAAGTTGTATCAGGCGCGAGTCAGCGTTGAGAGCCTGTCGACACGTCTCAAGAGGCTCGAGAACGCCATGACCGGCGTCAAAGCCAAGCTCGGCGACGGCGATAAGTCAGTGGCCGCGATGATCGACGAGAAGATCGCGCCGATCAACGCCACCCTCGCGACGAAGGCAAGCCAGACCGACCTCGACGCGCTGAAGGGTCTTGTCGCCACTAAGGCTGACAAGTCGTACGTCGACGACGAGATTGCGAAAAAGGCAAACAAGGCTGACCTCGAGGCGACTGATGAGAAAGTCAAGATGCTCTCGACGGCGTTCAACAACAACGCGAACGCCACAAAGACCCTCTTCAACCAGAACGCGGTCGCGCTCGAGACGGCGGCGGCGAGAGCGGGGAAGAAGGTCCGGACGGGCAGAACGTTGTGGCTGTCGAAGCGGGAGAGTGACCCCGCCGCAAGGAAGAGCCTGATGTCTGCGGCAACACAGAGCCGCCAGAGCGGAAACCTGATCCAAGCAGCAGACGGAAGCACCAACATCCCGAAGCAGTAAGCTTCGGACGCGCATACTACCAGAAGTGGGACCTCCAGCCAGCACTCAAAGAGTGCTGCGCGCGAGGTCCCATTTTCGTTTGCCTAAATTTATTGTGGATAACTTTTTTGTACGAACGTACACCTGGCTTGCCTAAGCGGCTTTGACGACAGGTGAACGAACGTATACAGTACTAGTGAACGAACGAACACCAGGGTACGAAACCAAAGTTCTCCTATACGCTAAACGCTATCCTCTAACCGCTCGCCATGTCTTCCGAACTCACCGACCGCCAGCGCGAACTGCTCAGCTACATAGTCAAGCAGGTCCGCGAACGGAGCTTGCCGCCCTCGGTTTCCGAAATGGCCACCTTCCTGAAAGTGAAGTCAAAGAACGCGGTGGCCAAACTCCTCGAGGCGCTCGAGGTTTCCGGCCACATTCGCACGAGCGGCAAGGCCCGGGGGATTGAGATTCTCGACAGCTTGGGCGAGAGCCTCATCGCAGGATTCGTAAAGGTTCCGCTCCTCGGCAGCATCCAGGCCGGACAGCCGCACCTGGCCGAAGAGCAAATAGAAGAGTGGGTCAACTTGCCGCAGAGTTTGCTGAAGGGCCGGCGCGATGTGTTCCTCCTCCGGGTCCGCGGCGACAGCATGGTCAACGCCGGCATCCACGAAGGCGACCTGGTCATCGTCAAGCCGCAGAAGACGGCCTTGCACAACGAAATCGTCGTCGCCCTGCTCCACGACGAAGCCACGGTTAAACGCTTCATTCAAATAAAAGACCGGGCCTACCTGAAAGCCGAGAACCCGAAGTTCAAGAACATCTACCCGCGGAGCGAGTGGACGGTGCAGGGGAAAGTTGTCGGGGTCATTCGGAACATTGAGTAGCGGGAACGAGAGTGCCTAGTACTTAGTGCCTAGTCCCTAGCAGTAAATTAAAATAGCCGTCTTTAGTGCAAAGGGCTTAGCTAATTCTAAGTACTAAGCACTAGGGACTAAGTACTCCTAACGTTTATGTCCGAATTCGAACACATTAAACAGAGCATTGTTAGGCAGCTCGGCAGCCTGTGCGCCCACTGCGCCACCGGCTCGCACGCGCCGCACGACTGCCCGGTTACCAGGCTTTCAAACCAGGTCCAGGCCCTCCGCGGGGTGCCGCTCGTGGTCGACAGCCAGTTCCGCGGCGTACTCTTTGCAAAAGTATGATCCTGAAATGACAAACACCGCCCAAACTTTGGGCGGTGTTTTTACGAGGGACTCGGTTGAGAAGCTTTACAAGGGTCTTTTTGTAGAACTGAAACGAAGCTTCAAAACCGGCAACAGAGTGCAAAACGCGTCTATCCCCAACGGTAGTCGTGCCGCGCTCGTGTCCTCCTCGGGGCGGGAATGTACGGAGAGGTTACGCCAAAATCTTTTCGCAGTCAAGAAATAGACCGCCCGGTGATGGGGCGGTCTTCGTGCGTGCGGGTCTTCCCGCACAATCAGAAGCGAGGCTTCATGCGTTGCCGCGCTGCGTGAACGTCGTCTCTGTGCTCGCGCTCGCGGGCGGAACATATTCCGCAGTGCGGTATGTGCAGGGCAATCCTGGCCCGCTGTTTTTCCGTGCCGAGCCCGGCGAGGTACTGCGAGAGTTCACCGGTTGCGCTGGGGCACGGACCGGAGAGGGGAACGGGTAGTACGGCTGCGGCGAAAGCGGCCATGTGGTATCCTCCTTGGTCAGATGGTAACACAAGCTCCGGTTTCTCTGAAAAGCTAGAGCTACGTATCTCCGCTCACGGTTACCGGCCGTCGGAAATGTAAACGCCGGCAGCGGTTAAGGCGAGCGTGCAGACTAAGACTATGGAAAAGGCGGGACGCAGATATCCCGCCTTCTTTGAGCTTACGGCAGCCTTACCTCCCGTGACCCCTACTCCGTCGGCCAGAGCACGATTGAGGCGATTACAAGCCCGAGAGCCAAGCCGACGGCAGCATACATAAGCAGTGAACGCTGCCGGCTTCGTTGCTCGCCGACCGTCCTGTCCTGGTAGGTTTCGCGTACACCAGTTGCAAACGCAACGGCAGCCCTGGCTTCATCGGCGCACGCGGTGCACGAGAACAGGTGCTCCTCGTAGCGGTCGCGCGCTTCGGCGGTAAGTTCATTGAGCACGTACCGTTCGGCGTACCCTTGCTCAAAAAATTCGCAATGAGATTCAGACATAGTCATTCCCCTCCTTCGTATCGAGCCATTTTAAGACCGCCCGGGTGGGGCGGTCAAGGGGGGGATGCCTATTTTTTGAGCGTGGTGATGGGCCTCGACTGGGTGATGTAAAACTTCTTCTTCGCGTAGGCCCACTCTATGTCTTGGGGTTTTCCGTAGTGCTTCTCTATGCCCGCGCAGGCTTTCGCCAGCTCGGTTATCTGCACGCCGGTGAGCTTTTGCTTGCCGCCGGCCTTGGCCGTCAGGTTCTTCTTCACGTTGCCCCGCGGCGACTTAACGAGGGCGAACTGCTGCTCGGAGACGTTCACGTCCATGACCGCGAGCCGCTTCTTGCTCACGACATAAGTGTCAGGCGTCACCATGCCGCCGACAATGGCTTCGCCGAGGCCGAAAGCCGCCTCTATGACCATCTGGTCGCGGTCTTCGGTCACCGGGTGGACGGTGAAGGCAATGCCCGAAACCTCGGACTGCACCATAGCCTGCACGACCACCGCGACCGAAACCGGAGTTTTGTGGAGCTTCTTTTCGAAGCGGTAGAAAATGGCCCTCGGGGTAAACAGCGAAGACCAGCAGCGCTGCACGGCCTTGAGCACCCCGGGCTGCTTGACGTTCAGGTAGGTTTCCAGCTCGCCGGCCCATGAGGCTACCGAGCCGTCTTCGGCCGTGGCCGAGGAGCGGACCGCGACGAGCGGGCTTTTTAGCTTCTTGTGCGCGGCGGCGATTTCTACCCCAATGTCCGCGGGCATCTTCGCCTCTGTAATGAGCTGCCGGAGCTTTTCCGACGCTACTTCAACGGACTCCATGTCCTTGTGGTTGACCTTTTTGAGCGCCGCGGCGACCTCTACGTTCAGGTCAGTCTCTTCGAGGAAGCGGTCGAAGGCCGAGGCGAGCACCACGAAACCCGGCGGCACCGGAATGCCGGCGTTCGTCATTTCGCCGAGGCTCGCGCCCTTGCCGCCGGCCCGGGCTACGTCTTTGCGGGTAATGTCTTTGAAAAAGGCGACGTGGGAAGCTGTCTGTTTGGCCTTCATGGGTGCTGTACCGTTAGTACCCTAACGGTACCAGAAAAGGGGACTGGGGCAAAGCAAAACGGACCCGCCAGTGTAGGGGTCCGTTTCAGTTGTGCCCGCACGGGGGCTACTTCGGTTCGAGGTAGTAGGTGATGGTACCGTCTTCGGCTTGCTCGAAAGTGATGCAATCCATTTCCTTGAGCTGCGTCGAAGAGTTCACAACCAGCCCGTCGCCGGGCATCGGCCGGCAGCCGAGGGCGACCAGTTCGATGATGGGGCTGTGCCCGAAGGCCGCCCCGGTCTGACCCGCTTCGAGGAGGTCGAACATCGCTTTCAAAGCTGCATGAGCTACCGCCTTCCATCCTTCGAAGGCATTGGTGTTGACGTGAGTCTGAACCAGCGCTCCAATGTTCGTCATGCCCCCTTTCACCGCATCCTTCATGGCGGGGGTGAGCATTGCTCCGAACATCTGGTCGCTGCCGACGCCTTTGATCGGGCCGACGCAGCTATAGCTCTCCGGCGGCCGGTTGCCGTCCTCGCTCCATCCGGTAACGAAGTGCTCGCGGGTCTCGGCGGTGCGGGGCAAATCGCCGTGAAAGAAGACCGCAAAGTCTTTCACCTTCCAGAACTTCCCTTCCTCATATGCCAGTTCAATGCCTTCGGGCGAAAGGTTGCCGTCTGCCGCTTTCAGCGAATGGCGAAAATAGAGTATCTGTTTCATGCATTCCTCCCGGTTTGCCTTTTTTGGAATCTACTGTCCTCTCGGACATGCGGCTGGTTTCTTTTGAAAACACCCGTATATCAAAGAAATATAATTTTATCATATTTTGAGTATTTAGTCAATATATAGTCATAAGTAGGTATTTTAACTGATATATCCTGTACAATAAGCTAATCAACATTAACAAAAACGTATGAAGCAAATGACCTGCGCCCAAATGGGCGGACCTGCTTCCTGCACGTTCGCAGTTACCGGCAACAGCGCCGAGGAAATGTCCATGAACGGCATGAAGCATGTCGAAGAAGCGCACCCGGACATGGCCGCCCAGATTAAGGCCATGTCCAAGGAAGACACCGACAAGTGGATGGCCGAGTTCAAGGGTAAGTTCGACGCCGCTCCGGAAATGTAAACGGTTCGAACCACGCCCCGTACAGAAAAACGCACCCTTTGCGGGTGCGTTTTTCATATGGTAGCCCCACGGGGAATCGAACCCCGATTTAATGGCTGAGAACCATTCGTCCTAACCATTAGACGATAGGGCCA
>CAZLPF010000008.1:0-50912 GCA_964561365.1 uncultured Candidatus Saccharibacteria bacterium | reverse complement strand
GGTCCTTTCCCTGGGTACCCTTGATCCTCGGTACGCAGTATTTAAGCTGTCAAATGGCCCCTACGGATAACGGCCAGTACCTAAGCATACTGCAAATTTAGTAATAAATCAAGGCTACAAACGGGACCCGCCGAAGGCGGAAAGGGTTGGTACCTGGGATTGCGGGGCTCCGGAACTAGAGACCAAAGTGGAACGAACCGTGACCCTTCGCTTTGGTATTCTGCTGCGTCTGCATGAACTGCAGCCTCGCGTCAGCCTGCGCCTGGGTAATGACGCCCTGCGAGACGAGAACCTGGAGCGTGGTCTTCTGCCGCTCGAGGGCTGCCTGCTTCATGCGGCTCTTGAGGTCGTCCTCCGAAATACCCTTTTCCTTTGCGAGATCGCGAATGTTCTGGCCTTTGGCCCACGCGGCCTTCACGTCGTCAACGGTAAGGCCGAGAAGCTGCGCCTCGGCTGAAAAGCGTGCGTTCTGGGACGCGGCTACTTGCTCCGGGGCCTGCTGGCTAAACCAGCCGCCGAAGCCGTGGGCGAACGCAGGCGCGGCGGTGGCGAGCCCGAGTGCGGCGAGCGGGGCTGCCGCGTAGAGGGCGTACCTTCGGTTCATGCTCATGGTGCTCCTTTGCTGTGCCGGGCAAAGCGGTGCGCTCTGCCGAGCTTACTGCTTTTTGTGCCTGCGGTAGTTACTACCGCGACACCGAGCAGTTATTTCACCAGGGCTGGCCCGGGCTTTCGATCGGCTCCCGGAACCACGACGGCTGCTGCATTTCCTTGACGCCGAATGCCTTGACGCTCGTACCGGTACGGTCGCCGAATACCACCACGAAGTCGCCGAGTTCGAGGCGCGCGAGCGCGTGTATGGGGGTTGCGGTCGGGAGTACGACCATGAACTCGTCGCCGGCCAGCTCTTTCAGAACGAGGCTGCCCGGGTAGAGTTTAACGACGCGGCCGGGGTAGACGCGGTTGAAGCGTCCGCCCTCGGAGTCGCGGTAGAGCTGGACCGGCAGCGGGTAGCGCACGAGGCGCGGGCTCGTTCCGACGTAGCTGTGGAAGGGGGTCAGCTCAATGAGGTAGCCGCCGATCACGACGGCGGCGGTCACCAGCCCGAGCGTGGCGAGTGCGGGCCGGCGGTAGCCGAACGAGTAGCGGCGGCCGAGGATGTCCACAGCAGCCAGGCACGCGACGGCCAGGACGATGAGCCACCACGGCAGCGGCGCGAAGAAGGCGCGCACGCCGCGGACGCCGAAAGCCGGACCATACCAGGCCCCGCTCCGGAGCACCACGTGGAAGGCCAGGCTGACTAAGTAGAGCAGGAGCATGCCGCAGACAATGCAGGCGGCGGCGTAGAGGGCGGTGCCGAGCACGTGACGCCAGCGCGGCGACGGGCTAATTTTTTCGCGGGCGATGGCTTCGAGCACCTGCTGCTTCGTCGAGCCTGCGGAATCGGTTGTCGGTGTTTCGGTCACGGCGTAATGGTTCGTTTGAGCTGCTGCTTAGCCCGGTTAATGCGGACGCCCACAGTTGACTGGGGCAGGTGGAGCACGTCGGCGATCTGGTCGTACGACAGGCCCTCGTAGTAGTAGAGCACGAGCGGTTCGCGGTACTTGGGGTCTAAGGCCCCGAGCTTCGTTTCGAGCGCCGCCCTCGTCTCTGCTTCTTCGAGCTCGTCGTGCGGCGTTGGCGGGCTGCCGAGGTGCGGGAAGAACCCGTCAAAGTCCAGCAGCGGCAGCGGCTCTTTGCCCCGCTTCTTGATGGTGTTGATGAACAGGTTGTGGGCTATGCGGTAGAGCCAGGGCGAAAACCGGGCCGACGCGTCGAAGCTGTTGATGGCCACGTAGGCTCTCAGGAAGACATCTTGAACGACGTCCTTGGCATCATCGTAGCCGAAAAGGAAACGCCGCGCGTAGCGGCGCATTTTCGGCTCGTACCGTTCGACGAGAACCCCGAAGGCTTCGGTGTCCCCGCGCTGCACGAGCCGGGCGATATCTTCGTCGCTTGTGCCTGTTGGTTCCGACATTGCGCCCTACATACTACACCCGCCGCGCGGTTTTCTTTCACGGCAACAAAAAAGCCCCGTGCGGCAGGGGGCCTCGCGCCTACCGTTTCGCGGGCTGCTCGCTGCGGCCAAGATCGCCGCGCAGGTCGGAGAGCTGCTTCAGGTTGTCGAGGTAGAGGTCGGCAAAGGCGTTGTCGCGGATGGCGTTGATGCGGTCGTACTCGTACGCGAGCTGGACCGAGAGCAGGCAGACGAAGGTCGCCGCGGCCGAGAGCAGGCGCGGGCCGAACTCGAGCGGCGTGGCGAGCGTGAGCGCGGCGGAAAAACAGACGGCCGTTGCCACGAGCACCATGCGCTCGAACCGGCCCACGGCGGCGCCGAGGCTGCGGCGGATGTACTCGCGCGCCTCGGTCGCCTGGCCGGCGGTAGCCACGAGCGCGGCGTAGAGCTCCGCGTTGTAGGATCCGGCCGCGACCGGCAGCCCGTAGATGCGGTAGGTAACTTCACGGAACAGGGACCCGCCCTCGCTGTACTTCGAAAAAACCTTATCTTCGAAGAAGGTCAGGTAGTTCCAGAGCGCCTCTTCCATTTGCGAGAACCAGTTCGCGAGGGCTTTGTTCTCCTTCGACAGGTGGAGGGCGAGGTGGTAAATGCGGCGGACCTTGTTGAGCTCGACGTAGAGGTGTTCCTCGAGCGTACGCTTCGAGCTGACCGCGGCAAAAACCGCGGTGGCCGCCGAGACGGCCAAAAATACGCCAACGGTAACCGCGGTAACCTGGACGGCCGTTCCCGGAACGTAGGGCACGAGCATAGCGAGCACCATGCTCGAGGCGAGCAGGAAGAGGGTGCGGACGAAGGTGAAGGCGTTCTTGGTGGTCGAGTGGGTGTCAGGCACGTTGAGGTCGTTCGATTTTGGTTTCTTTCGGGGCGGAACGTTTCCTCTACTATACCACATTCGGGGCGGCGGCGTGCGTGCTACAATCGAAGGTAACAGTATGGAAACCGGCAAATTCAAGTACGCGGGCGTGGCGGTTCTCGTCGTGCTGCTCGTCATTCTCGCCCGTTTCAGGCCGGGCGATGAGGTCAAGCCGAGCGCAACCGAGCCGGCGGCGGCTCCGGCCGCGACCGGAGACGCGGGCGCCGCGCTGCCGCCGGTGCGCGACTACGGCGCCGCGGCGCAGTCGTTCGACGTTGCCGGTGAGGAGCAGCTGCTCGGCGCGCTCTGGCCGCGCCTCGCCGTGGGCGCGCGGGCGAGCCGTTCACTCTCGCAGACCTACCCCGCCCTTCCGGTCCGGGAAGAAATCAGCCGCATGGCTTCCACCTACGAGGTAGCCTCGGCCTACGTCGACCGCAGGATCCGCGACCGCTACCCGACCAGCACGCCGGCCTCCTACGTGCCGCCGGGCGAGCTGGCCGCCCCGCAGCCCGAGGCGGGGCAGCGCGCCGCCCTCGTCCAGCTCCTCGCGCTCTCGCAGGCGCTTGCCGGACTCGAGCCGAAGATTTCAGACTCGAACGTTAGCACCGAGGTCAAAATGCTCGTCCAGGATCTCGCGAGCAAGCTCACCGCACAGATCCGGACCATTTCCACAGCCTACGAAAATTCCCTGCCGCCGGGCGAGCCGCCCATTCCGCCCGAAAAAGAAGACGACGCCCCCGAACCGCAACCCCTGTGGCGCAGCCGCTTCTGGGAACGCTGACAAAAAAACCGTTCCGGAGTCCGCCGGTTGGCGGAACGGGACGGTTTTTTTAAATTAGGAAACGAACGCGAGAACGGCGAGCGACGCCATGACGAGGGCCGCGAGCGTCCCGAAAATGTTATCGAACCATCCGCTCTTAAACTCGCCCATGATGCTCCGGTCGTTGCCGATGCGGATGGTACAGATGAGCAGAATGGGCATGACCGCCCCGGCCAAGACCTGTGAATAGTAGAGGGCTTTCAGGGTGTCGACGCCGGCCAGGAGCATGGCCGAACCGGCCAGGAGCGTGAGGGTGATGGCCGCGTAGAACCCCCTGGCCCGCTGGGGCGTGCTCGAGAGCGATTCGCGCCTGAGGCCCGCGGCCTCGGAGACGACCGAGGCCGTCGAAATGGCGAGCACCGGTACGGCGAGGAGGCCGGCGGCGGCCACGCCGGCGGCGAACAGGAACACGGCCCAGTCCCCGGCTACCGGCCGGAGGGCGAGCGCGGCGTCCGCGGCGGTCTTGATGCCGTCGCCGTGACCGCGGAGCGCCGCGGCGGCCGCGATGATGATGGCAATGGTTACGAACTGCGAGAACGCGTACCCGGGTACGTTCAGCAGGTCTTCGTGGGCCGCCTGGTAGCGGGCCGAAGCTTTGCTCGGTTTTTCTTCAATCTCCTCTTTCGCCTGCCAGAACAGGAGGTAGGGCGTAATGGTCGTGCCGAGTATGGCAAGGGCGGCGACGTAGTAGCCGCTCGAGAGCGGGCCCGAGGGCGGCCAGACCAGGCCGCGGATAATCTCGCCGAAGTTGGGGTGCGCGAGGAGCGCCGCGGCGAAGTAGAGGAGGAAGAACGGCAGCAGGAGCACGAGGAGCCGCCGGAGGGTCCGGTAGTTACCGTAGCAGATGAGGTACCACAGCGCGGCGGTCACCGGTACCACGAAGTAGCGGGAGGGAATGCCGGTCAACAGCTCGCCGGCGAACGAGATGGCGAGCAGGTCGGCCCCCACGGTGGCAACGTTGGCCGCCACGAGCCCGGCCGTTACCGCCCAGAGCACGACCGGGCTGAACCGTTCGCGAATGACGGTGGCGAGCCCCTTGCCGGTGACGTGGGCAATGCGCGCGCAGGTCGCCTGCACGGCAACGAGCATGGGCGTGGCGATCACCATGAGCCAGAGCTGGCCGTAGCCGAAAGCCGCCCCGGAAATGGAGTAGGTGGCAATCCCGGACGGATCGTTGTCCGCGCCGCCGGTAACGAAGCCGGGGAGCGATCGCCGCAGGTACGTTTTTAGTTTCTGGTTCAAGCCGTTTTCTGTCGCTAAAAGTATACCAGAGCCAGGTGCCCGCACGTTGACAAAGAGCACCCTGCGTAGTAGAATGTGCCAAGCATCAGCTAACGAGAGGCGTTGTTACAGAAGAATAGAATCAACTTCCAGATTACCGCTCCGGAGCTCCGGGTCATCGGCGAAGACGGCGCCCAGCTCGGCGTCCTGAAGACTGCCGACGCGCTCAAGATCGCCCAGGAGCAGGGTTTCGACCTCATTGAGGTCGCCCCGCTCGCCAAACCTCCGGTCGCCAAGCTCATGGACGTGGCCAAGTACCGCTACCAGCAGAAGAAGGCGGAGGCCGCGGCCAAGAAGAACGCGAAGAAGACGGAGCTGCGGACCATTCGCCTGTCCATGCGGATTTCCGACCACGACAAGAAGATCAAGGCGGCCAAGGTCGACGAGTTCTTAGAGAGCGGCGACATGGTCAAGCTCGAGCTCCGCATGCGCGGCCGCGAGCAGGCCTTCGCCGAGCAAGGCCGGGACAATATCCGCGGGTTCCTCGCCCACATTACCCACCCGCACAAGATTCAAGAAGAGCCGCGGCGCATGGGCAACACCTGGTCAGCCATGCTCGTGCCGGGCAAGGCGGCGCCCGCTCCCCACAAGTAACGAGAACGACTATGCCAAAAATGAAGACCCACAAGGGCGCCAGCAAGCGCATCCGCCGAACCAAGACCGGCAAGCTCATGGCCAGGACCATGGGCCAGGACCACTTCAATGCCCGCGAGTCCGGCAAGACGACCAAGAACAAGCGTTCCGACAAGGTCATCTCTGGCCACAACGCCCGGCTCCACCAGCTCCTCCCCCGCTAAATTTTAAGTAACCCACCCAACCACCCATGACCCGCGTCAAGCGCGGCGTTGCCGGCCAGAAGCGCCACCGGAATGTTATCCGGCGCGCCAAGGGCTTCGACAACCGCCGCTCGACCAACTTCCGCGCCGCCCGCGAGGCGCTCCTCCACGCCGAAACCTACGCCTACCGCGACCGCCGCAACAAGAAGCGCGACTTCCGCGCCCTCTGGCTCCAGCGCGCGAACGCCGCGCTCCGCGAGAACGGCACCACCTGGAGCAGGTTCGCCGGCAAGCTCAAGAACGCCGGCGTCGAGCTGAACCGCAAGAGCCTGTCCGAACTGGCCGTCCGCTTCCCGAAAGCCTTCGACAACCTCGTCTCGCAGATCAACAAGTAGCAACCCAAACCAGCCCCGTAGCGCTACGGGGCTGGTTTTCTTTTCGCCTGACTGGTATACTTTTTATTGTCTCCGAAACGTACCATCCACCATGCCGAGAACCCACACCGAGCACACCATTACCATTCTCGCCGAAATCCACCAGAACCCTGGCGTCACCGCCAAGGAGCTCTTCAAAAACTTTTCGAAGCTCCTGAACTATAAAGATTTTTACAACGTCCTCTTCCGCCTGACGGAGCAGGGCATGCTCGAAAAGAAAAAGGTCTACGGCGAGCTCTCGCTCACCGTTACCCCCGACGGCGACCGCCTGCTCTCGAGGAAACGTCCGAAGCGCGACGGTGTCTGGAAGCTTGTCATCTTCGACATTCCCGAAGCCCAGCAGCAGGTCCGCTCGGTCCTCCGCGCGAAGCTGAAAGCGCTCGGCTTCAAGAAGTGGCAGAACAGCACCTGGGTCAGCCCCTACGCGCTCGACCGGGACATCAAGGGCGAACTCGACCAGCTCGCCCAGAAGTTCTTCATCCGCTACCTCGAGATAAGCTACGTGAACCGCACCGACGACCTCGAGGCTATGTTCGCCGAAGGGGCTGCCTGAGGCTCAAATTCGGCTCGGTTTGACAGGCCACGGGGGCAGGTCTACGATGGCCCTAGCAGGTACTTTCAAAAGTCCGAAACGGTCCTCCCAGAGAAGTCCGGTCAATTCCGGCACTGTGCCGCAACTGTAACGTCCCCGCCCCCGGCGGGGAACGAGTCAGGTCGCTGGGAGTGCGCTGGTCCCGCCGTAAGAGCGGGACGACTCCCGAGCAGGACAACCAAGTTTGTTTCGCCGCCGCCGGGCGGTTTTTTGACACCAAATTTTTTCGAATGGACAGCGAATCTGAATCAGCGGGAATAGACGGCGAAGTCGTCGAGGGCATAGCGGATGCCACCACCGGTCTTTTCGGTATTGAGCAGAGCGGTGCGGCAGATCTTGATTTTGAGATGCCGCTTGGCTTGGAAGGAACGGTCGAGTCCCCCGCCGAACCAGCAGGCGAAGCGGTGGCGGAAAAAACTGATGCTGATGATGAACCAGACGCCGGAGCGGCGGAGGCCGGGCTTGCCAGCGGACAGTTCGGCGAGCTCGGTGCAGGGTGGGCAGATGTCACGAACGAAGAGCCCCGCGATCATTTCTCCATTGAGGGCGACAAGCTCGTTCAGACTTCGAAAGACGGCGTGCGGAGCGAGAGCAGCGCCGAGGGCCAGCCTTGGCTCGAGCAGCTCAAGGAGAGCGGCTACATCTCGTTCGAGTACGTACTGAACGGACAGAACGAATTGTACGAAATGGTGCTCGTCGGCAGCGAGATCGACGTCCGCGTCTCCCGCGAAGCCAGGGCTGAACTTCTAGAGCAGAGAGACCGAGCCGAGCCCACGACGTTCGACCAGGCTGCGCGGGTACAAGCTGAGGCGCTGCCGGGGAGCGGCGAGGCCACAACCCCCGAAATTGCAGCGGCTGAATTTTTGGTGGCCGCGCAAACTGTAGCCGAGCAGAGGGTAACAGACGACAGAGAGGTGGGCCGGGAGCGGCACGCTCCGGTTGAAACAGCTAAAGCCGAAGCCGCGCAATCTGCAACGGCGGTACGCGAGGCCCGGTACGAGCAGCGGACCGCCGCAGCTATTGTGCAATCGCTCAATCCTGAAGTATCTATTGATGGTAATTCCGGCACAGAAGAAGGTCGAGCCGAAAGCCAATTCTCGGCAGCAGCAGCAGAAGTAAGTCTCGCTCGCGGCGCTGAAGCTGTTCGGGAAACGGTTCAGGGTGAGCCGCGCACCGAACGCGGGGCCCCGCTCGCCACCGCCGCAGCCGTTCACGAAACGAAGCAAGCCTCACCCGAAACCCGCACCGTCGTAACGGCGGCAGAGCTGCCCGCATGGATCGCGAACCGCGTGGTGCCGGAACCGGCTCCAGAGAACGACGGCAAAACCGTGGAGGCAACTTCCTCTGAACGCGCAGACGCGGCCGGCATTGTCCTCTTCGTTGACGGAAACCGCTGGGAAAGCGCCGGTAGCGCTCCCAAAACCTACCGGGTTACCATTCGAACGAACCCGGCGGCAACCCCGGGCACCCGCCCCCCCGCTGCCGAACGTGCCGGGCGAGAAACGGTACACAGAACCGCCGAGGCTGACCGAAATGGCAACATCCCTGAACGCCCAAGATCTTTTGAATCCGGTGTCGCACAGGAAATGGTGCGGGCAGATGAGTCGGTCGCTGAACGGTCAGTAATCATCGCCGCTACCGCCGCAGGCACACTCGCGAACGAAACGTTCAGAAACGGGAACGCGAAAGGCAGCGCGGTCGAAAATGGATTCTTCCGAGCAGTCGGTACAGGGCCCACTGACACGAGCCCGGCTCTTCCGGAAGCTCGCCTCCCCCGAGGCGAGGTGTTTTCGCAAAACCTCGAGGCACAGAACGTTTCAACTTCCGAGGTTGCTGCGGTAATCGATATTGCGAACGTTGTGATTTCAGAACCCACCGTGCCCGCAGCAATCATCAATTCCGGTGCACCGGCACGGCAAAATTCCTCTGGAGCGACTGGGTCCCTCGGCGAGTCAAAAGCGTTCGACGGTCCCATGGGTTTAGGTTCGCCGGAAACTGACTTTCCCGTGGGTGAACTTGAGACCAGGCTCGTAGCAGAAATTCAAGATCAAACCCAGGAGACAGCTGCGCCAGCGGTGGCTGCAACTCCCCTATCGCAGCAGAGCTTCTCTGCCGATCGAATTTCATCATTGGCAGATACTGGCGAACGCGGACCCGAAAAACCGAGCGACTTTGAGCCGGACGCTGGGGTCACGGGCCTGGCCTTTGAACAAGCGCGGAGCGCTGAAGAATCCGGGGAAAAGATAGTAGATGATGCGGGCGCGGCTCAAAATGCGCCACCGTCTAAGATCACTACTGGTTCAGGCGCTTCGACAGGCGCGGTAGCGCCAAAAACTGAAGGTGAGCAGGGTGCTGCCGGATCAAACGTTCCCAAAATTCCCGATGGCGTGCCGACGCCGGAAGCCACATTCGTTTTTGACGCCCAGGAAACAGAACCGGTAGCGGAGTTTAGCATTGAAGAGCTCGGTCAATACTGGGAGGAGGCCGATGCTGCGGCGAGCGGCCACGCGGTGGCGAGCAGGGGTACCCAAACAGCAGAACCGACCGGGGCCCCGCAGGGCGAAGCTTCGGCGCCGCAAACCGAAAACTCCAGGCCCACCGGCGAACCCCTCCGCAAACCGGCAATTGCGTTCATGCCTGAACCTCGAGCCCGTGAGAGGCTGATCCGGCCAGAGCAGACCATCGTCCACGCGTCGCAGGTAGCGCAAGGCATCCGGAGAACAAAAATCGCACCACCGCCGAAGATTGTGAACATAGCGGCGCAGGCAAATGGCCGGCGCACCCAGCTCTCCGCAGGGATCCGCTACCGCGTGGTGCCGATCGCACAGGCAAACTCCCCCAAAACCGCGCAGGCCTCGGTTTCTCAAAAACGGTCTCCGGTAGTTGATCAGGTACCGACCGCGAGGCGAAACCAAGCGGTAGCGTTCATCCGCAATGAAACGGTGCGGCAGCAGAACCCAGCCCTGACGGCAAACGACGATGCGAGCGCAGACAGCCAAGCGGCGCAGGCGACGCTAGCCCGCGCAGCCTAGCAATGATCCGCTAACGAACCCGCGTGCCTGACTTCGGCAAAATTCCATACTTCGACCTCCGCCACGAGCTCGCGCTCGGGCGCCTGCCCGCGTGCGTGGGCAGGCGGCAGGAGCACGAACGCATCGTCCGCATCCTCGGCCGGCGGATTCAGCACCACGTGGTCGTAACCGGGCCCTCGGGTGTGGGCAAGACGCGGCTGCTGTTCAGCTTGGGAAACCTGCCCGAGCAGCTGCCCGGAGCCGGCGCGGTCGACATTGCGTACGTCGACCTCCGCAGCCTCCCGGCCTCGGGGCCCCTGCAGGCCGCGCACGCCGGTTTCTTTATGGAAGCCTTCGCTTCTGTCCACCGCGCGGTCCTCGTGCTCGACGGCTTCGGTTCGCTGGCTGCGCAGGGGCCGCAGGCCGCAGCCCAGTGGCAGAATGCGGTCTCGGTACTGCTCGACCGCCCCGACGTACGGCTCGTGCTCTCGGCGAGCGAGCGCGAGTGGGCGGCAATTTCCGAACAGTGCAAGAACCTGGCCGCGCGCGTGGAGGCCGTCGAGGTCAAGGTACCGGGCAAAGCCGAGCTCCTCGAGATTGTCTCGCACGAGGCTGCGAGCTTCGGCCGCGGCCACCGGCCCGTGCTCGTGCCGGGACCCGCCGTCGAGCTCGCGCTCGCCGCCTGCCAGCGCTACCCAAGCCTCGGCCAGCTGCCTGAGGCGGCGGTGCGGCTCCTCGACGAAGCCGCGGTGACCGCGCAGCTGGGCTCGGGCGGCCAGCCCGAGGTCGGCCGCGAGCTGCTGGAGCGCATCGTCGCCGAAAAGGCCGGGGTGCCGGCGGCCCAGCTCGGCGGCGTTGACCGCGAGCAGCTCAGGCGCCTGCCCGAAAAGCTCGGCGAGCGGCTCGTGGGCCAGCGGCACGTGCTCTCGGTCATTGCCGCCGTGCTCCAGCGCGCGCGCTTAGGCCTGCGCAGCGAGCACCGGCCCCTGGGCTCGTTCCTGCTGCTCGGCCCTTCGGGCGTAGGCAAAACTGAAACCGCCAAGCTGCTGGCCGAGCACTTCTACGGCCGCCCCGAGGCCTTCCTCCGCATTGACATGTCTGAGTTCGGCGAAGCGCACACGGTCTCGCGGCTCATCGGCGCCCCGCCGGGGTACGCCGGGGCAGACGCCGGCGGCCAGCTGACGAACCACGTCTCGCGCGAGCCGTACAGCCTCGTGCTCCTCGACGAAATTGAAAAAGCCCACCCGAAAATTTTCGATATCTTCTTGCAGGCTCTCGACGACGGACGTCTGACCTCGGGCGGCGGCGAGACGGTAGACCTGACGAACGCGACGTTCTTTGCGACCTCGAACCTCTGCATGGACGAAATACTCGAGGCCAGCGGGCGCGGTGAAGACGTCGGCGGCGCGGACTTCGCCCGCCGCACGGTGCTGCCGGTCCTGCAGCGCTCGTTCCGCACCGAATTCCTGAACCGCTTCGACGCCATTCTCGTCTTCAAGCCGTTCACCACCGAAGAGCTGACCGACATTGCGCTGCGCGAGGTTGCGAAGATCGAGGCCCGCACCGCCCGCCACGGCGTGCGCTTCGGCGTGACGCGCGAGCTGCTGGAGCGCAAAGTGCGGCAGCTCGAGAACCCCCGCCTCGGCGCCCGGCCCGTAAAACGGTTCGTCGAGGAGCTATGCGAGGGGCTCGTTTCCGAGGCGCTCCTCGGCATCGGGGGCGGCCGTGGCTGACCCGAAACACATGAATCCGGTCGACCTGCCCGACGACGCCGAGGTCGAGGCTGTGGCCGGCGAGTCCGAGCGCATGCTCGCGCTCGTCTCGCCGCTGCTGCGCGCGGGCCTCGCGGGGGGGCTCTCCGCCCGCGTTCGGCAACAGCGGGCGGCGCTCGGGCAGCTCGCGAACCTCAGGCGGGACCAGGCTACCGCCCGCGCCCGGTTCACCGAAATACTCGATGCCCGCTACTTCGCCCAGAAATTTTTCTCAGAGCCCGTATGAAGCACGACGTTTTAATTGGGTACAACGAGTTCCGCGGCAAACGCACGCCCATTCGCATTGGGGAAACCGACCGGCTCCGGCACATGTATGTCATTGGCAAGACCGGCTCCGGCAAGTCGACCGTCTTTACGAACATGGCGCTCCAGGACATTGCTGCCGGGCGCGGCGTCTGCTTCGTTGACCCGCACGGCGAAGCCATAGACTGGCTGCTCGCGCACCTGCCGAAAGAGCGCTTGGGCGACGTGATTGTCTTCGACCCCTCTGACGCGGGCCACCCGCTCGGCCTCAACCTGCTCGAGGCGCGCGACGAGCACGAGCGCGACTTCCTGGTCGCGGAGCTCATTGAAATCTTCTACAAGCTGTTCGATCCGGGTAAGACCGGCATCGTCGGGCCGCAGTTCGAGCACTGGCTCAGGAACGCGGCACTCACCGCCATGGCGAACCCCCGCGGCGCGAGCATCCTCGACATTCCCCGGCTGTTCATGGACCGCCGCTTCGAAGAGCAGGCCCGGGCTCACGTCCGCGATCCGCTCGTGCAGGAATTCTGGCAGCTGCAAATGGCGCGGACGGCCGACTTCCACCGGAGCGAAATGCTCAACTACTTCAACTCGAAGTTCGGCAGCTTCCTGAACCACGCCGTCTGCCGCAACGTCATTGGCCAGCGGGTCAGCGGCGTCAGGCTCGACGATGTACTCGCCGAGCAGAAAATTCTGCTCGTGAACCTCTCGAAGGGCAAGCTCGGCGAATCGACCGCCCACCTCCTCGGCCTCATCGTCATGGCAAAGCTCCAGGCCGCGGTCCTCAGGCGCGCGAACTTGCCGGCAAACGAACGGCCCCCGCTCTACCTCTACGTCGACGAGTTCCAGAACCTCGCCACCGATACCTTCGCGAGCATGCTTTCGGAATCCCGCAAGTACGGGCTCGCCGTGCACCTCACGAACCAGTACTTCGCGCAGCTGCCCGACAGCCTGAAGGCCGCCGTGCTCGGCAACGCCGGCACGCTCCTGTCCTTCCAGCTCGGCGTCGACGACGCCGAGCTCCTGGCTAAAGAGCTGCACCCCTTCAAGAAAGACGACCTCACCGGGCTCGGACGCTACAATTTCTACGTCCGGCTCATGGCCGGCGGACAGGCGACTGAAACCTTCTCCGGCACGAGCCTCGAGCCGGCCGCAGCCCCCGAGCAGAACATTGCCGAGCAGGCCGTTGCTTTCTCGCGCCTAGCCTACGGGAACCCGCGCGTGCTCGTGGAGGCCGATCTGCGCCTGCGCTCGTCGGTCTGAATAAAATTTAAAAACGTCCCGTAGTACTACGGGACGTTTTTTAAAAGGCTACTTGCCGGCCGTCGCCTGCCCGAGCGCCTGGTCGAAAACCGCGAGCGGCTGGGCGCCGACGATCAGCTGCCCGTTGAGAACGAAGGTCGGCGTGCCGTTGACTCCGGCGGCCTGGCCGTCGGCGAGATCGCCGGAAACCGTTGTGGCCGCTTCCGCGTTGTCGAGGCACTGGTTGAACTTCGCCGCGTCAAGGTTAAGCTGCTTGGCGTACGTTTTTAGGTCCGCAATGGCGAGCCCGGCGCCGTCCGAGTTGGCTTTCGTAAACAGCACGTCGTGGTACTCGGTAAATTTGCCTTGGCGTGACGCGCACTCGGCGGCTTCCGCCGCCTTCTGGGCATTCTGGTGGAACGGGAGCGGGAAGTGGCGGAACACGACCTTTACCTTGCCGGTGTCAACGTACTTCGACTTGAGCGTCGGGTAGCTTTCCTGGAAAAAGCGCTGGCAGAACGGGCACTGGAAATCGGAAAATTCAATCAAGGTCACCGGCGCATTCACGTCGCCGATGACGGGAGCGTCGGCGCGCTCGCGAACCTCGACCGGCTTCGGCGGAGCGGTTTGCGTCGGGTCGGTCTGGGCGACCTGCTTCGCCGTGCCGGTAGAAAAGCCCCCGCTGAACAGAACGCTCGCCGCAATGAGCGCCGATCCGATGAGCACGGCTACGGGCGTGGCGTAGGTCGTAAAAAAGTGGCTCTGGCGGCAGCAGCGCGAACAGTGGTACGAATTCGGCGCGGCTGCCTCGGTAAACGGCTCGGCGGGTTTTTGAACAGGCTTGATGTCCATGCGTTCGGTTGTTAGTGGTGAGCGCTACAGCTGCGGAATAACGAGCGTGGTGCCAATGTGGAGCTGGTTCGGGTTCCGTACGACGTTCGTGTTGGCTTCGAGGATCATCCGCCACTTGCGGCCGTCCCCGTAGAACCGCCTCGCTATGGCCCAGAGCGTATCGCCCTTCTTAACGACGTACGTCGCCTGCTGAGCCTGCGATGCGGTTGCCGACTGCTGCTGGCCCCCTTGGGCCTGGGCGAGCGCGTCGTACTGGAGACCGGTCGGCATCTGGAGACCCTTAAACGGCTGGCTGTCTACGGAAGCGAAGGTTCGAACCGTTCCCCCGCCGCCCCCGCCTCCTCCTCCAGAGCCGCCGCCAGGTGTTCCGCCGCCGGTGTCGTCGTCCTCTTCAGTCTCTACCTCACCCTCCCCCGCCGGGGTTTGTTCGTCTTCTTCAGCTTCGACTTCTTCATCACCAGCGCCCGTCTCGGTGTTTTCTTCCCCGTTCTCAACCTCCCCGTCGTTATCAACCTCTTCTCCGGCCTCTACCTCTTCGTCGTCACCGACGTTCGTTACCGAGGCTCTTACGACCGAACCCGGGGCACCCTGGCCGGTTTCGAGGTTTTCCACCTCGCCCTCGTCGCTCCCGACATCGGTGACGGACGGACGCATGAGAGTCCCGGCGGACTGGGTTGTAATGAGCGGTGTTAGCGTAGTTCCCCCGGGCGTCTCGTTGGCTTCCCCGCCCTCGTTGTCATTCCCGACATCGGTGACGGACGCACGGACAATTGGACCGGACGCGTCAGCCACCGCGATGGGACCGCCAGCCTGTACCCCCAGGGCCGCGCCCGTATACGGCTGCGCCGGTTGGTCGGCATTCACGAACATTGCTCCTCGGGCGCCGGAACCTTGGCTGAAGTTGGTCGTGCTGTAGGAAGCCCCTCCCGTAACCCCGCCGCCGGATCCTAACTGTGCGCCAATGGCTCCGCCGCCCTGGCTCTGGAGACTGCCGACAGAAGCGGTGTCGGCGGCAATGATTGATGGCGAGCGGCGCGGGGTCAGGCCCGCATCTGGCGCAACCGTGTCTGCGGCGGCCGCCGGGCTTACCGTAAAGATCATGGCGTTCGAAACAGCCTGCTGGAAGTTGGTGGTTCCGACGTTCTGAACGCGGATGGGGAAGGTTCCGAGTCCGAGGCTGCCGGGCACGCGCACGCGGATGCCCGTAACCTGCCCGCTCGTGGTTTCAAACTCAAACGCGTTCGCCGACTGGCCGCCGGGACCGAAGCTCACCAGGTTCAGGTTCGCGGCCTGCGTATTGAAGCCAGCTCCTCGGATGGTCAGGACGAAGGTGCCGGAAGCAACCTGGGTCCTGGTCGCCGAGTTTACCGAAAGGGCCGTGAGGCTCGCCGCGGTTTGGCCTTGGGTTACGGTCGCCCCTGGGCCTGCCGTGCCACCTGTACCGACCGTAAGGATTGTGCCGGAAGGCACGGTACCGTCTGCCTGGAGGACGACGAGCGTAAATACGTAGGTCTTGCCGTCGGTGTTGTTCTGCATGCGGATCGTGTACGTTCCGGCCGAGCCCGCCGCCGGGGTTCCTGAAAGTACATTGTTACCGAGGGCCGGCGTCTGGTTCTGGGAAAGCCCGAAGCCGCCCGCGGGCAAACCGCCGCCCGAGAACGTCCAGGTTCCTCCGGGCAGCTCGGTGCGGTAGCTCTGTCCGACGCGGGCCTGGGGCAGGCTGAGGGAAACGGTTTGAACGGTCGCGGGAGCCTGGTTGCCGGCGTTGATGGCATCAATCTGCTGACCGACAATGTACTGGGTTACGCCGAGGGAATTTGGAACGCCCGAAAGGTTCGTCGTCAGGTTCGTGTTGACGGTCGGCTGGCCGGGCGTCTGCACCACGCCGGTCGTGCCAATGGTCAGCCCGCTGTTGTCGTTCGCGTTCCAACCCGTGGGGTTGTACAGGTTCTCGGTGTTGGAACCGCCCGGCTGCTGGTAGAACGGATTACCGGAGCCGTTCAGGGTGTAGGTGCTCCCGCTCGGGAGGCCATTCGTCTGGCCGATGAGCAGGCTCAAAATTTGGTCTTGGGTAACACCACTGCTCAGCAGCCCCGAGAGGGCCGGGTAACCGCTGAGGGCACTCTGGAGCGCGGGCATACCGCCCGTCATGTAAGCGGTGTAGAGGGACCCGGCGTTCACCGGACCAGACGGGGTGTTGATCTGCCAGAGGTCTCTCGTTTGCCCGTTCGCGGCGGTCGGAATGTTCGTGATGGTAAACCACCCGCCGCTCGCGAGCTGCTGGAAGTTATTTCCGCTCGAGAACGTCGCGCCGGGGAAGAGCAGGTGCAGGAAATCGAGCTGCTGCTGGCTCGTGAGCCGGAGCGGGTCAATGGGGACGTTCTGGATGAAAGCCTGGGGGTAGATCTGGTGCATCCACCAGTCCATCTGTTCGAGCTGGCTCATGCTCGCCCAGTTCGCAGGCGTTGCGTGCCCGGTACCGTACTGCGCCTGGAGGGCCTCGAGCCGCTGCGTGACCGTCATGTTAAAGAAACCGCTCGGCAGCAAGGCAGGGCTGATGCCGAGGTTGTAGAGGTCCACGATCTGGGTAAAGTTCGCCGGCGTCAGGTCCATGTTCATGAACAGGGTGCCGACGAGATTGTTGACGAGCGTGACCGAGCCGCTCGGAATGGAGCTCGTGTTGCGGAAACCGTTATCGCCGCGGAGCATCTGGACCACGACGTCAACCTGTCCGGACATTTGGGTTGCGGTCACGCCCGGCGGGAGATCCGCGGCCGGCACGTTCGAGGGATTCGTCACATCAACCCAGTGGCCGGTCGTGGTCGCCGAGGCCGGCACGAACATGAACAGGCGGCCCGAGGCCTGGTCGTAGTAGACCTGGCGGCCGCCCCACTCGGAAATTGACGTGGTACCGCTGCCGCCGTTATCGACGATCACGTTGTGCGACTGGGTGAAGGTGTTGATCCCCGTCGTGATCTGGTTGTTGTTGTAGTACGCGCCGGCCAGCGCGCCGAAAATGCTCGAGTTGTTGACCGGCTGGCCCTGGTCGTTCGTGGTCGAACCGTTGTTATTAAACGTTTGGGTCCACGCCAGGTACGCGGGGTGCGTGGCGAGGTAGCGCGGGGCATCCTCGGCGGTCAGGCCGGCGGGGAGCGTCACGGTCTGCGGACCGTTCGGTCCCGTGGCGGTTATGGTGACCTGACCGGTGCTGTTCGTGCCGACGGTAAAGGTCGGGCTCGTGACGGTGGTTCCCCCAACCCCGACGGTCACGGCGAGCTGGTTCGTACCGACCGTGTTGATACCGACCTGGTAATTGATGTTGCCGCTGCTCTGCAGCGCCTGCTGAAGCTGGGCTGCGGTGAGCTGGCTCGTAATGTTGACGCCGCTGCTATTGAAAACCTGCCCGTTCGTGACCTGGACCGGACCTACGCCCGGTATGGTCACGTTCTGCTGGAAGGCGGTGTTGAGCGTCGTCGTCGGCACGACCGTGGTGCTCCCCGTCGTCGTGGTGGTTGTGGTGGTGGTCGGACCCGCGAACGCCGCGAGGATGTTCGTGAGCTCGGCCGCAGTGAAATCGGCGGTAATGTCATTCCCGCCCGGGCCATAGACGTGCCCGTTCATGACCGAGACCGTACCGTAGTTGGCGATAGTGCCGACCTGGTACGACTGGCCGCTCCCCGTGGTCTGGGTCGAGACGTTCGAGAGCGTGACCTGCCCGTTACCGGTGCCGGCGAGGGCGCCGAGCGATCCGGGATCAATGGGCGTCTGCGGCCCGGTAATAGACGAGGTGCCGGCGTTCAGCGCCGCTATGATGGTATCGGTCTCCTGCTGCGAAAGGCCGGTGATGAGCTCGCCGTTCGCGTTGTAGAGCTGGTTGTTCATGACCGCGACCTGCATGGGCCCGGTCTGCGTATTCACGGTGCCGGTGACAAAAGTGTTCCCCCCGTTCTGTCCGATGCTCACGTTCGTGGCCGGTCCGGCCGTGGTGCCGGCCGTGGTGCTGTCCGTGACCGTGGTGTTGCTGAATGCCTGCTGGGCCGCGGCGAGCATCGCGGGGTCGGTAATCGGGTCGCCGTGCGAATCGTAGTAGGTTCCATCCATGAGTGCCACATCGCCGACGCCAGGCACGGTACCGACCTGGTAGGTCTGTCCGTTCGCGTGAACGAGCGATTGAACCTGGAGGGGCTCCGTCTGCGTAGTGGTATCGGTTGCCGCGGCTCCGGTAGGTGCGTCGCTGACTGCGGGGCCGACTGAGGAGAAACTGAGCAACGGGCCGCCGGACGAGCCGGTACTCAAGGTATGAAGCCCACCGCTATTGAAGCTAGTGGTAGTAATCGCCGTATCGGTGATAGCGTCGGTCGTGCCCGCGGTCGTCGTGTCAGTAGTGTCTGTTGTATCCGTGGTGTCAGTAGTGTCTGTTGTATCGGTCGTGTCGGTCGTGTCAGTAGTAGTGGTGGTATCTGTAGTTGTCGTGTCGGTGGTATCCGTGGTGTCGGTGGTGTCAGTCGTATCCACGCCGTCGGCAAGCTGATCGCCCACTTGGTTATCATCGCTGACGCTGTCACTATTTCCCAAAGTTGGACTAAAATCGTACTCGGTCCCTGGGTACGTTTGGGTATCGGCTGCTGCTTTGGCCTCGCCGATGCCAAAAATGCGCGAGAGGACCTGCCGGACCTTTCCCGTTTCGGTTTTACCTTCAGCTTCCTGGGTTCGGACTATCTGGGTCGGCTGGGGTTTGGCCGAAACCGAAGCCGCGCCGCCCATGAGCGTTGAGCCCAAACCCAAACCAGCCAACACTTTTTCGCTCGTGGTGGCTTTCTTGTGGTGGCGCTTAACGCGCTTGATTTTTACTTTATCCATGTCTGCGTGCCTGGCGTGCGCCCCGTGGGTTCCATCTCCACGGTGCGCGTGGGGTTTGGTCATGGGCAGACCTCGACGTGCCCCGTTTGTTCAAGGCAGTCGGAATTTATTGCTTTGTTTCCTGCGTTTCAGGGTAGCTCAACTATACCATAGACTTCCGGGCCCACAAACCCCCTATCCCCACCTAGAACCCGACGAGGTCCAGGATGGCCCCGGCGACATTTTCCGGCTTGCCCTTGAGCGGATCGTGGTGGAGGTTTATGAACGGCAAGGTGTTGCACTCCAAAAATCCCGAACGCTGCTCGTGCCACGGCTCGGTGATGTCCGGGACAATGAAGTCGAAGCCGAGAATCGGGTCCCCGCAGGCCTTCGCCGCCCGCTCGAACAGGGCAACGTTGTCGGGGTGGCAGGTTTTTAGCTCTTCGCTCGAGCTGCCGCCGTAAGACACGCCGATTTTTTCAGAGAGGAATACCGTCCGACCGGCTTCGGGGACGGAATCGAAGCCGAGGCCCACCCGGGAGAGGAACCGCTCGGCGCGAACATCGAGGACAATGTTCTTCGTGCCCGGGTGCGGCGCTCTGTTTTTCGCCGTAACGAGCTCGCGGAGGCTCGAGCGGCCGTCCCCCGTCACCTGCGGGCTGTCGCCGCGCAGTACGCCGCGGCAGCGGTAGCCCACCACGGTGCCGCGGTAGACCGGCCCGTCGAGGTGTTCCTCGACCATGGCCCAGTAGCAGAGCTGCTTGGCGACGCGGAAGGCCTCGCGGAGCTCAGTTTCGGTGGAGACGTTCGTGGTCGTGTGGCGGCCGCGGCTCCCGGCCCGGGGCTTCACGATGCACGGCTTCCGCAGGCGGCGGAACACGGCGAGAGCCTCGGAGAACGTCCGGCAGCTCGCCCCGCCTGGCACCGGCAAGCCCTCGCGCTGGCAGAGCTGCCGGAAGCACCACTTGTCGTCGAGCCAGTCGAGGCGTTCGCCGCCGTCGCGGCTATCCGGACGCGGCAACCCGGAGAAGAACACGGTCCGTCCGGCCTTCTCGAGCGTGAAGCAGTCGACCGATTTGCCGAAAACGTATACGGCGCGCATGCGGAGACCGCGCCGCTCGGCTTCTTGCCAGAGCACCCGGGCGCGGCCCGAGGTTTCCTCGGACGGTCTGTCCGCGAACCGGACAATGCCGAGCAGCCGCCCGGCCTCGGTTACGGCGGCGGTCAGGCGAAAAAACTTCCACAGCCGGCCCGCGAGCCGGGTAGCGGGATTGTAGGCTACGAGGAGGCGGAGGGGCCGGAAAGCGACATCGAGGCTCTCGAAGTACCAGTGCAGGAAGTGCGGGACAGGATTGTTGCCGCAGTACTGGCAGCGGAGCGTTTGCGCATTCCCGCTCACCGTCCGCCGCCGCTCTTGATCCACCGGTACACCGCGGCAGCGAACGCGAGCGCCACGGCAAACCAGAGGAGCCAGACGAACGGGAAGCGCGGAGATCGACTCGCAGAATCTTCGGTGCCGACCGGGCCGAGCGCATCAAGTTCTTCCGCGGGCTCGCCGGGCCCACCAGCAGCGGTTCCGGAGCTGTTCTCGCCGCTGCCGGGCTCAAGACCCCCCTGCTCTTCGGGCGGCGAATTGACGCTCTCTTTGTAGTTCGGCGCCACGAGCGGCGGAATGGGCTGGGCCGGACCCCCGCTGCCCTGGTTCGACGGTACGCGGGTAGCGGCCAGGAGCGGAAAAATTGTCAGGGCGATGAAAAACTTTTTCATAGAATGGCGGAAAGCTAGTTGCTCGACCAGCTGATTTGCTGGTAACCGGCGCTCGAGACCGGAAAGCTCGGCGGCGGACCATAGAGCAGGTTCTGGTCGTAGACGGTGTTCGTCGTCTGGTACCCGGAAACCGTGGTGCCGCCGCCGTCGACCCACGACCAGGTCCAGACGCCGTAGCTCGACAGAGAACCGTAGACGGTAATGGCGCTCTTAACGTTGCCGGGGTAGTAGTAGTGCTGGACGCTGCCGTTCTGGGCGATCATGGCCGCGTCAATCTCAAGGGTCTGCGACGAGCTGTACGTGGGCACCACGCTCTTCTGGGCAATGAGCCCGAGGCTGTGCTGCCCGTCCTTGGCCTGGTAGAGCAGGCTTCGCGGAATGTAGATGTTTGGCGCGGTCGCCGGGTTGTACGGCAGGCGTGCCGCAGCTACCGTCAGCCGGCCGCGGAGGCCGCCCTCAATCCAGACGTGGTCTTCAGCGTAGACGACGCCGGACGGCGGGGTCGTCGTCGTGTACTGGAGCGTGCGGGCATTGTAGTCAATGTCCTCGTTGTGGGCCACCGAGTTCACGTCCCAGCCCGTCTGGTGCGCGGTGACCGTCGTTACCTTATAGACCGACAGGAGCGTCGTGGTGCCCGTCGTGGCCATGACGATGCTGTAGCCGAGGGCGTTCGAGGGCGGCAGGTAAATGCCGCCGCTCTGGGCGGTCGATTTGAGGTTCGCGAGATCAGAGGTAATGGCTGAAAAATCGACGTTCGGAACCGGGTAGCTCCAGAAAGCCTGCGTCGCGGTCGCCGCCGACCCCCAGATGCCGTTTTTGGTAGTCGGGCCGCAGCCGTGGTACGTCTGACACGTGTACGTAGCTTTCGCCGAGGTAATAGGCGCATTACCCAAACCGTCGAAGCGCACGCCGCCGTTGGCGTGGAACTGGCCCTGGACCGTTTCGGTATCACCGATCCACACGTCGCTGTTAGTCAAGAATCCGTACTGAGCCAGGCTCGGAATCCCGTAGCGGACCGTGATGGTGCGCCTGACCTTCGGGTTGTCGAGGGTGTACCCGGTCGACTGAATGGTCGCGACCGTGGAGCCGATCGGCGGGGCGGTAACCGTAAGGCTGTAGCTGCCGACCTGCTGGCCGGTATCCACGTCGTAAAAGTTGTGCACGTACGGCCCGGCGGTGCCGGTGCCGTCGGTGAAGTCGGCCGGGAAGTGCGCGAGCCGCCACTGGTAGTAGTTCACACCTGCTTCGGCGATGTAGAACGCCTGCTCGCGGTTAACGCTCGAGCGCAGCACGCGCAGCTCGCTGCTGGCGTACGCGAGCACGGCCACGGCTACGGTTGCGAAAATGAAGAGGACGACCGCGGCGAAAATGAAGCCGCTGCCGGTTTCGGTTTTAGCGTTCTGCACCGTGCCCGATTGCTGCATCACTGGCCGAGGTTACTCTTGAGGTTCCGAACGGTCGCCGAAGAAACAACGGTGAACTTGGTTTGGGTCGACAGCCCGCCCTTCTGGTAGACCTGGAGCGAGAGCCGTATGAACCGCGGGTCGGTCACGTCGACGGGCTGGGCAAGGTAGCTGTCGGCTACGCCGTTGTAGGTGTCGGCGTAGTAGTAAAAGAGGGGCTGGGCGCCGTTGGCGAGCGGCTCGAGCGCGAGGGCGGAAGTTTCGTTCGCCGGGACGTACGCGGGCGGGTTCCCGGAGGCCTTGAGGAACCCGCGGTACAGCTTGCTGCCGGAAACGTAGTATCGGATCCGCTCGACGTCCGAGCCGCCGTCGGTGTTCGCGTAGAACGTGAGCTGCTGAGCCTGCGCCGACTCAATGGGGTAGGCGCCCGTGGAACTGTACTCGGCGCGCCTGAGCTCGTTGACGATGCCGAAGGCAACGCGCCGCGCCGCGTCTACGTCCGCCGCCGCACCCGCTTGCTGGCTGCTGCCGCGGATAATGCCGGACACGAGGGCGATGAGCCCGATGGTGATAATCCCGAAAGCGAAAATCGAAACCGTAACCTCAATGAGCGTGAAGCCGCGCTCCCGGAACATGCTCGGGTGCATGGCTAGGGCGAGAGGGTGACCTGCAGCACCTGCGACCCGGAAATATCAACGTTGTTGAGGATGGCGGTCTGGTAGCCGGCGAGGCTCACGCCGACGTAGTAGTTATTCCCGATCGACAGATCCTTGAAGAAGACCTGGCCCGGGGTGTTGCAGCCGGAAACGTAGTTTACATCAACCGAAGTCAGGACCGGCGTACGCTTGTCGTCCTGGGTTTCGAGGTACACCTTGTAGCGAACGAAGCGCTGGCCGTTGTGCGAGGCGTGCATGGTCGTGCCGGGCGAGGTGTAGTAGGTGCCGGCCGTGCCGTCGGGCCCGAGGTAGCTCCAGGTCGTGGTCGCGGTGTTTGAATCCGCGGTCGCAATCTGGAAGGCGATGCTCGTGCTGCTCGTCTGGGAAGTCGGTTGCCACTGAATGGTCGTGTAGCTCGTGCTCGCGGTGCCGGTGTCGAAAACGGAGGATTCGAGCCAGCCTGACGGCTGGTGCTTGCCGGAAATCTTTTTGAGGCGGAGGCCGGTCGGGACGCTGTTGATGTCGACGTTGCCGTCGTCCTGGTAGTACCGTCCCGTTGACGACGAGGTCCAAGACAGCGCTCCCGGCCCGTCGGTCCAGTCGGACTGGGTCCAGACGCTGCCGGCGGTGTAGCCGTCGGCGCTGTAGGTCGGCGAGCCGGTCCCCCACGGCGGCGGCGCGGTGCCGCCCTTCTGGAGCTGGACCCAGGCGCCCGAGAGCGGCGCCTGGGTAGCCGAATCTTTCACAATCACGAGGAGGTTGTGCGGGGTCGTGTAGCTGCCGTCGAGGATGAGGTCGAACACCTGGCTCGCGCCCGGCAGGACGTCGACCTGCTGGACCGGCGAACTGCCGCGCACCAGGTAGCTCTGGCCGGGGTGGAGCGTCGGGGTGTACGTATCCCACTCGATGCTCGTGAGCGCAATTTGACCGTTCGGGTAGGCGCTCGGGCCCGAGGTAGAAGAAAATTGGATTTTGTAAACGTCCGGGTTCGTGCCGATGAGCTTCGCGCCGTGCAGATCTACGATGACCCCGTTGATCGGCGCGCAGAATTGGTCGAGCGTGCGCACGGTCAGGTTCGCCGGCTGGTCAATAGAGAACGCCACCGTGGTTACGGCACCCGCCTGCACGGTCACGTCCGGCTTCGTGGGGTTTGGGTTCGTGCTGCTGGCCGCGTACGTTTGGTCCGAGCTGTAGCCGGCCTTCGTTACCACGATGCGGTACGCGTTCGTTCCGGTGGCGAGGCCGACTTCGGTCCAGGTGCCGTCGGTTCCGGTCAAGCGGTCGAGCACGAGCGTCGGCGTGCCGCTCACCGGCCGCTGGATGTGGACGTTCGCGAGCGGCACCGGCTGGCCCTGGGCGTTGAAAACTTTGACGAGGATGGCCCCCGCCCCGCTCGTGCCCTCGAGCCCCTTCGGGACAATGTTCGTCGTGAAGGCCGTCTTTACGTGCGTGAGGTTGCTCTCGACGGTCATCTTGACCTGCTTGTAGTCGGCTGCGGCCAGGTCAATGGGCGCCACGCCGTCAGCCGGGTCGTCCTGGTAGGTCACCTCGTAGTAAATGCGGTAGCTCTGGCCGAGCACCGTGGTCGTGGTCGCGTTCGTAGAATCTGGCAGCACCCCGGTCGGGTTTCCGGTCACGGTGCCGACCTGGCTGTAGGGCAGGTTGCGGGCTATCTCCATGTAGTTGTTGGCGAGGCTCGCCACCGCGGCTTTCGCCCGCGAGCCCTTCACCACCGAGGCGGTCGCCTGGAAAACGCCGAGGACTCCCACGGTGATGATGGCGAAAATTGCGAGCGTGACCACGGACTCCATGAGCGTGAAGCCCGCGCTCGCCCGCCCGTTCGGCTGCGGGTGTCCCCCGGTCGTGTCCCGCTGTCCTGTTGGCGCGGTGTAGATGGTCGTTGGTTTCAGGCCGTTTTGAGAACTCGCCCTACAGGGAAATTATACCACCGTCATCCTCGCGGACGTAGCCGCGCCGGTACTCGTAGTACGCGGCGGCGGCGAACGCCAGTCCCGACAGGAGGACCGGAACGGTGGTCAGCTCGAGCGCCAGGCGGAGGCCGTAGTGGTCCGAGAACGAACCGACGAGCGCCGGCGCGGTGCTGCTGCCGACGAGGTGAATGACGAGCAGGTAGAGCGCAAACGCGGTGGCGCGGAACTCGCTCGGCACCGCGTCGTGCATGACCGCGGTGGCCGGCGCGTGGTAGACGGCCAGCAGCGCGGTGCCGACGCCGAAGAAGACGATGAACAGCGGACCCTTGCCCGGCGCGTGGAGCCCGAGGTACATGGCCGGCGCGGCGAGGACGAGCGAAACGGCTACCGTGGCCGACCGTCCCCACGGCACGCGGGTTTGTACGTGGTCGGCTATCCAGCTGCCGCAAATGACGCCGAGCGTTCCGGCCACAATGAGCGTGAGCCCGAGAATGACGCTCGTGTCTCGCAGGTTGAAATCTTTGTAGCGCAGAATGAATTCGACGCCCCAGGAAATGTAGGCGGCGGCCGCGAAGGTCGCGAGCAGGCCGCTGACCACCACCCAGCGGTAGACCGGACTTCGGACGACGCGGCTGGCGCCGGCGAGGCCGTGGACGGCTCTGGGCCGTTTCCCCTCCGGCAGGCGGAACGCGAAGTAGGAAAGGAGCAGGCCGGGAATGCCAACAATAAGCAGCGGCGCCCGCCACTGGTGGAGGTAGAAGGCGAGCGCGCCGCCGATGGCCGCACCCAAGGTCCCGCCCACAAACATGCCGCCGTTGAACAGGCCCTGCGCCCGGGACCAGAACCGCTGCGGCACCTGCTCGGAAATGAGCGCGGTAGCCGCCGGCGCGTAGGCCGCTTCCCCCACGCCGACGAGGGCGCGCAGGCCCACGAGCTGCCCGAACGTCCGCGACAGCCCGGAGGCAAAGGTCGCCCCGCTCCAGAACAGGACGCCGGTGGCCATGGTCAGGCGCCTGGACCAGCGGTCAGCGAGCGCCCCGAGCGGCAGGCTCGAGAGCGCGTGCACGACCATGAAGCTCGTCCCGAGGAGGCCGAGCGCGAAGTCGGTGACCCGGAACTCGGTCTTAATGAACGACAGCAGGGCAAAGATGACCTGCCGGTCGAGGTAGTTCAGGAAATTGATTGCGGTAACGACGATGAGCAGCCGCCGCTGAACGGCGGAGAGATTGCTCCACATGGCTAGCTCGCCGGCCCCGGTTCGGGCGGCTCTGGCAGGTCGCGCACGTCGACCCGCTCAACGCTGCCGCCGTGCGGCCCCCGCTGGCACCACTCCACAAACTTTTGGACCGCGGCTTCGTCTCCGGTCGTAAAAATCTGAACGCTGCCGTCGGGCATGTTCTGGGCCTTGCCGGTCAGGCCCAATTCAACGAACTGTTCGTAGGCGGAATAGCGTAAGCCGACCCCCTGGACCTTTCCGAAAATGGTGATGGCGACGTGCTGTGGCATGGGGTGAGTATACCAAAATCCCCCGCCGGGGCGAGGGACCGGAACCGGGGCGCGCAGCGTCAGCTCGCGCGGGGCAGCTGCCGACCGCGGCCGGCCGGTGTGGTTTTGCCGAGGAATTTCCGGAGGCGTTCAATTTCATCAGCCTCACTGCCGCTCTCTCCGGCCGGCTGCTGTAGCGCCGGCGACTGCTCCACAAAACCGAACCGCCGCTCGGATGCGAGCACCTGTTCCCGCTGCACGCCGGCACCGAGCGCGCCCATGACCTTTTCAAACATTTTTTGGTACGGGGCGGTAACTCGCTGTACCGCCGCCAGCAGCCGACCCGCCGCGTCGGGTGTAAGCGTGTTCATCGCATCGCCGACCACTGCCTCGAGCTCGCCCTTGCTCTTCAAAAACGCCGCGGTCGCCGGCCCGAGGTGTGCATCTACCCTCGCATAGTCTTCCACCAACCGTTCCGGTCCGAGGTTGTTGATCCACTCAAGGTTGCGGACCATGCTGTTCGCCAATTCAACAACGGCTCGCGTCCGAACCTGCTCGAGCGACTCCACGCCCTGTTCAGGCGTGGCCGGTTGCGCTCCGAAGTCGGGAAGATCGTCCGGCTCTTCAACAGACCCTGCAGCCTCTACCTTCGGAGGCGTGAAGCCTGCCCGCTCGCGCGAGCGCTGCAATCGATCATTCCACGAAGCGCCGCCGGTGCCTGCCCCAGAACCTTCGCGCAGCATTACTTTGAGCTGAATGTTTTTAAATCCGCAAGCACTTCAGCCGGATGCGTTTCCGGTTTGACCTTCTCGTAAACTTTCACGATTTTCCCTAAGGGGTCAATTAAGAACGATGTCCTGACCGTACCCATGTACGTCTTACCCATAAATTTCTTTTCCTGCCAGACGCCGTACTTTGCCACCACCTCTTTCTGCTCGTCGGCGAGCAGGGTGAACGGCAGGCGGTACTTGTCGGCGAACTTCCGGTGGCTCTTCACCGGGTCAACGCTCACGCCGAGTACGGCCATGTTCCCTTTTTTGAACTTCGGCAGGTTATCGCGGAAGCCGCAGGCCTCGGCCGTGCAGCCGGCCGTGTCGTCTTTCGGGTAAAAGTACAGCAGAACCCACTCCCCCTCGTAGTTTTTGAGGGAATGCGTTTTGCCGTCTTGGTCAAGCAGCGAAAACGCCGGGGCTTTGGTACCTACTTTCGGAAGAGGCATGGCGCTCCTATTCTACCACGGCACGATTGACGAAACCCTTAACATTCGATACACTCGGACGATCCCACAACTGAATGAGGAGGACTGTTATGCCGCAAAAACGGCCGTTTGATAATTTGAAACCGCAGATCGGCCAAGGCCAACCGAGCTTGAACGATTTCGGAGGGATGGGTCCGACTATCTATTCCATCACCTTCACCGGTAACCCCGATCAACTTCGCGACTTCGCACTCGCCTTCGGCCTCGCATGCTACAACGGCGGGCAGGCAGGCCACGCTTCACGCTTCATTGCGGAAATTGAGCGCAGTAATCCGAACACCCCGGTACTCGTCTATGATGCGGCTCTGAAAACCGCGCCGAAACAGGACCCCCCGAAGGAGGTCCGGCCGCGAAGACGCCGCGGCGATCAAACGCCTATCAGTACCCCACCAGCCAAGATGTGGTATCCACGTAGTGATGATGTTGACGCCCGGATCCTTTATTGGGGCGCTCAAACGCGCAAAGCAGATGACAAGCTGCCGCACACCCGAATCACGCTAACCATGACACCCACAGAGGTAACGCTTCTCATCGAGAGTGGCGAGCAGCGCTCGGTTGTCAGGCGGGCAAACGCTGCGCAGGGTCTGAAAGCCGAGTACGGCTGGCAGCAGGGAGAAGCGGTGGCCTAAGGGCCGCCGCGGTATGCAACACAGAAGCGCCGCTCCTCCGGAGCGGCGCTTTCTACTTGCCCGGGTAAACCTTCCCTTGCCAGAGACGCAGGAAGCCTTCCTTCACGAGCGAGGCGATTGCAAGCCCAGTTCGTGAATCCGCGGTTTCTTTTTTTATTTGTGCGATAGATCGTGCGCCGCCGAGCACGAGCCTCAGCACCCTCCCCCGCAGCTGCCGGGTGCTGCCCTCGAACTTCGCCTGCCGCACGTAGTGCCTGCTCCTCCGGTTCGGGTTTGCCACGACCTTCGGCAGCTGCGCGCCGTAGTCCATGAGCGCCCAGTACCACTCCCGCGGCCGCTTTCTGTCGAGCGTCTGCTCCACGAGCGGCAGAATGCGCCTGTCGGGCACGTTCTTCGACCGAGGAAAAAAGTGGTGGAGGTAAATCCTCCGGATGTTCGTTTCTACGTACGACACCGGGCGATTGAACGCGTAGGCTAAAATGGCCCCGGCGGTGTGTACGCCGATGCCGGGAAGTTCAATCAAACGCTCAAGGTTGGATGGTACCCGGCCGCCGTAGCGGCTCGTGATAATTTCTGCCGCGCGTTTGAGCTGCAGCGCTCGCCGGTTGTAACCGAGGCCCTGCCAGGCTTTCAAAACGCTCGATGTTTTTGCCCGCGCCAGGCTTGCCACATTCGGAAACAGCTTCAAAAACTCACGGTACTTCGGTACGACGCGGCTCGCCTGCGTTTGCTGGAGCATGACCTCGGACACGAACACCCGGTAGGGCGTGACCGTTCGCCGCCACGGCAGGTCGCGACCGCGCTCCCGGTAAAAATTCCAGATGATTTTCTTGAATTCCGCGTCTCCCATTTCGCTCTATTGTATATGAAAACGGCGCCGTGGCGGGGCGGCGCCGTTTCGCTGGTTGTGTCTCACCTCCTGTTGTGCCGTAAGTAAACGGCGTCTGCACCGCCGGCTGTTTACAGCCGTTCGGTAGATATGGGTTTAGGGCATCACCCCCTTTTTGGCCGAAGCCCGAAACCCAATGAACAGACACGTTTGCTTTCGCATGGTGGAGTCCTCCCGTACGAATTTGATTGCGGCTGCAATCTGGCCCTACGCTAGCAGTTTTTTAGTAAGACGACAAACCGCTACCAACCGAGCTCCCGGTCGCGGTCGCGGAGCCAGCGACGCTCGTCCCGGTAGCCGGGGCAAAACCGCCCCACGAGATTCCAAAAATCGCGCCCGTGGTCGAGATGGCGCAGGTGTGCGAGCTCGTGGATGACCACATACTCCAGGGCACTCGGGCGGACCATGGCCAACCGAATAGAGAAGCTTAACGTCCCGTTCTCCGAGCATGAACCCCAGCGCGTGGCCGCGTCTCGGAAAGAAACTTTTTGGTACGGCAGCTCCATGGCCGACGACCAGAACTCTGCTACGGGAGGCACGAGCCGCTCGGCTTCACGTCGGTAAAAATCTTTGAATAGCTGCGGCGCCTGTTGCCGCTTGAGGGCGGAAACGATAAAGCTGCCGTTCTCCACGGCGAGGCGGGACCGGTAGTCGTTCGAGACCGCGAGCGGCAGCTGCTGGCCGCGGTACCAGAACCGCACCCCGCTCTCGTAGCGGCGCGGCGCGTTCTCGGCGGCGACGGAGAGGTGGTAGTTAAGCCAATCCTGGCGGCTCATGACGAACCGCTCTATTTCGCCGAGCGGAAACCGTGCTGGCGCGCGGACCACGATTTCGGCTTCACGCGTCACGGTCAGCTCCACGGTCCGCCGCCGGGAGCGGACCACGCGGTACGGCAGGCTCACCACGAGCGGATGTGGCTCGTTAGGTACCCGAGGCTCCCGCCGACCTTCTTGCCGGGATTCAGGAGGTACCGGGGGTCGAAAATCTCTTTCGTGCGGCGGAACAGCTCGAGCATTTCCGGCAAAAACATTTTACCGAGGAACGGCGTGCGCACAATGCCGTCATTGTGCTCGGCGGTAATGGTCCCCCGGTACCGGCCCACGAGGTCGTAGACTTTTTCCGAGAGCTCGGGAATGGCTGTGACCTGCTTCGAATTCTTGAAATCCATGAGGGGAATAATGTGGAAATTCCCGTTGCCCGCGTGTCCGGCAATGGTGAATACCAAGTCGGGGTAGCCATCCAGAATGCTCTGGAGCTCGGGCAGGAACTGCGGCAGGAGCTCCGGCGAGACCGCAATGTCATCTATGAACGGCGCGGTGTGCCGGCCGCGCACGTGCTTTCGCAAAAGGTTAAAGCTCTCGCGGCGGATGGCCCAGTACTTCTCAGCCTCGCCGGCGGTGGTAGCCACGTGGGTTTTCAAATCGAACTTCGCGGCGATTTCTGCTTCCGCCTGGTGGGCGCGCTTCGTCGCGAGGCCCTGGTCCACGTCCGCGAACTCGGCGATGAGCATGAGTTTCGGCACCCCGCCGCGCAGCGTAAGCCAGAGCTCCGGCAAAAACTGCCAGGCGACCGAGAGGGCCGAGCCCCTCATCTGCGCGAGGAGCTCGGGCAGGTAGCGAATCGCGAACCTGAACGTTCGGTCGTCGAACGACTCGAGCGTCTCCGGCTTCAGGGAGTTCAGGTACTCAACCACGTCGCCGAGCTTGCTGAGATCGTAGAGGAAAACAACGAGCAGCGCCCGGGCGGGCTTGGGCCGAACGAGCCGGAGGCGGACCTTGGTCACGAGCGCGAGCGTGCCCTGGCTCCCCGTGACGAGCTGGGTGAGGTCGAAGCGCTTTCCGTCCCAGACGTTCCAGAGGTAGTAGCCGGCCGAATTCTTCGTTGTACGCGGCTTCGACTTTGCAATGAGCTCGCGGTTCGTGCGGATGAGATCAAACAGGTCGCGGTAAATTTTCCCCTCGAGGTTCGCAAGTTTCATTTTACGATCGAGCTCGTCTTCTGACAGCGGCTTAAGGGTTGCCGTCGATCCGTCCGAAAGGACCACGTCGAGCTCTTCCACGAAATCCTTCGTCTGGCCGTAGGTCAGAGTCTTCTCCCCTGCCGAATTGTTACCAACCATGCCACCGACGGTGTTGAGCAGCTTGCTGGCCGTGTAGCACGGCAAGAGTAAGTTCTCTTTGAGCGTTGCCGCCTCAAAGTCACGATAGTAAACGCCCGGCTCGGTTATAGCGAAACCGTCCCCAACTTCAATAATGTGATTGAAGTGCGCGGTGAAATCAACAATGACCGACGCGTTGAGGCTGCCGCCGGACATGCAGGTTCCGGCCGAGCGGGCGGTCAGGGACAGGTCGGGTCGCCGCTGCTTTTCGGCAGCGGCGAACGTTACGAGGCTGGCGACGTCGGCGGCGTCTTTCGGCCTCACCACGACCTGCGGCCGAACCTCGAAAATGCTCGCGTCGTGGCTGTAAGCTTCGAGCGTTGCCGGATCGTCGAGCACCTCCCCGCGAACCACGTTTTGTATTTGTTTCGAGAGCATTGGCTCCTCCCAGTATACGCTAGGCCGGCAGCTGGTTCCACATAATCCAGAACATCTGCTGGTGCATCTGCACCACCGAGCGGTTTTCCACGACGAGCGCGGTCAATGGCAAAAAACCACGGTAAGCCAGCTACGCTTAAAAGAGTCGGTCGAATTATTCCTATAATCCGACCGACCCTTTTACTTAAATGCCTGTGGCGTTTACGGAACCTCGACCTCTTCGACCGGGATGCGCACGACCATGCCGTAGCCGCAGCCGCCGGGGTCCTTGAGTACCGCGCCGTCGAGCGCGGTGGCCTTTTCTTCGCGATTCGCGTGGTAGTGGGGCATCTGCTTGTCGCCCTCGAGACACTCGGGGCCTTTGCCGATGTGCACCTCGGAGAACGGCACCTTTTTGCCGTTCACGATAATTACCTTCAGCTTTTTCGTTTCGCCGGCAAATGCGCGCAAGCCTCGGAGTTCCGCGTCCGTCATGGGTTCGAGCGACTGACCCCCTAAAGTGCCCTCCCAAACCTGTGAGAAACCGAAGCCGATGACCGTTTCGTATTTGCTCAAAGCGTAGTCCAGGCCGTTGCCGTTCAGCTCGTAGGTATCGGTACCGTTCGGAGATAGCGGATCGTGAAGGTCGAGGAAAGTTTTTCCGTCCACCTCGCGCACAGCGGTGACCGAGACTAAGTGCCCACCCTTGCCGCGGCCCTGGTTGTAGAAGCGGAGCTGCAGTTCCGCCGCGCCGCCCGCGTCAAGTGTTTTTTTAATTTCTTCGGCAGTATTTAACCCTTCGCCGTCGCCGACGATAGTCGTTTTAATGGGTAAGCCCATGCGGACCGCGAACTCGTTCTTGCCCTTCACGAAGCTCTCGGGGTCCACGCCGTCGGCCGGCGTCCAGCCCATGTCGGCTTTCAGCCCGTCGACCGCATCGAACGGGTTCTTCGGCAGCTTGTCGGCCTGGCCGTGCTGCTGGGCCAAACCGTACAGGCCGTTGGCCGCGCCCGTCGGAGCGCACTCGGCAATCCGCTGGTCAATGTCTAGGGTGCCGCTTCCGGCCGCAACCTGCGGCGCCTGGGCGGCGGCGACTGGCAAACCCTTCATGGCCTGGTCAGGCTTGGTTACGGTACCTAAGTCGAGGAGCTTTTCAACCGAGCGGCTCTCGACGGCCACATTTTTAAATGTCTGGAAAATTTGCGCTCCCCTGCTCGGGTCATCGCCCGGCGCTTTTTCAGAAACGGCGACGGCTACGAGCACCGGCTCGTCGCCCGCTAGTTCGGTCCGGCCGTACAGTGCCGATCTGCTTCCCGCGGCCGCGGCTACGGGCACGCCGCGCTTGAACCACTCGGCCCCGCTTACGGCGCCGCTGCGGTCAGCGTCGACGCCGACGCTCAGGTAGGTACTGCCCGGCAGGCTTTTGGCGAAGGTAATGCCCACGCCGAGCACGCCTTCACCTACGCGGTAGACGCCGGGGCTCTGCATGGCGGCGGGCGCGCTCCGCGTCACCAAAATGACGGCGATTACCGCAATGGCAACCAGGGCAACGTCGCGAACGTGGTATTTGGAAAACCAATTCTCTTGCTCCATACGTAGGTGTTTAATGCACCCCCACTCTACCCGTTGGTGGCGGAGAATGCAAAAGCCAGCCGGGGGTAAATCCGGCTGGCCTGCGTGGTTGAACGATAGAGATGCGCGTATTTTGGAGCTACGGTATGGCGTCAACGACAAGGCTGTTTATGGCTAGTGTCATTGAACCTCCCGCATTCCGGTTCTCAAAGCCGAGGTAGAGCGAGAGCTGGCTCGCGTCCCCGAAATCGGTCTTCGTGTACTTGAGCGACCCGTCGATGTAGTAGCGGACGTTCAGACCGTCGCGTTCAATGACGAGTGTGTGCTGCGTGGCGAGCGGGGTGCTGCCGGTAAGGGGCTGGCCGCTGGGAACGGCACTGTAGCCAAGCCAGAGGCTGTATGCAGAGTTTTTCTCCACGTTCCAGTAGGCGCTCCCGCTCGAGCTGCCGGGAGAGGCGAGCCCGAACCAGAGCCTGCTGTCGGCGGTGGACTGGGAGCTGTCGGTGTAGCGTAGGGTGAGCCTTACCTTGTTGCCGAAGGTCTGGCTAGAGGTCCAGTACCGTCCGCTCCCCGGAGGTCCGGCGAGCGTCAGGCTAGTTCCGGGCGTCACAGCCGTTCCCGTCCCGCCGGTCCAGACTTGTGTCCAGCCGGTCGGGAAGGTCGCGAGGTTGGCGGTGTAGAGCGAGCTGCTCGGGGCGGTGACGGTGAGAGACAGGCACGCAGGGCTCGGCGTTACCGAAGCGTTCGTGCTGTCGCGGACGGTGAGCGTTACCGGGAATGTACCGGCAGTATTTTGCACGGCAATGGTTCCGGTCTGGCCGGTTCCGGTTGCCGCGCCGCCCCACGTGTACGTGTACGGCGGTACGCCGCCCGAAGGCGTCGCTACAGCAGAGCTGCCCTGCCCCGTGTTGATGGGGTTCGGAGAAACGCTGCAGGACGTAGCGAGCGGCGGAGGCGCGGTGACGATGAGCGGGCACGAGATTGCTACCGAAGCGTTCGTGCTGTCGCGGATCGTGAGATTCTCCGTGAACGTCCCGGCCGTATTTTGGGCTGGGGTGGTCACGGAAGCCGCGGTACCCGATGCAACACCAGACCAGGTGTAGGTGTACGGTCCGGTTCCGCCCAAAGCGGTTGCGGTTGCGACGCTCGTTCCTCCCCTCACAATTGAGGATGGGTTGAACGAGCAGGAACCGGACAGCGGAGGCGGGGCAATCGGCGCTAAGTCCTCAACTTTGATTTCCGAAACGGCGAGAGACATGGTTCCTCCCGCATTCCGGTTCTCAAAGCCGAGGTAGAGCGAGAGCTGGCTCGCGTCCCCGAAATCGGTCTTCGTGTACTTGAGCGACCCGTCGATGTAGTAGCGGACGTTCAGACCGTCGCGTTCAATGACGAGTGTGTGCTGCGTGGCGAGCGGGGTGCTGCCGGTAAGGGGCTGGCCGCTGGGAACGGCACTGTAGCCAAGCCAGAGGCTGTATGCAGAGTTTTTCTCCACGTTCCAGTAGGCGCTCCCGCTCGAGCTGCCGGGAGAGGCGAGCCCGAACCAGAGCCTGCTGTCGGCGGTGGACTGGGAGCTGTCGGTGTAGCGTAGGGTGAGCCTTACCTTGTTGCCGAAGGTCTGGCTAGAGGTCCAGTACCGTCCGCTCCCCGGAGGTCCGGCGAGCGTCAGGCTAGTTCCGGGCGTCACAGCCGTTCCCGTCCCGCCGGTCCAGACTTGTGTCCAGCCGGTCGGGAAGGTCGCGAGGTTGGCGGTGTAGAGCGAGCTGCTCGGGGCGGTGACGGTGAGCGGGCACGAAGCCGTCGCCGTAACATTTGCCGCGTCCCGAACGGTCAGGTTCGCGGTAAACGACCCGGCAGCATTCTGCGTGGGAGTCGTCACGGTCTGCGCGGTGCCGGTGACCAGCCCCGTCCACGTGTAGGTGTACGGAGCGGTGCCGCCGGAAACCACGGCCGTTGCCTGGCTGCTCTGTCCGGTGTTGATCGACGCCGGGCTGAGGAAACAGGATGCGGTGAGCGGCAGAGGCGCCGGTGCCTGCACGACGAGGGACGGGCAGCCGGGGCTCGGAGTTGCCGAAGCGCCGGTGCTGTCTCTGACCGTGAGGCCTATGGGGAACGTACCGGCAACGGACTGCGTCGGGATGGTGCCGGTCGTTGGGCCGATGTTCGCCCCCGTCCACGCGTAAGTGTAGGGAGCGCTGCCGCCGGAAACCACGGCCGTTGCCTGGCTGCTCTGTCCGGTGTTAATTGGATTCGGGGTCACGGCACAAGAAGAAACCGTAAGGGGTTGTGGAAGCGTTGGGGAGGTTAGGCTGTCGACCCGCGCGCTGTGCAGCGTAACGCCGCACACGCCCGAGCCGCGCCGTTCGAATCCTACCCAGAGGGGCACGGTGCCGCTCTGGCCGTAAGTGGTGAGGGTTCCCTTCAGGGTTCCGTCGAGGTAGTAGCGTACGGTTTGGCCGTCGCGCTCCATCGACAAAATCCGCCGGGTACCGGGAAGCGCAGCGCCGGTTAGGGCGGCGGTCCAGTCGGGCGAGGAGGACCTTAGGTAGAGGTCCGAGCCCTGCCAGTTCTGGAAGTACTGCCCTTGGTTTTGTCCCGGTGACCGAGTGCCGACCCAGGTCAGGCAGGTGCTGGACCAGCCGGATGCCGGGGTCAGATCGTAGCTGACGCGAACCTTGTCGCCGAAGGTCGGGATAGACGCGTAGTACGCGCCCGAGCCAGAAGCCGGAAGGCTTACGACGAGGCCGGTGCCGCCGGGGGTGCTGGTCGCGCCGCCGAAGGCCGCGAGTGTCTGCCAGTTGCTAAGGTTCGTGAAACTGTCCGTAAATAGGGGCGGGTTGCCGGACTGGATTACGGTGAGCGAACACGATGCGGTGGACTGGATTCCGAGTGAGTCTCGGACGGAGACATTCGTGGTAAAGGTTCCGGCGGTGTTCTGCGTTGGCACAGCCACCGATTGCGCGGTGCCGGTCACGATCCCGCTCCACTGGAAGGTGAAGGGACCTACGCCGCCGCTGAAGCTCGCCGCGACGCTGCTGCCCTGACCGGTGGTTACCGAGAGCGGGCTGAACGCGCACGAAGGCACGAGTGGCGGCGGCGTGACAACCTTGAACGAAACGGGGTTCGAGATCACCCCACCGAGGCCGTTCTTCAAGATGAAGGTGTAATTTCCGTACGCCGTGTTCCTAAGTTGGTTCGGTGCGACGTACGAGGCCGAGGTGATAAACGGGGTGCCCAGAACCGAGCAGCCCGCCGTCCCGCAGCTCCCGTTGTAGAAGGTGCCGATGGCGTTGCCCTCGATGTTCGCGCCCGTTATGTCGAGCGTGAACGGTTGCCCGACGTAAAGTTCCGTCTGGCCAAGGTTTACGTAGTTCGGTACGAGCCGGAAGCTCGTGATCGTCGGCGGCGGGTCGAGGAAGTTCACATCGAACCGCTGGAGGCGAATGCTCCCGGCAACCGTGCCGATGTTCTGGAAACCGATGTACGGCTGCAGAATGCCGGACTGCGTGTAGCTCCCGAAGTGAAAGACTTCAACATCATTGAGGAGGTAGGTCACGGTCAGGCCCTCACGCTTCATGGTCAGCTTGTGGCAGGTGCCGTACGGCGCGATGCCGGCGAACTGTTGGCTCCCAATGGTAGGCAGGTTCCAGCCTCCGACGAAATCTTGCCCCCGCAGGTTGATGTAGACCTGCGCGGTTCCGGATCCTGCCGGCTTGGCGCCGAACCAGAACTGCAGGTCAGAGCCACTCTGCTGGTCTATTTGAACGCAAACTGACAGCGCCCAGTTATCTTCCAGGTCAAGGTTGTAGATCGGGTTGTCGAGCCTCTGGAATACGTAGTACGCAGAAGCATTCGGCTGAAGGTTTACGATGAGCCCGGCTGGGCTCGGCGTAGCGGTGTAGGCTCCGGTGGAAACGTACTGGGCCCACTGGCGCGCTGGCCAGGTAGAGCCGAAAGCATCGAACGCATTTTGGCAGGTGTTACCCCGCGCGAGGTGCAACGATACAAAGACCAGGATGCATAATTTTGCGCGCATCTAGTCCCCCTTTTTGTTTGGAATGTACTCGGAATATTGGCGGCCTCAGTTTTTAGGAAAGGCCGTCTGGGACAGAGGTTAACAAAAAATGGCACGGCAGTCAGTAGCTGCGAGCGAAAAAAACAAAAAGTGGCTGATCCAGGCCATCTTTATTACGGCACATTCTCGACAAACAGAAAACCCGACGGAGTGCTCACCACAATCCGTCGGGTTTCAAGTTATGCTGTTCTGAGTTATGAGTGCCGATCCGCGTTCTCCCGGTCGGAACGCACGCACAGCTCAACAATCGGGCGGCCGAGGAGGGTGGCTTCCCGTGGCTTGTTGTTGATACTGTAGCAGGTCTGCCCCGTTGAGTGCTCAACGAGCAGCACCCCTTCGCCCTCGAGCCAGTTGGCGACGCGGTAGAACGTACTAATGATTTTACGCTCCTGGCCGTACTCTCCTTTCAGGAACCGGACGGTCCCCTGTTGGAGAGCCCGAACGTGAATGAGCCTGCCTCTTCCGAACGCGGGATTACCGTGCGCTCCCACGAGGAGCTGCGAGAGCAGCGCCCACGCGGTAACACGGTGAATGTCCGGCAAGCTCCCGGGGAGCACAGTGCTCATGTCACCCCAATCGAGGTGATCACGGGCAATGACAACCGAGGGAGTCTCCTGCAAAACGGTAACCGGAACGAGCTCCGGGACATTCGGCAATTCGTCGGCGACGACTGCTGGTGATTCAACCGTTTCATCTACAGTCAGTTCAAAGCAGGATGCATCGAGCGTTTGTTCTTCGAGCGTGGGTGCGGCCGCCTGAAGCGTTGCTTCACGCGCCAGCCGTTCGTGCTCGTGAATCCAATTGAGCACGGCTTGCAGTGCGTGGCGTTTGGCTTTGGGTTCTTCGAGGCACAGCGCTTCTTCGAGGAGATCTTCAAGGACCGGAATGCCGGAGAGGTCGCGGAGCCGAATGTAGCGCAGCAGGGCGGAAATCTGCCTGCCGTAGTCTTTCGGCGTTTTCTGGGGGCGCGGCGGGGCGAGGCGCAGGGTTTCAGCGGGGAGCGCGAGCCGAACGGATCGGCCGGCTGCCGGAGAAACCCCGGCAAAGCGGAATATTTCCTGGAGCGACGAGGCTTCGAGGGCGGCCAGGTCTGGGCTCCGCAAGAAACCCCAGAAGGTCGGCGTGAGGCTGCGGAGATCTTTGTACGCGGCCGCGTTCGTATCGCGGCCGAGGCGGAAGACCGAAGGCGAAATGCGGTTGCCGCAGAACCGGCTGTAGCAGAAGCGGAGCCTGCGGTAGCTGAACCACAGGTAGCCGAGGCACGCGAGGCCGCCGAAGGCGAGAAACCAGAGGAGGCTCCGGTAGCTCGCGGCGGCCGCCTGTCGCAGCGGTTCGGTTCGGCTCAGAATCCTCAGTCCGCCCGGAGCAGAACGGTCTGGTACGCTGACCGGAAACATGAGCCGATTGAACGGCAGCAGGTTCGGTTCGAGCGAGGATGTCCAGTGGGTCCGCTCGAGCATGAGCGGGTCGAGGTCGACCGTGACCTCTTGGATGGGTACGCCGTAGGCAGCGGCTGGTCGGCCGACCACGAGCTCGGCTTCACGAACAATGCTCGGCTGCGGAGCGGGCATCAGCCGAGCCACTTGCTGGACGGGAGGCGCGGAAAATTTCCAGCACAGCTGCCGGAGCGAAACCGAGTAGCGGATTTCGACATGGAACCCGTTCGCGAACTGGAACGGAATTCCCCAGAACGTATTCGGTCGCTGGCGCGAATAGATGCATCCCGACAGCCCTTCGTCCCGGTAGACCGCGGCGGTTTGGAAAACGAGCCCGCGCTCGCGGGCAACCGTCCACGCGAAATTCTTGGCGTAGTTCGGTTCAAAGAGCGGTATGCGGAACCGTCGGGCGGCAAGCCCAACGAACGCGAGTGCCAACATCAGCAGCGCTGCCCACCCCACGTTTCGCAGGAGGCGTCGCTTCTTGACCTGCAGAACACCTAAATGCAGCATGAGAACCCCCTGCGTATTTGGAATGTGCGAACTGCTTACCGTACTACATACCAGGCTTCCTGTCAATGCGCAAGTAGCAGAAAAGGCACCGAAGCGGCTCGGTGCCTTTCATCGAAATCAAATTCATTTTCACTCGTGCCTACACCCACCCTTTGTATCCGCCTGGTGGATGTCGGTACACGTACCCTGCGTCGCCATCTCGGGCACGCTCTTGTTCGGCGCTGTGCCGATGATCGTGGGCAGTCACCCGATACACTACGGTTGATAATTCCGATCCTGGGCTGTGACCAGGAACGTCGCGGGATAAAGCTGCAACTTCCCCGCCGGTCTCAAACAGAGAGGTCTGACCGAGTGCGGCCAAAACCTGAGCAGGTACTCGCCTCATCGAATATGATCCTCCCAACGGATCGTTGGCGCGAGTTTAGCAGTTTTTTTCTAGGCCGTCAATGGCCGCGGCACCGAAGCTCGGCGCGAACGCCGCGTACGTCCGCCCATCGCTGCCGAGCGCATCCTTCACTTCCCCAGCCGGCCTTCTCGGCCCACTGCCGCACCGTACGGTTCCGGTCTGCGAGCGCGAGCCCTGCGAAAGCAGCCGCCGCTTGCCGCGACGGCTCGGCGCCGAACGCGGCGCGGTAGAGGTCGGAAAAACTGTAAGCGCACTCCACGCCCATGCTCAGACCTCGAACGTCTGCTGCGGCAGCGGGACGTGGACGGCGAGCTTCGGCAGCTCGCGCTTCAACGTTTCGGTTAACGTCGCGGCTTGGGGCGCCTCGGTGTGAACCAAGAACACCTCGGTGAGCGACGGGAGGTCTTTATAGTACGCGAGGAGATCGGCCTGGTCGGCGTGGGCGGAAAATTCGTAGAGCCGCCCGATGTTCGCCCGGACCGCGAAGTCCTCGCCGTGGATCCAGACCCGCGGCTTGTGCTCGAGCATCTGGCGCCCGAGCGTGTGCTCGCCCTGGTACCCGGTAAACAGTACGAGGTTCCGGGGGTCCTCAATGCCGGCGCGGAGGTGGTGGAGCACCCGCCCGCCCTCGGCCATACCCGAGGCGGCGATTATGACCATGGGCCCCGGGGTTTTGACGAGGTGCTCGGAGTCGGCGCGCGCCCGGACGTAGTGGAGGTTGCGGAACACGAGGGGCCACTCGTACGGCTGGCCGAAATCCTGCCACGATTTGCCGTTGAAATCGTCCGGGTACTTGGAGAACAGCTCGGTCAGCTCGACGCCGAGCGGGCTGTCGACGTAGACCGGCAGGCGCGGAATGCGCCCGGTGTCGGTGAGGTGGTGGAGGGCGTAGACAACCTCTTGCGTCCGGCCCATGGCGAACGCCGGAATAATGAGCTTGCCCTTGTGCGCGCTAACCAGTTTGACCGCGCGCTCGAGGTCGCCGTGCACGTCGCCCGCCATGCGGTGGTTGTGGTCGCCGTAGGTGCACTCGGACAGCAAGATTGAGACCGGCTCGGCAATCTGCTCAGGGGCGTGGATAATGACCGGCTGCCGGCGGCCGAGGTCGCCGGTGAACGCCAGGTAGCGGACGCGACCGGATTCGGTCACCTCGAGCACGGTCACCGCCGAACCTAAAATGTGCCCGGCATCGTAGAACTTCAGGCGGATGCCCGGACCCACGTCCTGCCAACGCTGGATGTGGCGGAAGTACGGCACGGTGCGGATGTGCGGGAGGAGGTTTACCACGTCGAGCTGGTCGTACGTCGGGCGGACGTGCGGCATGCCGCGCACGCGATGCCGTTCGGCGAACTCGGCGTCCTCAACCTGAATGTGGGCGCTGTCGCGCAAGATGAGCTCGGCCACGTCCGCCGTCGCCGGCGTACAGTAGAGCGGCCCCGTAAAGCCGTCTTTCACGAGCAGCGGCAAGAGCCCGCAGTGGTCGAGGTGTCCGTGCGAGAGCACGGCGGCGTCGATTGATTTCGCGGGGAACGGCAGGCGGTGGTTGAGCGGATCCACGACCTTGTGCGGACCCTGGTGGAGGCCGCAGTCAAGCAGGAGGCGGAAGCCGTTAGCCTCGAGCAGGTGCTTGGAACCCGTAACGTGCTGGGCCGCGCCGTGGAATGTCAGCTTCACAGCGTTCTCCCGGTACGCACCCGGAGTGCGTTTAGTATTACGAGCACGTCAATGGCCTCTTGGATGAGCGCCCCGTATACGGGTGAAATGTAGCCGAAGGCCGCGAAGACCATGGCGACGATAGACAGCCCCATGCCGACCGCAATGCTCTCGGTGGCAATCTTGAGCGTGCGGCGGGCAATGGCCACGGCTTCGCCGACGCGCGAGAGCGAGTTCACGGTAACCACAATGTCCCCGGCGTCGGAAGCCGCCGTTGAGCCGTGGGCGGCCATGGCCACGCCGACGTCGGCGGCGGCGAGGGCCGGCGCGTCGTTCACGCCGTCCCCGACCATGGCCACGGGGCTGACCTCGCGCTTCAGCTGCTCTACGTAGCCGACCTTGTCTTCCGGTAAAACCTCGGCGCGGTATTCGGCTACGCCGAGGCTCCGGGCAATTTTTTCAGCCACTGCCTCCCGGTCGCCGGTCAGCATGACGACGCGCTTGGCCCCGAGCTGCGTGAGCTGGGAAAAGACCGCCCCGGTTTCGGGGCGAACCACGTCGGCGAACCGCACCGAGCCGAGGATCTCGCGCCCGCGGGCGAGGTAGACGGGCACCACCCCGCCGGAAACCTCGCGGTCGTGGTCGTCCTGGAACGACCGGTGGACGTCCGCGCCCTGCTCGCGGACGAACGAGAGCTTGCCGAACGCGTAGGTTTCGTTCTTGATGCGGCCGGTCACGCCCGAGCCGAGGTGCTCGGCGAAGTTCTCGGGGTACGAGAGCTCGAGCTTTTCGCCCTTCGCGTGGCGGACGAGGGCGCGGGCGAACAGGTGGGCCGAAAGCTGGTCGAGCGAAGCGGCGATGCGTACGACATCGGCCTCAGGAATTCCGACGGCGGTGGCGCCGAGCACCTTCGGCACGCCGAGCGTCAGCGTACCGGTCTTGTCGAAGACGAACGCGAGGGTGCGGCCGAGCGTCTCGAGCGCGCCGCCGTTTTTCACAATGATGCCGCGGCTCGCGGCGCGGCTCACCCCGGACATGACCGCAATGGGCGTGGCGAGTATGAGCGGGCAGGGCGTGGCCACCACGAGGACCGCGAGCAGGCGCACCGGGTCGTGGGCGAGGAACCACGAGAAGAGCGCCAGGACGAACGTCACGAACGTGAAGCGGACCGCGTAGCGGTCGGCGAGCCGAACCAGGGGCGCCCGGCTCTCCTGGGCTTCGCGGACGAGCGCGACAATCTGCTCGTAGCGGCTGTCGGAGGCGAGCTTCAGCGCGCGGATGGTCAGCACGCCCTGGCCGTTGCCCGTGCCGCTACTGACGAGCGCGCCGGACGACTTGTCGACCGGCACCGGCTCGCCGGTGATGCTCGACTCGTCAACCTGGGACTCGCCGGAAACAACCGCGCCGTCGACCGGCACTATTTCGCCGGGTTTTACCACGAGCGTGTCCCCGACCTTCACGTGCTGGGCGGCTACGTCGACGACTTTGTCCCCCTCCATGCGGTGGGCAACGGACGGCGCGCGAGAGAGCAGGTTGGTCAGCTCGCGGCGCGCGCGGTGCAGCGCGTACTCCTCGAGCGCCTCCCCGCCCGAGAGCATGAGGAGGATAACCGCGCCGGCCACGTACTGGTGGAGGAAGAGGGACGTAACAATGGCGACAATGGCTATAACGTCCACCCCGAAGCTGCCGCGCAGCAGCGACCGGACAATGTCCCAGAGCAGCGGCAACGTGCCGACGGCGACAATGACGAACAGGACCCGCTGCGCGAGCAGCGGGCTGTGGGCGCCCCAGTGCAGAACCGACGCGGTGAGCAACCCAACCAGGACGAGCACCGGCACCCAGCCGTCTTTCCAGTCGTACTTCATTAACAAAATTTTAGCACGTAAAAAGCAAAGCGGCCGGAACGCGGAGGTTCCGGCCGAGGCTGGCGAGCTTCACGCGGGTTTCACTCCCCGCTTAAGCTCGGCAATCGATATGACCCTGCCCGCGGGTTTCCTCCCCGTAATTGCCGCGGGCAGAAGCGGCACAAAATGGTCGCGAGGGGGGAAAACCGGACACCGCAATCCGGCGAGCGTTTCAAACCGGGCATCGAGGGTCAGCACCTCGTACGGCTGGATGCTACGGCCGTAGGGCTGCAGCCCCACGACGTGGCACCGCCACCCGGGTTGTTCGGTCTCCATGAACGCCCGGCACAGCGCATCCTTGATGAGCCCGGTGGCCTCAGCGGCGACATCATCAAGGCTGGCTCCGATGATAATGGACCCGTAGACCTTACCGTTCCGCTTCGACCGAACCTTCGGTTTAGCGCCGTTGAAGACTACGAACAAGAGATGCCACGGCGACACGCCGCTCGAAAGCCGCAGGCGAACGCCGCGCTTACCCTTCTTTGGAATTTTTAGCCTCACAGCCGTCCTTTCCCTCGGGGGAGGATTTGGGACGGCTCCAGTATACCTCAACTAAAAACTAAGAGCGCAGCCGACGGCTACGCTCTGCGGGGTGGATACTCACGATCATTCGCGCGGGCAAATTCGGTTCAAAAACCAGACAACCCCGATGCGGGCGAAGTTGAACACGACGTACCAACCTAACATTTCCCAGTATTTCACGATCCCCTCCTGGCGGTTGTAGCGTTCGCCCGTAAGCGAACCATGTAATTTTTCGCCCATTCTGCCACGGTGTCAAGGCTCGGGCAAACCGGCCGGGCTTGACGGGGTGCTCCAGGCCCGTTCCGCGGAACGGGCCTGGGCGGTAAAATAGGTAGGTGCCATACGGCGAGATCGACAAGGACACGGTGAGGGCGGCGCGCGAGGGCAGCCTCGTGGCCTTCGAGCAGATTATGCTCGCCTTCGAGCGGCCCCTCTACAACCACCTCTACCGCACCGTGAGCCACCGCCAAACCGCCGAAGATCTGCTTCAGGAAACGTTCATGAAAGCCTTCCGGGCGGCGGGCCGGCTCGACCCCGAGGGCAACGTCCGGGCCTGGCTCTACACCGTGGCCACGAACGTGGCCAACGACCACCTCCGGAAGCGTTACCGGAAACCGGAAGTCTACCTCGACGAGGAACCGGCGGCCCTTGAAACAGAAACCCAGGATACGCCGTATAGTGTACTTGAACGGGAGTACGACGCCGCCGAGGTCCGCGGGGGGCTCAGCAAGCTGAAGCCGGCTTACCGCACCGTCCTGCTCCTCTACTACAAAGAAGAGCTTTCCTACGAAGAGATCGCCTCTGTTCTCGGGGTTCCCCTGGGCACCGTAAAGACGAACCTCCACCGTGCCAAGACCGCACTGGCCGAGCTCCTAGAACCGCACAACCCTAACCGAACGTGACCGACAAGCTATCAGAACGAATCCGAAGCCTTGAAGACGCGGCCCTCCCCGAAGGGCTCCACGGCCGCATCGTCCGCCGCCTCCTGTTCCTCCAGTTCCGCAAGCCATTCCTCGTGGTCCTCGGCCTGCTCGCGGTGAACCTGGTGGTGTCGGGCTGGCACATTTACGCCCGCTTCTCCGAAGACGGCACGCTCGCCTCTACCGCGAGCGGCCTCATTGGGTTCGGCTGGGACCGGGCCTACTTCCGCGAAGCGGCGTCCGTTCTTTTTGACCTGTTCCCCGTAAGCCTCCTGCTCACCTTCATCGTGAACCTGGCCCTCGTCGGCTACCTTGCGAGCGTGGTAATAAATTTCCGCCGCCTGCCCCGCGAGCGCCGCGGGGCTGAAGCCTAGCACCCGCATATAAAAAACTCGCCCCGGTAGCGGGCGAGTTTTTTATATGTCCGGAGACTCGTTCGGCCGGCGGGGGGCCGTCAACCTGACCCGGGAAGCTCCACGGTAAAGGTGGTACCCGCTCCCGGGGTCGAGGCAACCGAAACGCGGCCGCCCATGCGTTCGGACAATTTCTTGACGAGGTAGAGCCCGAGGCCGGTTCCGGGCAGCAGCCGTTTGGCTTCCGCGGTGCGGAAGTAGGGGGAAAACAGGCGGGGCAGATTCTCGGGGGCAATGCCGATGCCGGTGTCTTCGATTTCCACAACCACGGCGCCACCGGCCCCGGCGCGGTTTGACACAATGACCGATCCGCCGGGGCGGTTGTACTTTACCGCGTTCTCGATCAGGTTTGAAAAAATCTCTTTAAGTGCGTCGGCGTCGGCGTTCGCGTTCAGGACCGCAGCGTAGGGCTTCAGGGAAATGAGGACATTCGCCGCTTCCGCCGCCCCGGCGTACTGCCCGATGAGCTGGCGGAGGAGTCCGGTCGTGTTCACCGGCTCGAGCGCGAGCCGAACGTCGGCCTGCTCCCCGCGCGAGACCGCGAGCAAATCTTCAATGAGCTTGAGCATGCGGGCTGACAGGTCCTGCATTTGGCGCACGTCTTCCCGCATGTCGGGGTGGGAGGCCAAGAACCCGGGTTTCTTGAGCCGTTCGGTAATCCACTTGAGCGCGGTCAGGGGCGCCCGCAGGTCGTGGACGGCGCGGAACAGGAACTCGTCCTTGAGCTTCAGTATTTCCTCGTCCTTTCGCTTGAACCGCGAGACGTAGTAGTAGCTCTGGAATCCGAGAATGGCCGCAACGAACACGAACAGCGCGAGCCGCTGAAAATCGGCTGGCCCGGGGACGCCCGAAACGCCCGCGCGAGCCGGGAGCAGGCCGAGGTTCGCGCCGTAGAGGAGGAATAGGAAGGCGAGAACCGACGCAGCCGTGGCCACGCAGACCGCGCGCAGGGATATGAGGGTCGCCGACACGACGACAACGGCGTACAGGAACAGGAAGTCCGACTGCACGCCGCCGGAAAAGTAAGTCCCGGCGGTGACGAGCAGCGTATCGACGATGAGCTGGACGTAGAGGAGCGGCCGAACGAGCACGCGCTGGTCCAGGAGCGTCAGCCACAGCAGGCTCGAGAGCAGCAGCGCCGGCATAATAACGAACAGCACGGGCCTCGGGTCGAACGCCAGCCAGCCGAGGAAGTGGAACGCGGCGATACCGAGGGCCGCGATGAGTACGCCGAACGTCCGTATGGCCGAGAACCACCGGTAAAAATCGGCGAGGTCGTCGTAGCTCGTAGCTCTGGTCTCGTTCATTGGGTACGTTCGGGTAAGCGGGTGCGAAACCGGGCTGCCCCGCGCGAGGGGGCAGCCCGGGTTGAGGAGCTGGAACGTTTGAACCTACGGCCTGAAGTTCACGCCGTTGCCCGGCTCCGTGTAGCAGGCCCAGACCGCGTCAACGTAGCGCTGGTTCGGCTGACCGTAGTTACAGACGAAGGCTACGCGGTTCCAGTACGTGTACCCGGCCCGGACGCCGCTGCTGACCCGGTAGAACGTTTCCTGGCTCGTTGCGCTGTTCGAGTTCGCGAGGATATTATCGTCTTTCACGACGCAGCTCGAGTTCGGCCCGCACCCCGAGCTGACCGCCGATCGCGCGGCGGCATCGAGCTCTGGGCTCGTCGGAACGAGCTGACCCGAGGCGTTACGCTGTATGGGGCTGCCCTCGGCCGCGCGGAAGACGATGCGCTCGAACGTGGCCCCCGGCGCATTCCCGTTCGGGTACTGCGGGGTCAGGCCCGGCACGGCGCCGTCGGGGTAAGACCAGGTCGCCGTGTACATGCTGCCCGCGACGCACGCGGCGGTATTTTCGCCCGAGCAGCTGCAGCTCCCACCCTGGATGATTGGCGGCAGCACGCAGCCCTGGGTCGAGGTATCGCTCGTGTTTCCGAGCGTAACGCTCTGAATTCTTCCGTTCACGAGCGGTCCGGTAGTGCAGGTGAAGTTGAGCTCGCGCTGCTGGCCCGCGGTACCGCCGCCGTCGCAGGTCGCGACGAGGCGGTTGTAGTACGTGGTATTCGGCCTGAGGTTACCGACCCGCACGGGCTGGTTGAAAGCCGACCCGGCGGTATTGCTGCTCCCGAAACCGCCGCGGAGGACGTTCGCCTCGCACGTCGTTGGGCTCGTGCAGTTATTCTGCACGTCGGTCTGCACCGGTCCGGCAAAAATCTTGAAGTTCTGGGGCAGCGGCGCCGTGGTTAGAGGGTCAAACGTCAAGTTGTAGGAGGTGCCGTCGGGATTCAGCGCGCAGTTGCCGCCGGTAATAGCCTGGGGCAGGCGGCAGGTGTTCTGGGTAATCTCGCCGAGCTGCTGGTTCAAACCGACGTTGACCACGAGCAGGCCGTCACCGAACACGCCGCCCAGGGTCGTGCCGCCGCCGTACGTTCCGGCCCAGACGCGGTACGTCAAGTAGTATGACTTGTTGCTCATGCACGAGGGAATGACCCAGCTCTTGCTGCCCTCGGGCGAGCTCATGAATGCCTCGGACGGGTTCGGGCCGAGGCCGCCGGGAACGAGGTCGGACGTACAGGCACGGATAGCCGCCAGTTCGGTGGCATTACCCTGGTCGTACGGGCCGGAAATGAACGCCTCGCTCTGCCAGTCGGTACCGAGAACTCTACCCTGGCTGTCTTTCGCGGCCCAGCGCAGCTCGAGCGTCTCGCCCGGGTTCGCGTTTATGGTTATGCCGCAGCTCACGCCGCCGGTCCAGTTGCCGTCGCAGCCCTGGTTATCGGTGTTACTGCCGAGACCGGGAACGATCATGCCCTGCCTGATAATCCTGCCGTCAGCTCCGCGGCGGACGTAGGAAAGGCCGGTCGCGAGGTTCGAGAAGCTGCCGAAGACGCCGCCCGCCGGGGCGTTCGTGAGCTGGGAGGTCTGGCCGGCCGGGGTCGGGGCAATGGTTATGCGGCCGACGCCGTAGCTGAAACCGTATCCGCCGGCGTCGTAGATCAAGTCACCGGTTCCCGGGAAGGGAATTAAGCCGCCGTTGTTGAATATGTGGTTGAGCACGCCGCCGCCGCCCAAGCGGTCCTGGCGGTTTATGTACGGCACCCACGGCATGACGAAGAGGTTGTACTGTCCCGGCTCGAGGTTCCCGGCCGTCGTGTTGCCGACCACCCAGTTGTAGCTGCCGCAGCCAACCTGGAGCGGGTCGTTCCCGCCCCGCTGGCTATTGTTGCAGCTCTCGGCCCACTCGTGGACGACCGCGATGCGCTTGAGGTTGTCGGTGATGAGGTTCGGGTTGGTGCCGGCGCTGACCGGGGCGACCCAGAGCTCGAGGTCGCTGAAGTAGTTCGTGAACTGGGCACTGCCGCCCGTGGCCGACTGGTTCCAGGTAATCCGCGCCCGGCCGCCGAGCACCGGGTTAGCTGACGCTTGGCCGTTCGGCTGGGTGATGTTATCGAGCACCACGTCGTAGACGTTCGTGTTCAGGACCACAATGTAAATGCGGGTGGTCGAGACTTGCGGGGTCGAACCGTTCAGGGTGCTCGTCGTTTTGACCTCAATGAGGTAGCGGCCCGGGCTCGAGGCGGTGCCTTGGAGCGTGCCGTAGGTGCAGATGTCGCTGGCGTAGCTCGTATACCGCGAATCGGGCCCGCGCTGGAAGCGGATGCCCGGCGGGATCTGCAGGTTCGGCGTCTCGATCTTGAGCTTCGGGTTGTTCTCGCACACGCCGGAGATGTTGAAATGGATGCCGGAGAGGAACGGCCGGCCGACGCTCGTGAAAGCCTGAATGACCCGAGGCTCGCGGGGGACTGAACCGCCGCGGCGCAAAACGTCCTGAAATGCGGGATCTGACGGCTGGTCGGAAGAGCGAACGTCGTAGTCGTTGTTCAGCACCACGACCGGGTCCGGCGCGCCGCGCGGCCCGTTGTAGCCGTGGGTATTGTCGGGCATGTTCATGTAGACCCTGCCGCCGAGCGACGGAATCGTTGAAGTCGAACTCGTCGAGATGGCGTTCGGCTGGAGGGTCCCCTGATTCGTCGTTCCGGGATCTTGGGTTGCGGGGTTGGCGCCGACGGTGCAGTTGGTGGTGGTACCGAGGCAAGCCGCGGCGAGGCTCACCGGGTTGCCGCTCTTATCGAGGGTATTGAAAAACTTCCTGAGCAGCAGGTTTCCCTGCTTGCCCGGCTGCGTGTAGAACTCGATGCGGTAGCGGGTACCGGGGTTCAGTGTCAGTACCGCGGTCCCCTCCCTGCTCACCGGGTCCAAGGTCAGGGCGGTGACGGTCTTGTCTTTCGAGTTAACCACGAGCGTGCCGGTACGGTCCAAGGTGCGCTTCCAGGTGAGCTGGTACGTCCAGGCGGCGCCGGAAACCGAGAGGGCCTGAATGTCGATCTTGAGGCTCGTATTCGTGGCTGAGGTCAAGGTAACCGGAGCGTAGGTAACGGTTCCCCGGACCTGGGCCCCGGACGCGGCTTTGCTGGACGGGACCGTGCTCGCGGCCAGGGCGCTGCCGGCGTACCCGAAACTCGAAACGCTCAGGGCGAGCGCGGCGACGAAGGCAAAAGTTGCACCGAGCCTCGTGCGGTGGAGCGCGCGAGCGGCGGAGCTGGGGGAACCTGTATTACGCATACTGTTCTTTTATTTTTTCAAGGGGAATGTTTGCTACCACAACCGTACCAAAAACCTCAGGAATGCAAAAGGCTCGCTCATGCACTACTGAGGTAGCTGCGGATGTTGGAGACGGCAAATGCTCGAACCATTTTGTTTCTTTCCGAACTCTTTCTTAAATTATTTTAGCACATATTCTTAAAAAAGTAAATGCCCCGCCAAAGGCGGGGCATTTACTAAGCGAGCCCTACTGACTATTCGGCCGCTTCAACCTCGGGCTCGTTCGGATCAACGGCCGGGGTTTTGCTCTTCTCAATCTTGGTTCCGGTAGCGGGGGCATCCGAGCGGGGCGTGCGGATCAGGGCTATGGCGACCACGATGAGCACAATGGCGCCAATAATGTAGTAGATTTTCTTGTCCATGGTTTTTTAGTTTCGGGGCCGTTAATGCTGCTTGGCACTTCGTTACTCTACACCCTCAACCTCGTCGTCGCTACCGACGTCCGTGACCGAGGGCCTGACCACAGGCTGCTGCACCGGGGCGACGTACGTGCTGACTACCGGAGCGCTCGCGGCCGCCGTAACGCGGGGCGCTGCGGGCGCACGGGCGCGGGACGCGGCGGCCTGCGCGGGCGGCGCCGCGCGGGACGTTACGTTCGCCGGTACCGCGAGGCGGGTGCCGACGCCGAGCGAGTACTGGTCGCTGAACTTCCCGATATTCGCGTCGCGGAGGGTAGTCCACGCCCGGCTGTCGCCGTAGAAGCGGCCCGCTAAATCCCAGAGTGTGTCGCCGCGCTGGACGGCGTAGGTGCCGCCGCTCGGAAAGGCCGCAGCTGCCGCGCTGGCAGACGCCGGCGGCGGCGTGCGGGGCAGGGCGCCGGGGATGGTGAGCACCGACCCCGTGCGCAGCAGCCGCGGGTTTTGTACGACGTTCAGGTTCGCCTTGAATATTTCCCGCCAGCGGCTCGCGTCGCCGTAGAGCCGCTGCGAAATGCTCGAGAGCGTATCGCCGCGCTCCACGGTATACGTCGCCCCCGAGGCTTCGGTGCTGCTCCCCTGCTGCGATTGCACGACGTCGGCGTACCGGAGGCCAGAGGGCCGCTGCGCACGTACGAGGTCTGCGTACTGCAATCCCGACGGCTGCTGGGCGCGGACAATGTCGTCGTAGCGCAAGCCCGAGGCCGCGGTTCCCAGCGCGGCCGCGCCGCCAAAGTTTGTTTGGGTACCCACGGTGCCGCCGCCTGAACCGCCGCCGGTTTCAGCAGCTTCTTGCAAAACCTCAACTTCTTCATCCTCCGAACCTGAACCGCCCGAGCTGGCGTCGACCTCTTCGTTCTCAATTTCCGATTCGTCGGCAACCTGGTCCTCGGTGCCCTCCACCTCTTCGTCACCGGTACCGGCCAGCGGCGCGCTTTCATCTAAAACCTCAACTTCTTCATCGTTCCCGGCCGGCTGTGCGACCGTCTCCTCTTGGACCTCAACTTCATCGTCCGCTGCACCAGGCCCGGGTGCTGTCTCGTCCAAGACTTCAACCTCTTCGTCATGCGCGCTGCCGGCCGGCACGGCGGATTCTTCAGACACCTCAACTTCGTCA
>CAZLPF010000007.1:0-51390 GCA_964561365.1 uncultured Candidatus Saccharibacteria bacterium | reverse complement strand
TGCTATTTCGAGCCACACGCCACTAGTTCCAGATTAGCACTTCTCGGCCGCGGCGGTGTACTCAAGTCTAGCACCACCAGTTTAAAGATATTGTAAGGAATTTTTGAGAGTTCGGACAAAAAGACTTTAGGCACGAGGATCGAATCTAAAATTTCAATACTGTTTTTCCAGCTGGTTTTTTTCGCTCTTAGTTTTTCTATCAATATGAATACCAAATTTTATGCGGCTCACAGTAGAATTTTTCGTTTCAGAATTAATTCCACCCCCTGCTTCAACGAAGTGTAAGACTGTTATCCCTGCTTTACCGTTAGCAGAATCAGTTGATTCAACTGAAACTGCAATATCAAACTCAACGGTCCTTTGGTCTTTTGTATCATAAAAATGAATGTCTCTTTTGGTTTCAGTTCTTGCTTCTTCCACAGCAGTATCCAACTCAATTATTACATCCCTAATAAATTCGTGTAAGTTCATAATCAATCTTTAGGGTTTAATTTCATATCCCTTCTCAACCAATAAACTATTAATGAAGTGTTTAAAAATAATCCGACAAAAAGAGTTAGTAGCCTAAAATTTGGAGAAAAATCATTATAAATACTAGTTCCACCAAAAGTGGTGTTAAAAGATAAAAATGGTATGGACAATAATTTGAGATTGATAACTGTATAAATAATTATTGCAATTAGTTCATATTTTTTTGTCAGGAGTTTAAAGTATAAAATTAATAAGATATTCAAAAAAATTCCGACGCAGAGTCCGATTAAATTATTATTAAACGAAATAAACATTTCGCGCGTATCCAGAAACTCACCCCAAGTATTTGGAACAGAATAATACAAAAAAGGATATGCAATCTTAAGTGTAAAAAATGTGTATACGATAACTGCAAAAATTTCAATCTTCCTTTTTGAAAGCATGACAGTTTATTAGTTAATAGTTACAGCAAAAAATCTACAATTGAGTCTTGGGGTATTCAGGTCTTGTTTGATAACAGGCTCTCTTGGCGGAAGAGGTGGGATTCGAACCCACGGTACCCTTGCGGATACACCGCATTTCGAGTGCGGCCCATTCGACCACTCTGGCACTCTTCCGCGCCCGAACATTATAGAGAGAACCGCCCTTACTATCAACCTGCCAAGACGCGGGTGCAGAAAGACGGGCGGTGGTAGTCGCACATGCCGAGATCGCGAATGGCCGCGGCGTGCTGCTTCGTTCCGTAACCCTTGTGCTGCTCGAAGCCGTAGCCGGGGAACTGCCGACCAAGTTGCACGAGCAGGCGGTCGCGCGTCACCTTGGCGAGAATGGAAGCCGCGGCCACGGCGAAGTGGGTAGCGTCGGCGTCGACTACCGCCCGCTGCGGCCACGGGCTCCGCTCAATGCCGAACTTGCCGTCGACCACGAGCTCAACGGTGGAACCGCTCGGAACGCTGACGGAGGCGGCGAGCACCGCGTCGCGCAGGGCTTCGAGCGTTGCGCGGTGAATGTTGAGCCGCTCAATGTCGGAAACCGCCCGGCTCGCCACGCCCCACGCCGCAACGGCCGACGTTATGTACCCGTAGAGCTCTTCGCGTTCCTTGGGCGGCACGAGCTTGCTGTCGCGCACGCGCCGGTGCCAATCGGCGCTGGGCGCGGTTATGTCCCACACGACGCAGGCGGCAACCACCGGACCGGCGAGCGCGCCGCGGCCGGCTTCATCGCAGCCCGCGGCGTGGGAGTATGTTCCGCGTGGAATGCTCGCGAGCAGGTTCTTCACAATCACCGGTTCAATTTCGGACCGAGCTTGCCGCCCTTGAGGGACGTCAGGATTGCGGAGTTGAACGTCCGCGTCAGCTCTTGCTCGGCGGTGTGCCGTTCGTTCGCAAGCGTTATGAGCTGCTCGACGAGCTGCTCGTTCGACACCCCGCTCCGGTTCCACAGGTGGTTGTAGAGCGTACCCGGCAGCGGGTTTACCTCGCTGACGTAGAACATCATGGACTTTTGATCGTAGAGAAAATCCACGCGCGCAATGCCGCTGCAGCCGAGCGCCCGGTACACTTTCTTAGCGGCCTCTTTGATGGCCATGGTGACGTGCTCGGGCAGCCGCGCGGGAATGACGACGTTCTTCGAGAGCTGGCCGGTCTGCGTTCCGCCGTCGTCGAGGTACTTCGCGTCGAAGTCGAGCAGATCGGCGCCGAACACCGACTCCTGCAGCTCCGAAGCCTTGGGCTGATCGTTGCCAAGAACGCAGCAGGTCACGTCCATGAGGTTCTGCACGCCCTGCTCGACAATGACCTTGCTGTCGTAGTGGAACGCCACGTCGAGCTGCTGCCCGAGGTCTTCACCCTCCGGCGTCGCCACTTTCGAAATGCCGATAGACGAGCCGAGGTGCACCGGTTTCACGAACGCGGGGAACGGCACGCGCTCGCGGATGTGCTGGAGAACTTGCGCGCGCGACGCCCCCCACTCCCCTTTCGTGACCGAAACCTCGGTGGCAACCGGCAAGCCGGCCTGGGCCACGACCGCTTTCGTCAGCTGTTTGTCCATGGCAATGGCCGAAGCCGCCACGCCGCAGCCGACGTACGGCACGTTCAGTATTTCGCAGAGACCCTGGAACGTGCCGTCCTCGCCGAACGTTCCATGGAACGTCGGAAAAACGAGGTCGACCGTGAGCGTTTTGCCGAACCACCCGCTCTGCTTAAAAACCATTTTGCCGCGCGAGCGTTCGAGGTCCAGGTAGTAACGCCCCCACGCCGGCTGCATCTCGGTGCCTGCGGCAAACGTCTTGAGCAGCCCGAGCTCCTCGGCCACGTACCACTCGCCCCGCTTGCCGACGTAGACGGGAACCATGGGGTACCCGAGCTTGCGCAAGACCGAGGCCACGAACTGCGCGGTAATGATGGATACGTCGTGCTCGGCGCTCCGGCTGCCGAAGAAGATGCCAATGGTTTGTTTCATTTCTGTAGTTTCACAAATCTGTTACACGTGCAGTTTCCCAAATATAGAGAAAAAAGTCGAACGAGTGAAGAAGCCGGCCCGACACGAGTGTCGGGCCGGCCAGCTTCAGCTAGCGTCGAAGATAATGTGGACGAGGCTGTCTGCCTCGCGGAATCCGGCGAGCTCTGTCGGCTCCGCCCCGTGGATACCCCGAAAGAATCGCTCGTCCCACACCGCGCCCGCCAGCTCTACGGCGTGGGCCGCATCAGCCGCGCCGTGGCACTCCACGTACTCGAAGTTTGCAAACCCGAGTACGGCCCCAGCCTTCTCGAGCGCGGGGATAAAGCAAGCTGACGCGCACTCGAGGTAGGTGAGCACGGTTAAGCCGAACAGTCCGCCGCCGGCGTCGCGGTCGAGGCAGATGCGCGCGGTAATATCGCGCGCAACAGCCCTCCCCGCCACGAGCCCGCTCTGCACCCGTCTCACGACGTCGTCGTACCCGGAAACCTGCCGCGCGAAAGCATCCAGCATCCCGGGGTGGTCGCCGTTCACCTCGCACACGAGGTTGCCGTGGCAGGCGGCGCGGGCTTCTTCCGAGCCGCACCCGAGCCAGGTAGCCGCGAGCCAAACCGCGAAGTTCGACCCAATGAGCAACCGGTACCGAACGATCAGCTCGGTTAGCTGATCGCGGCTGCAGCCGTCTGCTTTTGCGAGCGATCTGATTGCAGCGACCTGCGCCGCAGCGATGAAACTGTCAACGAAATCCGGACGTTCCATGTCCATTCCTCCTTGCGAACAGCCTAGTCTATTACGGCCGGTCTGCGCGGTCAATAAAATTCCCCACCGCGCGGTGGGGAATTCTTCTGCGAACGGATCAGTAGAGGTGCGGGTGCTCAAGGTGGATGAGCGCCATGATTACCGCATCTTCGTTCTTGCCCTGGCGGCTGACCCTGCCCCCCGTCAGCATGCCGATGATGCCGCCTTCCGTATTTCCGAGCTTCTCGTGCTCGGTGAGCCTCGCTTCCCTGACCGCCTGGCTCGCGTCGAGCCCGGCGTGCAGAATTTTTTCTATAACGGCCTTCGGCCACTCGAACCCCGAAGACAGCCCGAGGTGAATTTCTATCCCGTCGAAAATGGCGCAGACCGCGACTTCCATGTACCCGGTCTTGGACTGCGGCACGGCGAGCAACCCGCTCTCGAGCCCGAAACCGAAATCGGCGCCGGAACGTGCTGTCTTCGCCCGCGCCACCGCGCCGGCCACGGTTTCTTCCAAGCTCTTCGGGTGGCCGAACTGTTCGACCGGCACCTCAACGCCGAGAACTTCGGCGCCTTCGAACATTTCGTACCGCCTCACGACGTTCTCAACGGCGCCGACCTTAGAAATATTTTTTGAACCGACGTGAATCTTCACTTGTTCCTTAGAATAGAAAATGTGTTGATCATAATGTAGCATCATTCTACATCAGGGCGTGCTGTCGGCTCTGCAGAAAAAGTTCAACGAGGTCGGATTCACTCCGACCTCGTTGAAACGCTTATAGGAAAGGGTGGCTTGGCGGGGAAACAACGTTTCCTCGCCAATTAAGTATACTGGTCTCCCCAGTCGTTCTGGAAGAGAATTATGTCGCCTTCGCGGAGCACGTTTTTCAAATCCGCGTGCGCGGCGGGCGCCGACTCGTACCAGCGAATATTTTCTTTCGGGAAGCCGACAGCCGCAAGGCCTTCGGCAATGTACGGCGTCACCGAATTCTGAACGAGGATAACCACGTCGGCGGCAGACCCGAGTTCGCGGCCAATCTCGCGGTGCACGGTGGCCGTCTCTGCTCCGAGCTCCACGAGCCCGGGCGTCAGGTAGATTTTACGGCGGCCGGTGAACTCTTTCAGGAGCAGGGTGGCTTCACGCGCGCCGTCGGGGTTGCCGTTGTAGCTGTCGTCAATGACGAGGACGTTGCTCGCGCCGCGGATGGGCTCGAGCCGGTGCTTTACGGCCGGCAGCTTCGAGAGCCGCTCGGACGCGGCCGCCGCGCCTACCCCGAACCGCTCGCAGAGCAGGAGCGCGGCGGCAATATTGCCGGCAACGTAGCGCGGCAAGATGCTGCAGAGGACCGTGGCGAGCAGGTGCCCGTCCCGCTCGACCCGCACGGTGCGGGTGAGCGATTGCTGGTCGAAGCTCGACGAAACGCTGAGCGGAAATTCCGGCCGGCCGCTCGCCGAGTACCACGCGTGGGCGCGGCCGCCGAGGTGCTCGGCGGCGTGGCTTGTCACGGGGGTGCTGTCGGCGTTCAGGAGCACGAAGGCCTCGGGCTTCGCGTAGCGCACCACTTCAAAAACGGTTCGTACGGCCGCCTCGGCAGAACCGAGCCGCTCGCCGTGCGCGGCGTTGATCCCGGTTATGACGGCCGCATCGGGGGTGGCTAGCTCGCACAGCTCCCGCACGTCGCCCTCGTAGTGTTCGCCCATTTCAATAACTAAAACTTCGGCGTCGCGCGGCACCCGCCCCGCAACCCACCGGGCAATTCCGAGCGGCGTGTTGACGCTGTCGGGCGTAACGTAGACGCGGAGCTTCGCCGCGAGCGCGGCGCCGAGCACCTGCTTCATGGTCGTCTTGCCGAAGCTGCCGGCCACGGCCACGATTTTTACGTTCGGCAAGCCCGCGAGCTTGCGCCGGGCCTGCGCGTACGCGGAACGGCGGAGCAGGTACTCGAGCGGCCAGAGCACGAGCGAGGCGAGTATAAAAAAGGCGAACGAGGCGAACGAGGCGAGCCACACCGTGAGAACGAAAACGGCCATGGCCCGCCACTGCGGCACCTGGCCGGCGCGCGCCGCGGCCGCCGTGGCCCAGGCGGCCCCGGCAAAAACGGCGAGGGCTGACAGCGTGAAAATGGCGGCGGCCTTCTGCGTCCACACGAGCCGCTTGCGGAGCAGGGAGCGCGGCGGCACGAAGCCACGCTGCGCGAGGAGCTTCAGGTACCGAAAAACCTCGTAGCCCTCGAGCTGGAAGAGGTAAAGCTGGTAGCGCACTACGGAGAACGGCGCGAAACGCATTAGATAAAATTTGCAATTACCTGGACGAATTCATCTGGCCTGTCGACGAACGGGAAGTGGCCCGCACCGCGAATGACGCGCAGCGTCGCGTTCGGGATCTGCCGGCGCATGAGCTCGGCGTACGAGGGCGGCGTGTCGAGATCCTCGCTCCCCCAGACAATGAGCGCGGGCTGCACGACGTTCGGCAAGAGCGGCGTGAGGTCCTCGCCCACCGTGTTCACGAACGTCTGGGTCAGCTCGGGGGTGGCGACGTAGTCTTCTGCGCCAATGGCCCGGTAGAGCTGGCGGCGGAGCGGCTGCATGAAGGTAGGCCGAAACAGCGGCTTCACGATTTTCGCGATGGCCGCAAAGAACTGCTTCCGGTCGCGGTCCATGGGAATGCCGGCGCTGTCGACGAGCACGAGCTTTCGTACGAGCGTTGGCTGGGTCGCGGCGAGCTTAATGGCGATGCGGCCGCCGAAGCTGTGGCCGACGAGGACGACCGGACCGAGCTTCAGTTCAGAGAGAAAGCCGGCAAGGAGTTCGGCGTACCGGCCGACGCTCCACGGCTCTTTCGGCGCCGGACTGCCCCCGAACCCGGGCAGGTCGACGGCAATGAAGCGCCGGGCATTGCCCCGCTTCGACAGTTCGTTCACGGTCCCGGTCCATGCTTCTTTTGAAGATCGCCAGCCGTGCAGAAAAACCACCGGATCGCCGGTTCCGCTGTCTTCGTACGTTACGAGCTGGCGGTTTACGCTAACCTGTTTGCCCATGGCCGAATCCTAGCATTCATAGAGAGCTATCCTCAACCGCAACGCGCCGCTTCTTTAGAAGCGGCGCGTTGTGCAATTGTTTCTTGTTCACCGGGGTCCCCATTTTCTCGGGTGGTCTAAATGGGGTCCCCAAAAACTCCGAAGGAGATTTTGGGGAAGAGGGAGAACGTCCTGAAGGCTGCAATGTTCTGGACCAAGTTCAGAACATGGAAGCCGCAAGGACGATTCACCCGTGGTCGGGATGCCGGGAATCGAACCCGGTCTCCACGCACCCGAAGCGTGTGTACTACCGGTATACTACATCCCGCCGGTCTTGGGATACCTTACCACGGCCGACGTTTTCTTTCAACGCCCGGGCAGAGTTCTAGGTGTTCATGCTCCGGCGAAGTTCGCCGATGAAGGTGTCGATGCCGCGTTCAACTTCCTTGAGACGGTCGACGATGCGCCCCTCGAGCTCGTGCTCCGCCGCCTCGCCCCGGGGAAACTCTTCGTAGTGGTCATTCAGTATTGCGGTGAAGTCGTCGCGGATGCGTTCGATGCGCAGCCGCCGCTGTCGCTGCCGCTCGTCGGCCTGCTCCTGGTTGAAATCAGCCATAGTCTTTTGTTAGTTACTTCCCCGCCCGCTTCACGACCCGCACCACGCCCTCGTTCGCGTCGACCTCTACCGTGTCCCCATCGCGCAAAACTTTCGTCGCCACCTTCGTACCAATGACGCACGGGGTGCCGAGCTCGCGCGAAACAATGGCCGCGTGCGAGGTTATGCCGCCCTGCTCGGTCACAATAGCGCCGGCGAGCTTCATAGCCGGCACCACGTCCGGGTTCGTGGCAATGCTGACCAAAATGTCGCCGCGGTTCATTTTCCTCATGTCGGCTACGTCGTTGACAATGCGCACCGTGCCGGTGACCTTGCCCAGGCACGCGGTCTGCCCGAACAGCTCGCTGACGTCGGCCACCTGCTTCTGTTTCGCCGAGCGTTCCAACCGCTCGGCGTCCTTGCCGAGCACCACGTGGTCAACGCGCTTCTCCAAGTAGTAAGCGCAGTACTTGGTCCGCTGCCTAAGCAGCTGTTTTTCTGCGGTACTCAGTACCCCGGCTTGCAGGTAGCCCTGCAGCTCGCCCGGCAAGCTGAAGCGCAGGTCCATGGCCGGAACCTTGAGGCGGATCGAAAGCTCGTGGAAGAGCCCGCCCATGCGGTACGACCAGTAAATTTGGGCGTCGCGCCGGAACAGCTTCGTGACTGCAAATTCAGCGTAGACGTTGAAGGAGTGGGCGACGTTCTTCGGCAGCTTCAATTTTTTAAGCAGCTGCGACCGCTCCTTGAGCGCGCCGCTGAGCGCCGCGTTCTCTTTCTTCAGGAGCTCTGAGGCCGACTCCCCGCTCTTCATAAACTTTTTGACCTCGGCATCGTAGTAGCCGCGGGTGTACACGCCCTCCTTGCCGAGCCAGAGGTACTTGAAGTAAAAGTACTTTTCCAAATGCTTCTCGAGCGCCCGCTCGTACGCGGCCGCCGGGGCGCGGCGCTGCTTGAGGGCGACAATACCGAGGAAGGATTCGTGCTCCTGCTGCAGTACGCTTTTTTCTTTCGTGGCGGTCAGCGCCACGAGCGCGGAGTTAACCTCGGCCTTCGGGAGGCGCTTGCCGAGCTCTGTTTTTAGGTAGCCGGTGAAGTTTCCGTGGAACATGTCGACCGCGTTCGGCAGCCAGCCCCAGGTGTAGAGCTCGCTGTGCACCGCGTCGAGCGTGCGGAGCAGCTGGGCGAGCTGGGCGTTCGACATTTTTTTCAGGCGTTCCGGTTCAAGCGTGCGCGACAGCTGTTTCAATTTCTTTGAGTGCGCGCGGATCTGTCCGTTGATGCGGTCGCCGAACTTGGGGTTCTTCAGAATTTTTCCGAGCACGTGCTTGGCGAACGCGTCAGAGTCGCGCTCGCCATAGTAGAACTTCAAGCCGTAGCCGCGGTGCACGCAGAGGACCTTGCGGTAGTTGCGGCCCACGGTGCGCTCGAGGTCATTCGCGAAGCTCGACAGCCAAATCTGGGCGAAGTGAAAATCAATATCCGGAATCTCTTCGGCGAGGATCCAGGGGTCTTTGTCGCTCAGGTACTTCGGTTTCCGCGCGGGCTTAGGCATGCGAACGTGCTTAATGTACCTCTATAGTACCGTTCCCAAACGCCCTGGACAAGGCGCGGGGCGAATGTTACGGTAACCGGCTCGACCAAGGAGGGGCCATGACCGAACCGGAATGGAGTATGTACCGCCGGGCGCTCCTCGTTGCGCTCGAAAATACCGACGACGCGAACCAACGCAGCAACCTCATGTCAGAGGCTGGCAGAATGATGGAGTTACGCACGGAGCGCGTTCTCAAAAACGCGCGCGACCGCTGGCATGATCGGGTCTTTCGGAAAGTCATCCGCCACGAGCCGAACAGCCGCGGCTTCGACCGCAAGGGCATCGACTTCACGGTCCGGATGATAGTTAAGGGGAAAATTAGAACCGTTCACTTCGGAATTACCGTGTCGGCTGATCGGAGGCGCCAGTCGAGCCGAAAGCATAACGGTACGCCGCAAATGCGCTTTCCCATTCGTATTTCTGAACGGGAAATTATCGAGAAAGTTCTCTCGCTCTTCCTATTCCCCTAACCCACCCTGTCTCTGGGGTGGGTTTTCGCATACAGAAAAATCCCCGCCGGCAGGCGGGGATTTTTCTGGTGGACCCCCCTACGCCAAGGCTTCGGAGGATCTGTTTGTGCATCCAAGCTTCGACGAATCTACGGGTGACGTTCAAACCGGACGTAGCTTCAGCGAAGTCTGGTGGACCATACCGGATTCGAACCGGTCGCCTCTTCCATGCCATGGAAGCGCTCTACCAAATGAGCTAATGGCCCGTATGTAACCTACTTTTCAGGAACCTTCTGCCAGCCGCTGTTTTCAGGTAGACTTCACGGATTCTCGCGGGTTCAAAGGTATCGAACTGTTCTGTATATACAACCTCTACCTTGTTCATACGTGCGGTAGTTCGCGTATGACCAGACCGATGTTCCGCAAGCCTTCGCTCAAGGTTGTTCGTCAGACCCTTATACAACTTTCCATCAAGGTCTCGCAAAACGTAAACCGTATACATGGAGGCGCTCCCCGCCCGAACGACCGGAGTCGTCCGGTCGGGCGGATACCAAATGAGTTTACCCGACTTCCCGCCGGGAAGGCGGGCAATGGCCCGTGGGATGTATTTTACCTCGCCCGCTTCACGTCTTCAAGGGTCTGGCGCCAGGCGTCGGCCTGCCGCTTGAACGCCGGAATGACGCCGGCGGTGTTCAGCACCCAGCCGATGATGGTCAGCATAATGGCCACACCGATGACCGAACCCATGCCGGAGAGGATGCCGCGCACGAGCGCGGTGCGCTTTCGCCCCTGCATGCGAATGGCAATGAGGTTCGCGTTGACTTCGTCGAGCTGGTGGCGTAGATCTGGTTCCATGCGTTTTTGTCTTTCGTTGGTCCCCCCGGAGGGAATCGAACCCCCATCGTCTCCTTAGGACGGAGCTGCTCTATCCATTGAGCTACAAGGGGTTGTCTTTTGCCGTTACCGCGGCATCGGTTGCGAGCCGAAGGACTCGCCTACTTATACCATGAAACGTCTGGCGGAGCAAGCCGCCGCGCCTCACGCGGACGGTCAGCGAGCCGCACTCGTTCCGGCTGCGTCCGCGGCTCCCCCGCTCGTAGCACCGGGAAACACTCCCCTTTCGCAGACCGAGTTCCATCTCCCAAAAAGAAACGGCAGACACTCCCCTACCCTTAGGCGACCTGACGATAAATTCAATGTCTTCCGGTTTCACATTGTACGCCGTTGTTAATCCTACAATGTAGAGACCGAGCATCTCTGGGTCAGCTGCGGTGAAGCTGCAATCAACTTTTGAGCCGTGCGCCCAGTAGAGCATGGCTACCGCCGCCGCTAGGGTACGGGCATCGAGCTGCGGTACGAGCTGGCTAGCCAGCGCAAAGGATTGATCCCGGCGTTTTATGGCATTCTCTGTGCTCATTCGCTTGCGCCGCTCTATCCGCTCTCGGTACTGTGGAAGTACCGGTATCCCGTGGGTATGGTTCCATACCGTTGAAACTGGCAACGAGGTTTTGCGTGCGATCTCAGAAATACTGTATCCCCTCGCCCGCATTTCGCTCATTACGTCAGAAACAATGTCTGGGATTGCCACTTTGAATATACTTTACATACGTGTATAAAATAGATTATCAGAAATTTACAATAATGACAATAAATCCCTTAAATATAGGGAAAATATTTTTCTTTTTCTTTATTTCTGCTATATTTTTGCAAATCCATTACGTTTTTTTAACTAAGCACAGCTTTTCCACAGGTATTTTTTCTGATTTTCTATCATATTCCTTATATTTAAGCGATTTATTTATTTTACTCTCGTCTTTTTTTACATTTTGGTCACGTGGTGTTGATAAATACCACGTGGCGAAGTCTATCACCACGTGGTTTCTAATAGTCTTAGGCGTAGGTTCACTTATTCACTTACTTAATTTCCGCTTATTCGACTGGTATTTCGTACTTCGAATCCTTATCTGGGTTGTTGCATATGAAACATCAAAAACCCTCCTTATAGAAAGGGGATTTAGAAAGAGTGTTTTTTACCTTGCTATCTTTCTAGTCATATTTGAGTTTGGATTGGCTTTATATCAGTTCCACATGCAACATCCCTTTGGTTTAAGCCAAATAGGTGAACAGCAAGTTTTCACATGGAACACCGGGATAGCTAAACTAGAGGTTCTTGGATCGAAGTTCATTCGATCCTACGGAACATTCCCGCATCCGAACGTCCTTGGGGGACTGGCTGCCATAGTCCTCTCGCTGCTAGTACCCCAAAGCGTGAAGGTACAGGGAACCATAAAACTGGGTCTTCTGATATTTGCCGGCTTTTGCTGCTCGCTACTAATTTTCCTGACCTTCTCAAGAACTGCCATAGCCGGCAGCATTGTTGGGATATTGGCTGGATTGTTCCTCATGAAACGTTTCCAGCTGGCCACCAACAAACGAATACTTATCTCTTTTCTGGGAACGATCGCAATCTTTGGAATCTGCGCGCTAACCCTGCTGCCGTTTCTAAAGACGAGGGCCACAGCTGAAGACAGTGCCGTCGCTGAGCGAAAGATCTACAACCAGATCGGAGTGCACCTCGTAAAAGAGAACCCGATCTTCGGTACGGGAGCAGGGGAGAGCCTGCTCCACATGAAACGCCTGAGCCCGGTCCAGCTGCGGTCTGACCAGACTCAGCCCATTCATAACTACTTCTTACTGACCGCTGCAGAACTTGGCCTGCCGGCAGCGGCACTTTTGCTGATTATGGTTTTGTATCCTCTCGCGCTGCTGTTACGAAAGCTAGCCCGGAAAGAGGGGAATGCGACTACCGCCGCCCTCGCCGGAGCAATAGTCTGCGTCCTTGTGCTCATGCAGTTCGACCACTACTTCTACACCATTGTGCCTACAGAAATGGCGCTGTGGGTGCTGCTCGGCGCTGCCGCAGCGGAAACCAGGCTCGCAGCGGACGAAAACTGAACAAAATAAAAAGCCCCGTCGATTGACGGGGCTTTTTTGTAGCTACTTGTGGTAGTCCTTGCCGGCAAGAATTGTTCCGGCACGGTAGAGCTGCTCGAGCAGCACCACGCGGGCCAGGTTGTGGGGGAAGGTGAGGGGAGAGAGGGAGAGAACGTAATCGGAGCTGTCTCGCAGCGACGGGTGCAAACCAATTCCGCTGCCGAGCACAAAGATCAGTTCACGGCCGCTCTCGCCTTCGCGTTTTAAAAATTGCGCGAAGGCAGGGGAGTCGTATGTTTTGCCGCGCTCCTCGAGCAAAATCAAAATACTGCCTTCGGAAACCTGCCTGCGGATGTTTTCAGCTTCGTGAAGCTTTACGGCGCCTAGGTCTTGCCCATCGCGGTAGGGAACCTCGGGCAGCTCGGTGATTGCTATTTTCGCGAACGGTTTGAGCCGCTTCAAAAATTCCGCCTCGAGTTCTTTGTAAGCGGCTTCTTTGTACTTTCCGAGGGCAACGACCTTAACTTTGAGCATGCGGAAAAACTATTTACTTACCGAAGGTATTACGCTACCATAGCTTAGGTTTTTAGCGGCTTTTGGTCTATCTCGATAGCGTCAGCGGTCGGGATTCATTCCAGACCGCTGATACAATTTGGGAAAGGGAGGTTCGGAAGGGAAAACCCCGAATGGGGTGTTCCCTCCGAGGTGTGGGCCTGTCGCATAGTGGTAGTGCACGGCATTCGCATTGCCGGGGCGGGGGTTCGATTCCCCCCAGGTCCACCAGAAAAGACCGTCCGAATTTCGGACGGTCTTTTCTGGTTTCATTTTTAAAAAAACTTCAGTTTTATTTTTTTAAACGGTTCTAAATTTTCGCCAAAAGCACCTAAATTTTTTATTTTAGTCTTGACTAAGACGAAAATCTATGATATAAATATATGTTCTAAATGTTCTGAGGAGGAAGTTCATTGTGAGTAAACTCTTTGCGTGGTTTAAGGACGAAGCCTCCGGCTGGAAGCTGATACGTTTCGTTCTGTTGATCCTGCTAGCTGACCTGCTGCTGAGCTACATAATTGGCTTTAGCATGCGAGCGCTGGGCATTCCCGTCACGGCAGCGCGGGCCGGAAAAATTCCGATTGTGATATCGCCTCTGTCATGGAGCGTGGTCTCGTGGCTCGTCTGGGTGGTAGTTTGGGAGGAAGTCAGATTTCGTCTTCCCCTCGCCATTCCGACAAGGTTAGTGAAGTCGGGATCGCTGGCGGTAATTGGCACGGCGGTAGGATTCTCACTGCTATTCTCCTACATTCACGACGGCGGGAACCGCGTGACGCAGGTAACCGGCGCGCTACTCTACTGCGGCATGTATCTGAAAGCCGGCGGGTGGAAAGGGAAAATACTGAAGCCGCTCGCGGTGGTCGTCTTCGCCCACCTGGCGTTCAACGCGTTCAACATTGTTGTTATTCTGCTTACCGGCGGAAAGACCATCTAGGGTGACGTCACCCTAACCAAGAGTTTCAACCAAACCCCCGCTCGGACCAACCGGGCGGGGTTTTGCTTTGGCCTTGAACAATTCTTAAAATTTTGCTACGGTAGCGTGTTCGACAAAGGGAGGAAAGACATGGGAAGAGTATTCTCGTTTGAAGAAATACACCACGGGAAGGTGCCGAGGATTGAAAGCTTCGGCGATGTACGAGAGTTCGTTTCGGTCACGTTCGGCGCTCAGGCTGGTATTCTCGCCGCGAGCATTTGCGGGACCGTGGCTAGCGGACGCATCGGGATTCGGAGTGACTTTGACATCGTCGCCGTATACGCGAGCGATGCGCAAAAATCGGTATTCAAAACTGCCCGCAATGCGACGGAGCATGCGGCTCAGCTCTTCGTCCCGCTCGAGGTCATTCTCGTGCGCGACGATGAGGCTGCCCGCGGCGACCACACGATTAGCCGGAGCTTCGCTGACCATCTCGGTACGTGCGAAAATGCTGGTTGCGCTATCAAGAAAAGCGGTGCTGGCCAGACTGTTTGTGGTCTGCTCAAGCTTGAAGAAAGCGCAGACCGGTTCGCGGAAGTTCGGGAGTACAGCTTGCGGAAGGTCGGCTCGCTCCGGAAACGCCACGTCCGGGGAGGCACGCTTTCGGAAGGCGAACGGCTGCGGCACCTGCAGAAGCTGCTCGAGGCCCCGGTACATGTCGCCCGAAAATTTCTCTGGGCGAAAAAACTGATCCGGGGAGACGACTCGAGGCAGTTCGTAATCAGTACGTACCAGGACTGCGAACCCGATCTCGCCGGTCAGTTCCTGACCTTGGTCGAGGCAGACATAAACTACAGCAGGTTCCTGGACGATGTGCTCGGAAAGAGCAAACCGAACGGCCTGCTGTACGACAAGCACCTCGAGGAAATCGGGAAACTCGCGATCCCCGTCATCGACTTCATCGACGCCGTGATTGGGCGCTGTGCCCAATAACGTACGCTCGAACACCAAGAAACGAAAACCCGCCGACAGCGTCGGTGGGTTTTTCACTTTTTATTTTGACCCGCACCGTGGTACGCTGACCCAAAGGCTCCGCGCGCGACACAAACATCGAATGAAAACCTACGAAATCTGGTTCCTGCTGTTCTGGAACGTCATCGCCTTTTTGCTTTCACTAACCCTCGGGGTAAATTACCTCGCCAGCGGTTTTCTGTTCCTCGGTCTGCCGTCTATTTACCTCACGCTCAGGAAACCTCAAATCTTCCAGAAGCTATTTACCGTCGCCGCGACGTTCACCGTTTCCGGGACCGCGATCTTGAGCTACCTGGCGCACAAGGACGGTTCGTGGTACAACCCGAGCATGTTCGGCATCCGCGTGCTGAACGCCTACCCCATAGATGACTTCCTGTGGGGTTTCATGTTCTTCTACTACGCGATTGCCTTCTACGAGTGCTTCTATGAGAAAGACAAGACGCTGGTGCTGCCAAAAAAATTCAGTCGCTCCTGGAAAATTGCCTTCGGCTCGGCGACCGTCTTCTCGCTCCTCGCCTACGCCTTTCCCCAGTATCTGGAATTTCCCTACTTCTACATCATTCTCATACTCGTTGCAATCGTTGGTCTACCGTGGACGCTGCTGTCGCTGCACCAGTCGCTCATTCCGAAAATCGTAAAGGCGGGCGCTTTTTTTCTCCCGGTGGCGGTTTGCTACGAGTACGTTGCCAACCTCAACGGCAACTGGTTCTTTCCGGGTACCCACTTCATAGGCTACGTAACGCTCGGCAGCGTTCGGTTTCCGCTCGAAGAGTTCCTTTGGGTGCTCCTCGTTGGCCCGGCGATCCTCTGCTACTACGAGCTCATGGCCTGCGACGAAAAATAGCCGCGCTACTAAAAACCCACCGACGCTGTCGGTGGGTTTTTCTATCCCACGATTTTTTTAAAGCATAGTTCGTGCGAGTGTGGCTTCGCCGCCGAGCACGATTCTCTGAAAGGGAAAAGAAGGGTTTACGGGAAGGAAAACCGTAGGTTTACTTTCCCGTAATAATTTAAGGCTTCACCAAACGGTAGAGCTCGTCCTCAAGTTCAAACACCGGCTGGCCGCGCATAGGCCGTGGCCTGGCGAGGCGGTTGGGCACAATGCGCTCAATTTTTCCCGGCCGCGCGGACATGACCACGATGCGGTCGGCGAGCTCCACGGCTTCGGAAATGTTGTGGGTGACCATAATGACGGTTACGTTCCGGCTCTGCCAAACGCGGAGGAGCTCCTCGCGCAGCTCTTTGGCGATGAACGAGTCAAGCGCGGAGAACGGCTCGTCCATGAAGATAATCCCGGGGTCCACCGCGAAGGCGCGGGCGAGGCCGACGCGCTGCTTCATGCCGCCGGACAGGTCGCGCGGGTAGCTTTCGGAAAATTTCGAGAGCCCGAAGGTCTCGAGCTGCTCGCGCACAACCTGGCGCACCCGTTCGGGCGACTCGCCGCGGGCCCCGAGCCCCAGGGCCACGTTCTCCGCAACCGTGAGCCACGGCAGCAGCGCGAACTGCTGGAAGACGAAGCCCACGGGACGGGCGCGCGCGGCGGGGTCGTAGGCCACCTCGCCGCCCGAAGCGGTGTCGAGGCCGGAGAGGATGCGCAGGAGCGTAGACTTGCCGCAGCCCGACGGGCCGAGGAGCACGAGGAACTCGCCCGGGTACACGTCGAGCGATATGCCTTCAATTGCCGTAAACTTCTTTCCGCTGTAGAGCTGGAAGCGCTTACCGAGATCGCGGCACGAGATGACCGGGTTTTGGTTCATGGCGGCTGCGGCCATACTAGTCCTCGTTCCGGCGGTGGCTCCACTCGAGCAGCGGCAGCCAGATGAGCTTGTTCAAACAGAAAATGAAGAGCAGGAGGCCGAGCACGCCGAAGGCGGTGAGCCCGGGGCTGCCCGACGACCGCTGGAAGAAGTCGCCCAAACCCACGCGGGCGTGAACGATGATTTCAGTGGCCACGATCGCCTCCCAGCCCTCGCCGAGACCAATGATGCTGCCGGTAATGAGCCCGGGCAAGGTGGCCGGCCACAGGAAGGTGCGCACGTAGCGCCAGCCCGACAGGCCGTAGATCTGCGACGCCTCACGCCAATCCTGCTTGAGGAGCTTCAGCTGGCTGACCACGGTAAAGAAAATGGGCCAGATGATGGTGATGACCATGAAGAACGTAATGGTTTTATCCGAGCCGCCCCAGAGCAGGGTAATGAGCGGCAGGAGCGCGAAAGTCGGAAAGCTCTGGAGGACGTCGAACACCGGCAAACCCACGGTGGCGCGGCGGCCGCGGTAGAACGTAACCGCGAGCAGCCAGCCCAACGTAACCGCAATGGCGTACGCACCGAACAGCCGGGCGATAGACGATACCGCGTCCAGGAGGAGCGGTCCAACCTCAATGCGGGCGAAGCCGGTGAACAGGAGGAAGTACACGACCGGCAACGCGACGAAAGCGAGCGTCACCGCGAGGTGGCGCCAGGTTCGGTAAACGTGGTAGCCGTGCGTGTACGGACGAACTTGGTGGTGCCGCATGTTTTGTTTCAGGTCGATCTGTTTCTCCTGCAGTATAGCGAAAAGCCGCCCCGTAGTACTACGGGGCGGCTTTCTTAAACACTACATGCCGTGGATGGTTTCAATCTGCGCGCCGATGGTCTTGAGCCGCGCGGCGAGGTCCTCGTAGCCGCGGGCAATAGAGTAGACGTTGCGCAGGGTGGACGTGCCCTCGGCCGCGAGCATGGCAATGAGGATGATGGCTGCGGGGCGCAGCGCCGGCGGGCAAATGACCTCGGCGCCCTTCAGCTTCGTCGGCCCCTCCACGTAGACGCGGTGCGGGTCCACGAGCGTGACGTTCGCCCGGAGCTTCTGGAGCTCTAAGAAGTAGATGGCGCGGTTCTCGTAGACCCAGTCGTGCACGAGGGTCTTACCGTGCGCCTGCGTCGCCACCGGCACGAAGAACGGCAGGTTGTCTATGTTAATGCCGTAGCCGCCGGGGAGCGGCTCGAGCTTGCCGGGCAGCGCGTGCAGTTCGCTCGGCAGGACCTCAACGTCCGCGAGCTCCATCCAGCCGTTCTCGCTCGTGTAGCGTTTCAGTATCTTCATTTTCAGTCCCATTTTTTCAAGGCGGAGGAGCTCAATGCGGAGGAAGTCGGTCGGACAGCGCCTCACGGTCAAACGTGAACCGGTCGTCGCGGCCATGGCAATGAACATCATGGCCTCGACCGGATCTTCGCCGACGTGGTACTCGACCCGCCGGTCTATGCCGCTCACGCCGCGGACCGTGAGGGTGCTCGTGCCAATGCCGTCCAACTCAACGCCGAGGGCGCGCAGGAAATGGCAGAGGTCTTGAACCATGTAGTTCGCCGAGGCCAGGCGGAAGGTCGTGGTGCCGGGAATACCGGCGGCGGCGAGCAGGGCGTTCTCGGTGACCGTGTCGCCCATTTCGTAGAGCGTGACGTCGGCCGGTTGGAGCTTTTTTGCCGAAACCTCATAGCGGTCGTGCACGGTGTCAATAGTCACCCCGAGCGGCGCGAGGGCGTACTCGTGCGGCTGCACCGTGCGGGCGCCGAGCTTGCAGCCGCCCGAGAGGGGAACGGAAAAGCGGGGGGTGCGGTGGACGAGCGAGCCGATGAGCATGAGCACGCTGCGGGTTTTCACCGCTGCCTCGGTGTCCATGGCGCTCAGCTTCAGCTGCTTCGGCGGCACGAGGGTGAGGGTTGAGCCGTCCCAGCTGGCGCGAACGCCAATGCTCGTGAGCACCTCGAGCAGGCGGAACACCTCTTCAATGCGGGGCATGCCGCGCAGCACCGTGGTGCCGCGGTTGAGCAGCGAGGCGCAGAGCAGGCTCACGGCCGCATTCTTAGAGGAATTTACCGAAATGGCCCCGTGGAGGCGCCGGCCGCCTTCGATGCGGAACGAAACCGAGCGGTCGGCGAGCTGGATGATCTCGCGCTTCAAAACCTGGCTGACCTTGGCGAGCGTTTCCGTGCTGAAATTCTGCTCCCCGGCCTCCATGCGGGCAACCGCCGACTGGCTCGTCCTGAGCAGCCGGGCGAATTCAGACTGGGTTAGGCCCCGCTCTTCGCGAACCTCTTGGATGAACGAGCCAATTTTTTGCTGTTCGGAAACGGCCGCTGGTTTCGGGGACATGGGGAGAGGAGAATAATAGTAGTGTACTGTAAGTATATCACATATGGTATATTACTTCAATAGAAAATCCCTCCGCCCCGCAAACTGCGGGGGGAGGGATTTGGGTACGGGCTAAATCTGCAGCTTACCGGCGAACCAGCGATCTAAAAAGTGGCTGCTTTTGTTGGCGTAGTAGAGCGCGAGAATCGCCGCGAGGTAGACGAGGTTTAAGATTACGACACGGACGAGGTCGCCGCGGATGGCCGCGTACTCGTGGGCGTGGGCCGTTTGGGCAGAGTGTTGATGTTGGGACATGCTGGTTTCGTTACGTGCAAATGCTACCACCGAGGCACGGTTGAAGGCAAGGGGGGCCGGTGGTACAATACGGCGGCAATGGAGACCGGAAACCTCAACATCATCGCGGTTTTAACGCTCGCGCTCGCCGTGCTCGGCGTTCTCCTTGCAGCCTACGCGCACCTGCGCCTCCGCTCCCTCGAGCAGCTCCGCCGCCGCTTCTTTGAGAGCCCTTCGGGCGCGGATTTAGAGGGCGCGCTCCGACAGATTGGCGACGAGGTGGTGAACCTGAACGGCAAACACGCAGACGTGGTCCGCGACCTCGACGACATTAGCCGCCACCTGGCCGAAGCCGTACAGAAAGTTGGCCTCGTGCGCTTCAACCCGTTCGGCGACCAGGGCGGCAGCTTCAGCTTCTCGCTCGCCCTGCTCAACAGCTCCGACAGCGGCGTCGTGCTCACGAGCATGCACGGACGGGACCAGAACCGTACCTACACGAAGCGGGTAACGGCCGGCAAGAGCGAAATTCCGCTGACCGAAGAGGAGCAAGGCGCCGTGACGCACGCCCAGCAGCAGCACCGCAGCCAGGTCTCACGCTAACCATTCTATTCCGTAACCCAAGGCACATGCGCGATCGATTCGAAACCCAGGGCCCCACGGCCGGCTTTTCCGCCGAGAGTGTCGTTGGCCCGTCCGTAAAAATCCAGGGCGACCTGAACTCCGAGGGCAGCGTCAGGGTTGAGGGGCAGGTCACCGGCAAAATCAAAACCGCGCAAATGTTCCAGTCGGCCGAGGGCTCGAAGATTACGGCCGATATTTCCGCCGGCAGCGCCGAGATTGGCGGAGACGTGAAGGGCAACATCCGGGTGGCGAGTGGCCTCGTGCTGCTCGGCAGCGCCCGTCTGACCGGCGACGTAACCTGCGGCACGCTCCGGGTCGAAGAAGGCGCCGTCTGGTCCGGCCGGTGCACCATGGGCCAGCCGGTAGCCGAGGCGAACGAACCGCTCGAGTAAGCAGTTCCGAGTCTGCCGTAGTTATTTAACTGGTCTTCCCTCCGCAACCTTAACCGAACGGAACGGCTTTGCCGGTCCGTTCGGCAGGAAAGGGAGAGCCCGCGAGGGTTCCCATTTCGATCTCGACATCGAAATGGGTGCCCGTGAGGGAAAACCACCGGGTTTTCTCTTTCGCGATTTGTTTGTATGTACTTCTACATCCTCGATCCCCGGGCCGTACCGTCTGACCGGTTCGAGAAGCAGCACACCGAGCTCCAGGCGCTGCTCAACGAGTTCGGCGTGGCCGGAGAGTCGTCCCGCGTAACGCCGCTCCGCACCGTTTCCGACTTGGTAGAAACGGCCGCGGCGCGCGGCGCGACCACGCTCGTGGCCTGCGGCAGCGACGAGACGTTCTCGCAGGCGCTCGCCGCGCTCCACAGCCGCGACATGACGCTCGCTTTCGTCCCGCTCGTGGAAACGAGCTACCTCGGGACCGTGCTCGGCATTCCGGACGTGGCGACCGCGGTCAAGAACGTTGCCGCCCGCCGGCTCGAGCGCGTCGACGTCGCGGCCGTCGACGGCGTGCAGTTCATGGGCTACCTCGAGTTCGGTGCCATGTCGCAGGACCTCTCGGCTGGCGGCTGGCTCGGCGGGTACCGCGTGCTCCACCAGGAGCCGAAGGAGTACCAGATCCGCGTGGACGGCTCCTACACCGTTTCCACCAGGGCGCTCGGCGGCCTCATGATTAACACGCGGCCGACGGGTTCAGGAGAGCGGGGGATTGCGAACCCCACCGACGGGTACCTCGACCTCCTCTTGCTCGAGCACCTCTCGGCGTTCCAAATTTTTCGCTACCGTAAAGACATTGTCTCCGGCCGGCTCGAGAAAGTTCCCGGCGCCACGGTCATCCGCTGCAAGCGCCTGGAATTTCAAATGCCGCTCAATGAACCCCTAACCATGTTTGGCAAGGTTGTAACGAAAGCCCCGGCCACCGTGGAAATCCTCTCCCAGAAGCTGAAGCTCGTGGTCGGCAAAGACCGAACGTTCTAGTTTTTCTAGCGACAACCCCGGCCTCTGGCCGGGGTTGTTTTATTTCCGCTGCCGGGCTACCGTAGCAGCACCAAGCCAAAGGAGAGAACTCACCATGAGAGAAGAGTGTGGCATAGCCGCAGTGTACGGGAGCAGGCAAGCGAGCGGCCTCACGGCCCTCATGCTGTTCGCGCTCCAGCACCGCGGCCAGGAGAGCTGCGGTGTCGCCGCGTTCGACGGTACGGTAATTACGATTGAGAAACAGCTCGGGCTCGTGAGCAATACGCTGCTCACCGACCCGACCAAGCTGCCGCTCGGCGAGCGGGTAATAGGCCAAGTGCGGTACTCAACCGCCGGCGGAACCGGACTACAGAACGCGCAGCCGATCTGCGCCAACACGAAGTTCGGCCAGGTTGCCGTCGCCCACAACGGGAACATCACGAACGCCCTGATCCTCAGGCGCGCGCTCGAGGGCAGCGGGTCCATTTTCAGCACCACGAGCGACACCGAAGTCGTGCTGCACCTCGTGGCAAAGTCGGAAGAAAAAAATCTTCGGGCTGCCATCGCAGGTGCCCTCCGGGAGCTGCAGGGAGCATTCTCGTTTGCATTCCTTACCAAAAACGAAATCATGCTCGCGAGAGACCCGCTCGGCTTCCGCCCGCTCTCGGTCGGAAAGCTCCCGTCGGGAGCCTGGGCGGCGGCGTCGGAAACGACCGCCTTTACGCAAGTCGGCGCCGAGTACCGCTTCGACGTTGAACCGGGCGAGATAGTTACGCTGACGGGTGACACCGAACCGCTCCGCGAGCGCTTCGCTGAAAAAGCCGCTCCGCGATACTGCATCTTTGAGCACGTTTACTTTTCGTACCCGTCTTCTTGGGTTTTCGGAAGGCTGGTGTTCGACTCTCGGCGGCGGCTCGGTTCCGAACTCGCGCTCGAGTACCCGCCGCCGGCAGGTACCGACTGCGTCCTCGCGGTCCCGAACTCGGCGACCGACCAGGGTATGGCCTACGCCGCCACCTCCGGGGTCGCCTTTGCACGGGCCCTCCTGCGGCGCGACCACTCGACCCGGAGCTTCATCGCGCCGACGGAAGAGCTGCGAGACGCCACGGTTGAAATGAAGCTCGACGTCATTGTCGAACTCATTCGGGGCAAGGTAGTCGTTCTCGTCGACGATTCGAGCGTTCGTGGGAGAACCCTCCAGCGCTTGATCGCGAAGCTGAAGAGCCCCGCGGTCGGTATTCGCGAGGTGCACGTCCGCATCGCCAGCCCGCCGGTTAGCCACCCCTGCTACTTCGGGGTGGACACGCCAACCAAAGAAGAGCTGCTCGCCAGCCGCGGTGACGTGGAGTTCGCGCGGCAGTACACCGGGGCCGACAGCTTCGCATACCTGTCGCACGACGGTTTACTCCGGGCCGTCGGGCTCAAATCCTGCTGCGACGCCTGCTACACCGGCAGCTACCCGCTCATTCCGGCCGACCTTCAGCTCGTGCAACTCACGTAACGCCCTCACACCCATAGCAAAACGCCCGATCGAGATAATCGACCGGGCGTTTCAGTTTTGTAGTTGCTGCCAAACTCATTAGACCAAGCGCTCAAAAGGCTTGTCAATGCAGGCAAATTCTGGTAAAGTCTAGCAGTTATGAACCTAGCATCGCTCGCCACCGAACTGAATATGTCCGTCCAGGAGCTCCGCACGAAGGCCCGCGCGGCCGGTTTGCCGATTTCTGGACGCATGAGCAAGGTCGACAACCAACTCGCGCGGCAGATCATGGCCTCGCTCGGCGGCAAGCGCCAGCAGGAAGAGGTCAAGGTCGAGCGCGGCACGGTCCAGCTCCCGCCCTTCATTAAGGTCGGCGACCTCGCCACCACCCTCAAGCTCCCCATTTCGCAGATTATGAAAGTGCTCATCGCCAGCGGCGTCATGGCGACCATCAACCAAGAGGTTGACTTCGACACCGCGAGCATCGTCGCCCAAGACCTCGGTTTCGAGGTCGCGAGCGAAGCCAACAAAGAAGAGGCTGACTACGGCCTCGGTTTCCTCCAGGATCAGCTCAAGGCTGAAACCGAGGAAAACCTGAAAGCCCGCCCGCCGATTGTGGCCGTCATGGGCCACGTTGACCACGGCAAGACCACGCTGCTGGACGCCGTCCGCAAAACGAAAGTCGCCGAGGGTGAGAGCGGCGGCATTACCCAGCACATCGGCGCCTACCAGGTAACCCAAAAGGGTAAGCGCATTACCTTTCTAGACACCCCGGGCCACGAAGCCTTCGCCGAAATGCGCGCCCGCGGCGCGAACGTCACCGACCTCATAGTCCTCGTGGTCGCCGCCGACGACGGCGTGCGCCCGCAGACTCTCGAGGTCATAAACCGCGCCAAGTTCACGAACACGCCGCTCATCGTCGCCATCAACAAGGTCGACAAGCCCGAGGCCAACGTCATGAAGGTCAAGCAGGAGCTCGCCGGCCACGGCGTGCTGACCGAAGAGTGGGGCGGCAAGACCGTCGCGGTGGAAATTTCGGCCAAGGGCAACATCGGCATCGACCAGCTGCTCGAAATGATTCTCCTCGTCGCCGAGGTTGAGAACTTCCGGGCGAACCCCAAAGGCAAAATGCTCGGGACGATTATCGAGTCGCACGTCTCGCAGGGCCTCGGCGCCGTAGCCACGGTCGTGGTCCAGAACGGCACGCTGAAAGTCGGCGACATCGTAGTCGCCGGCGCGACGTTCGGCCGCGTCCGCAGCCTGACCGACGCCGCCGGCAAACCTATGCAGGACGCCGGACCTTCGACCCCGGCGCAAATTTCCGGCCTCTCCGACGTGCCGCAGGCCGGCGACGTTCTGCAGGTGGTCGACTCGCTCGAAACCGCCCGCGGCATTGCCATGACCGCCCAGCGCCGCATGCGCGCGAGCAACCTCCGCGCCAAGCAGCAGCTCGCGGGGGACGCGAACTCGAAGACCCTGAACCTCGTCATCAAAGCCGACGGCGCAGGCTCGCTCGAGGCGCTCAAGCAGTCCATTCACAAACTGAAAAACGACGAGGTCAAGATTAACATCATCGGCGAGGGCGTCGGCGAGGTCAGCGAATCCGATATTCTGCTCGCGAGCCCGTCGAAAGCCGCGGTGCTCGCGTTCCGCGCCAAGGTCAGCGGCAAGGCCGAGAGCCTCGCGAAGCTGAAGGGCGTGGTCGTCGACGAGTACCAGGTTATTTACGAACTCATAGAAGCCGTCACGAGCGCGGTTATTAAGCTCTTCACCCCCGAGTTCGAACGCATTACCTCGGGCAGGGGAGAGGTCCTCGCCATTTTCCGCACCGAGAAGGGCGTCATGATCGTCGGCGGCAAGGTCAAGAGCGGCGACCTCAAAAAGGCCGGGCACACGGCCATTTGGCGCGGCGGGGTGGAGCTCGGGCGCGGCTCCGTGGAGGAGCTCCAGCACAACAAAATTCAGACGAAGTTCGTGGGCGCCGGCTCGGAGTTCGGCATGCGCATTAAGACGAACGTGAAAATTCAGGTTGGCGACGAGCTCGAGAGCTTCGAAGAGAAGCTCAAAGTAAAAACCGTCGGCCCGCAGTAGGCAGCTGAAAAACCCCGGCGCGCAGCGCCGGGGTTTTTGCATGCCCTAAGGCGGGCGGGCGCCGCAATTGCACCCCCGGTAAGCGCCCTTGAAAAAATCTGGTACATTGAGTACAGTTACCATTCGGCTAACGACACATGCCTCCCAAAAATCCCAACCGCATAGCGCGCGTCAACGCGCTCATCCAGGAAACGCTCGGCCCGGTGCTCCAGCAGCAGCTGGAAGATTTGCCGTCGCTCGTTACCATTTCCCGGGTCGAAACGACCGGTGACATGCGCTGGGCCAAAGTTTGGATTTCGGTGCTCGGGGAAGACGACGACAAGGTCATGGATCGGCTCAAGCGGCACATGTACGACATTCAGGGCGAGGTGAACCGGAGCTTCACCACGAAGATCGTGCCCCGCATTCAGTTCCTCCTCGACACGACGCCGCGGTACGCGCAGCACATTGAAGAGCTCATCCACAAAATCCACGAAGACGATGGTTCTGGAAAATAGCACCGGCCTCGCCGAGAGCTTCGCCGGGGCCCGCGCGCTCTTCGCGCAGAGCGGCCGCGTGCTGCTGACCATGCACGAGCGCATGGATGGCGACGACGGCGGCAGCCTGTTGGCCGTGGCTGAACGCTTGGCCGCCGAGGGCAAGCAGGTAACGTGCGCCATAGCCGGCGGCGTGCCGCCGCACCTCCGCTTCCTGCCGGGCTCGGAACGAATTGTAGACGGCGCGCCGCCGGGGCCGTACGACCTGCTCGTCACCTTCGGCTGCGCCAGCGTCTCGCGTACCGGCGACGAGGTTATCAAGTCGCTCCGCGTACCGACCCTGAACGTTGACCACCACCCGGACAACACGCGCTTCGGCGACGTGAACATCGTGGACGCGGGCTACTCGTCGGTAGCGGAAATTATCTACGATTTTTTCACGTGGGCGAAGTGGAATATTACCCCCACGGCGGCCACGAACCTGCTGACCGGCATGATTACCGACACCGGCTCGTTCATGCACAGCAACACGCAGCCGAGCACGCTCTCTGCCGCGGGCCAGCTCATGCGCAAGGGGGCGGTAGCCGAACGCATAGTCAGCCGCGCCTTCCGCGGCCGAAGCCCGGACGTCCTGCGCGCCTGGGGCCGCGCGGTGGAAGGCGCCAAGCTCGACCAGAAGACCGGCGTGCTCTACGCCGTACTGCCGGAAGAGGCCGTCTCGGACCTGGGGCCGCTGCCGCAGGGGGCGTTCGAGGGTCTCGTGGAAATGCTCAATACGGTACCGGAAGCGAAAGTAGCGCTCTTCCTCCGCGAAGAGAAGGGGGTGGTCAAGGGCAGCCTCCGGAGCGAGCTGCATAAGGGCGCGAACGTTTCCGAACTCGCGCAGCTGTTCGGCGGCGGGGGTCACAAGCTCGCCTCGGGCTTTTCGGTGGCCGGTCGGCTCGTGAAGTCGGGGACCGGCGCCTGGCGCATAGAAGCTAAAGAATAGCAAAACCGTCCCGTAGTCCGTCGGCTGGCGGATACGGGACGGTTTTTTTATTGCCTTACCGTGCCGCTTTCAAGGCCGCCGCGGCTTTCGATACCGAGGCAATGAGCCCGTCGACCGACTTTTCAAAGCGGGGTTCGAGCAGCTTCCCGGCCGCGTCGAACACATCTTGCACGCTCGCGAACATGACGGTCTCGCGGACGTCGAACATGCTGAAGTTACCGGAAAGCAGCCGGAGCTGCTCTATAACCCGGGCGCCGGCTACGCGGCCGTTCGAAACGCCCACGAGGCCCACGGCTTTGAATTCAAACTCGGGATAGAGCCAGTCAAAGGCGTTCTTGAGGACCGCGGGCATGCCGTGGTTGTACTCGGGGCTGACAACGACGAAGGCGTCGGCCGCGTCGGCTATCGTGCTCCAGACCTTCGCGTTCTCGTTCGGGTACTGGCGCTCAAACTCCCCGGGCTCCTTAGCCTCGGCGTAGAGGGGGAGCGGCAGCTCTTTGAAGTCCACGAGCACGGACTCGTGCCCGGCAGCCTGCAGGCGAGACTGCACGTAGCGCGCCGGGGCAATGCTCTTGCGGCCCTCACGGATGGAACCCAAAACAACGGGAATATTCATAGAAAGAGTGTAACGCGCTTCTTCGGTAGATAGCAAAGCGCCCGCCGGGAGGGTATCCCAGCGGGCGCACGATTGATTGGCTGCGGGTTAGGCAGCGAGAGCAAACTTCCAGCGACCCCAGACGCGATCACCGAAATCACCGAGACCCGGCTCAATGTATTTCTTTTTGTTGAGCTTCTCGTCCAGGGCGCAGGTATAGATGGGAACCTCCGGATGGCAATCCGCTACGACGCGGACGCCTTCGGGTGCCGCAACAACCCCCGCGTAGACAATGTGAACCGCACCGTGCTCTTTGAGTACCCCGATGGTGAAGTTCGTGCTACCACCGGTAGCCAACATGGGATCCAAAATAACGTAGGTCCTGCGCGGATCAAGCGGACCATCGATCCAGTGCTTATAGAGCTTCGGCCTGCTGCCGTCTGCGTCATCGCGGTACACGCCAACGTGGAGCACCTGATCGGCGTTCGGGACCGCCATAATGAACGGATGGACCATGACCTCGGCAGCGGAGAGTACCGGCACGAGGGTGACGTTCCCGGAAACCTGTTTACCGCAGGCGAAGGGTCCGACCGGGGTTGTGACCTCAACACCTTCAGTTGGCAGGTCTCCTGCGACAGTACGGGCGAGAATTTCACCGAGCGCGAGCGCATTCATGTAGAAGTCCCGCATACCGGTCTCGCGTTTTCGGAGAATGGTGAGGTGGTGCTGTACGAGCCCACCGTCTACAAGGTGAAAGCCTGTGTAGCCAGGAATGCCGCGAAGCATGGCTCGCACATGGTCGGGCGTGCTGAAAGTGCACATATTGTTCGGTCCTCCCTTTCGGATTTCAAGGCATGGTAGCGGCCGAACCCACCCCCGTCAACCCCTCTTGCGGTGGTTTAGGTCAACGGCTAGAATCACGCCAACAACTTGAAAGGAGTACCAATGCGCTATACGAGTACGATGGCGGAGTCTGACATTGCAGACATGCTCGTAAACCACGGCATGCTGTTCCGGGCACCGGAAGGGTTCATTGCCGCCGGCATCCAATGGGACGCAAATGTCGTTTTCCTCAAACTGGCAAATGGTCAGGTGATTGAAGCGTCATCTTGCGACCACAACTGCACCGATCTTGTCGGTGGCTACAACTGCGAGGCGGCTCTTTCTTACAACCGAGGCGTCAAATCAAAGTTCGCCTCGGTCGACTGGATCTTCGAAAGAGCGTGCATGGCACGCGAGGGGATTTACACCGCACTCGTCGAATACGTCGAGCAAGACCTCGACCGCTACTGCGAAACCAACTTCATTCCGGATTCAGTCCGTGAAGTGGTGAAGCGGGCGATGCTCGCGAAGCTCATCGAGTTCAACCTTTTCGGGGGCAACCCGGAAATGCACCCTGACGCTCTCAAGCTGATCAGCATGCTCCGCAAGGCGGGGTTCCGCGTCAACTTCACAACCACCGGGCGCCGGATTATGGTCAGCGAAACGTTTCGCGGCATGCTCCACGATCCGCAATACCAACCGCACCTCATCGCGCTCAGCGCCGACGACATTGAGCGCTCGCGCCTGCCGGAACTCAACGGCCTCGACCTTCCGGAAACCAGAAAACGTTGGGATGCGGTGCCGAAGGACCACGGCCAAGAGCACAAATTCTATGAGGCTGTCTGGGCACTGAAGTACGCTATCGAACACGAGGGAACAGGCAAGGCTTACCCGCCAATACTGTTCAACATGGTGCTCCACCAAGGGAACATTGAGCACGCGCTCGAGATCATCGAAGCGCTGCAGCAGTTATCCAAAACGGTGATCATCAACCCCTACGTCGCACAGACCTCGTTTCAGAAGAAACCGGCACCGTTCGGACCGACGCACCTCGGCGTGTACGTCCACCTCGTGAACCACTTCATCGCGCAGGCCAGGGACGGTCACCGGCAATACACCCGTCGTCTGCACTACTGGTTGTCCCACCGGGCAATCCTGCAAGCGTGGGTGGCTGGCACGCTCACCTGGCAGCAAGCGGCTGCCATGATTGCCGGGTACGGGAGTTGGCACTGCGGCCGCAGCAACAACCCTGGTTACCTCCAGGTTGGCCGCGGTAATCCTGACGTTGTTCGCTTCGGAGAGATGCCAAAAGAGAATCCCGGTGGGTACATGGGATCGTTCTGGAACAGCAGAACGGTTACCGACGTAACACCGATCCAATCCCCGGAGCACGTGCACCGGTACCTCCGCGGCCGGAGACACCAACTCATGCTGGAAGCCGGACCGGGAGGATGCGATGGCTGCGCAATGCCACGGCTCGAATTCACCTTTCCCGCTATGGAAGAAAACATGGAGTTCCACAAGCCCATGTTCGGCATGGCCCGCAACCCGACCATTCCGCTCTACCACCAGGCTCGAATGGCTGAAGTCGGATTCTAAACAAACTCTGACCGGCCCCGCGTACCCGTGGGGCCGGTTTTCTCTTTTGGTAGCCTGGACTTTTTCAGAAACTTTTGGTACAATCTTTTTCGTTACGCACCTGCCCAGGTGGCGGAACCCTCCTGCGCCAAGGCTACGGAGGGCGAGAGATGTGCTAAATCCGCGTCGAAGCAGAAAACGTTTCAAGACAGTTTAGTATGTTCGTGCCCAGGTGGCGGAATTGGTATACGCGCTACCTTGAGGTGGTAGTGGGGGCAACCCCATGGAGGTTCGAGTCCTCTCCTGGGCACCAGATAAAAACATCCTGACAACATCAGGGTGTTTTTATTTACGTGGATATGAGGACTCGAAAATAGGGAGCGAGCTGCCGGCGGCAGGTCGCGAGCGTCAGGGGTCGCCGTAGCGTCGTGCGAAACGAGCCGTAGGCGAGTTGAGCACAGCGTGAGGTGACCGAGTCCTCTCCTGGGCACCATACAAAACACCCTGAACAGATCAGGGTGTTTTGTTTGCGCTCGAAGGCAAACGCGGCTAGAATGGCTGGAAACCAAGGGAGGGAAAACATGGATTCCATAAAGATCCGTCGGCCGTTCGACGCACACCGTCACCTTCGCCAGCACGTACTGCTCGCCATAACGCTCTTGCACCTCGGTGTGTTCCGCAAGGCTCTCTGCATGCCAAACACCAAGCCGCCCATTGTCTTCCCCGACGATGTTCGCCGCTACCGGGAGGAGATCAAGGCCGCGCTCAAGGACCACGTGGCGTTCGAGCCACTCGTAGCGGTAAAGCTGCTGAAGGGCGCGACTCGCCAGAGCATACGTGCGGCTTACGATGCCGGAGCGGCTGCGGTGAAGGTTTACTTCCGCGGTACGACGACGAACGCCGAAGACGGGATTTTGATTGAAGAGCTACCAGAATTCTTCGCCGTCTTTGACGAAATGCAGATCATCAACCGAACCTGTAAACGACGGTTTCCGCTGCTGTGGCACGGGGAAGATCCGCGCGCGAAGAACTGGGAATACCAAGAAGCACGCTTCATGCCGACGTTCGAGCTCCTCGTGCACATGTTCCCCGACCTACCCATGGTCGTTGAGCATGCGACCACGCGCGAAGCGGTTCGTACGGTACGCCGGCTCGGGAAGATGGGGTGTAAAGTTGGGTGCACCATAACCCCGCACCACCTCATTCTCACCATCGACGACGTATTGCGCGGCAAAATGAAGCCCGACCACTTCTGTCTTCCGACCGCAAAAGAGATGGAAGATCGGGAAGCGCTCATTGAGGCCGCAACGAGCGGGGAGCCGTGGTTCTTCCTCGGTACCGACGACGCGGTGCATCCAAAAGAGATGAAGTACTGTGCCGAGTGCTGCGGCGGCATCTTCATTGCCGACTACGCTATAAACCACTACGCCGAAGTGTTTGACCGAGTCGGAAAGCTTGAAGCGCTCGAAGGGTTCGCCTCCATCTTCGGACCAAAATTCTACGGCTTCGAGCCGGAAGAGGAGACTATCACCCTCATACGGAAAATGCTCTTCATTCCAACCACGCCGTTCGGTTCGTTCACCATCTTCCGCCAACTTGAAGAGGTGCCGTGGTCGGTTCTAACAGCGGCATAACCAGCAGCCCGGGAACGCACTTCCCGGGCTGCAATTGTTTTCTGCTACCATCCAGGCATGACATTTATAAAAGTTCCTGAAAACTTCACCTGCGGGCACTGCGGCTTTCAGGTCACCGGAAACGGCTACACGAACCACTGTCCGCGGTGCCTGTGGAGCAAGCACGTGGACGTGGACCCCGGCGACCGCGCGGCCGCCTGCGGCGGGCTCATGGAACCCATTTCCTACGACCTCGAGCACGGCCGGTACGTGCTCATTCACCGATGTACCCGGTGCGGGCACGAGAAGCGCAACAAGTTCACCGAAGACGATAGCGTCGACGCCCTGGCCGGCCTTTTAAAACCTCTTGCTTAAACTGGCCTGTTTTTGTAGAATACGCGAGCTTGGTTTGTAAGCTCTGCTGGTTATCTGCCCGCCCGCGGTCACTTAGCTCAGTTGGTTAGAGCGTCTCGTTTACACCGAGAAGGCCGCTGGTTCGAATCCAGCAGTGACCACCAGGTCGTTGCAAACAAAATATTCTGAAAAGGTCCCCAAATTCCGCGTAGCGGGATTTGGGGAAGAGGAGTACGGGCCGAAGGTAGCGAAGAGTAGCGCGAGCTGCTCGGAGCGGCCAGAGGCACGGACGACGAGCCTCGGTAGCTCAGTGGTAGAGCAGACGCCTGAAGAGCGTCGTGTCGTCAGTTCGATTCTGACCCGAGGCACCACGGGCCTTCTAACCCTACGGGTTCCGTGCGCTGAAAGTATTCAGCTCACTGCACCCTTCGGGTTGAAGTCCCTTTACCCCATTTCCTCCGAAGGAGAAAATGGGGACCCCGTTGGACCAACCCACGAACCCCCTTGCTGGGTCTTCGTGGGGACCCCATGGGAACAAAAAAACAAAATACCAAACACCCTTGAGCCGATAAAGCGAATCGGCTACAATCACATCTGAAAAATACGCGGCTATGGTTCAGTGGTAGAACATCTCCTTGCCATGGAGAAGATACGGGTTCGATTCCCGTTAGCCGCTCCAGAGGAAATCGCCTCACCCCAACGGGTGGGGCGTTTTCCTTTGCTGGCGCATTGACTGCCGAGACGCTGCCGGGCTACCATATGGAGCCAAACAGAGGACTGTTCGGCACCGAGGGAGGAACGAATGTTAAAAGGAATCGGCTTTGTGTTTCCGCCGTGGAAACGGATCAAAGAACCCGATGAATTTTCCAAGCTTTTTGTCGAGATGGCTGGGCACCTCGCGGAGGCTGCCCGAGCGCTCGGGAGCTGCTTTGCGGCCGGAGAAGATTTCCCGGTTCTGGCAAAAGAGGTTGAGGCCGTTGAGGCGAAGGCAAACGAAACGGCCGAACGCATCCACAAACGGCTCGACCGCACCTACATACCGCCGTATGACAACCGCGACATCGAGCGGCTGACGAGTAGGCTCGACGACGTGGTCGATGACGCTAAGCTCGCCGTTACCATTGCGGTTGCCTACCGGTTACACATTGGAAACAACTGGACCAGGAACGCAAAGGTCGCCCTGAAGCTCGTCAGCACCCTTCAAGACGCCGCGGCCAACCTGCAGTCGGCAATCCGAACGCTTCCGGAATTCAGCAACGGTACCCGCGAGGCCATACGGGAGGTACGGCTCATGCGGTCAAGAGCCCACAACCTTCTGGGCGAACACCTGCCTGAACTCCTCGGGCATCCGGACGAGACCCCGAGCACCGGGCAGCTCGGCTGGAAAGATGTTTACCTCGCCCTCGCAAAGTCGGTAGACAACGCGCGGGAGGCCGCGGACCTGCTCCTATCTATGCAGCGGGCGGAAGGTAAATAATGGAACCGCTCACGCTCGTACTCCTACTCCTCGCCTGTGCCCTCATTCTGGGCGGGGAATTCGTGAACGGGTGGACCGATGCGCCCAACGCGCTCGCGCCGCTCATCGCAACGAGGGTTACGAACGTCTGGGTCGCGATTGTGCTCGGGGTATGCTTCAACATCCTCGGCACGCTCGCCGGTACCGCCGTCGCCGAAACCATCGGCAGGGGCATCGTTGACCCGAAGACGATCAACCTCCTCACCGTGTCGGCCGCGCTCGTCGGTATGATCGTCTGGGGCAGTATCGCCGCCCGCTACGGCATACCCACGAGCGAGAGCCACGCGCTCGTTGCCGGACTCTCGGGTGCCGGCCTCGCCACCGCCGGGCCGCACGCACTCTTGTGGACCGGGTGGAGCAAGGTGCTCGTTGGCATCGTCGCTTCACTCATCCTCGGCTTCGCCACGTCGTGGATCCTCGGCAAAGCGATCAAGGCTTCCGCCGGAGGGCTCCACCCCCGCAGCGGGAAACGCATCTTCGACTGGCTGCAAATAGGCGCGGGCTGCGGCACCATGTTCGCCCACGGCATGGGCGACGGCCAAAAGTTCATGGGGATGTTCACACTAGCCCTCCTCATGTCCGGAGTGCTAACGAGCTTCCACATACCGCTGTGGGTGAAGCTGACCTGCGCCGGGGTCATGGGCCTCGGTACCGCTTTCGGCGGACGGGAGATCATCGCCACGTTCGCCAAGATCTCGCCCATACAGAGCTGGCAGGGCTTCGCCGCCCTCACGGCCTCTGCCGGCGGCGTCATTGGCGCCGCCTCCCTCGGCATACCGACGTCGACGACGCACTTCGCGGTGTGGTCGCTCACCGGAGCCGGCGCCTGCCGGCACCCGGGCCTCGTGCGCTGGAAACATCCGCGGCGGATTATGTACGCCGCAGTGCTCACCTTTCCCATCTGCGGCCTGATTTCTTTCGTAATCAGCGCTGCATTCCAAGTCTTCCGGGGCTTCCTGTAGCCCCGAACTTCGGGCCCGCCTGCCATGTCGCAGGCGGGCCCTTCACTTTTTTATTGGTCCTCCGCCCGAACGGCCGAGCCTATGGTAGAGTGAACCCATGAATTTCCGCAACGCCGCGAAAATATTTTTGACCAAAGGCGGCAAGGTCTTGCTCTTGAAGCGCCGCCCGAACGACCCACACAAGCCCGGCACCTGGGACATCCCCGGCGGCCGGCTCGAGCCCGGCGAGAGCCCGTACGACGGCATTGCCCGCGAGGCCAAAGAGGAGATTGGCATGGAGGTCCGCGCCGAGCTGCCCCTCGACATTCACCACTTCACCCGCGACGACGGCCAAGTCATTACCATGATGATCTTCCTCTGCAGTTCTGAAACGGAAGACGTCTCGCTGTCCGAAGAGCATACCGAGTTCTCGTGGGTAGACATTGGGCGCGCGCCTGAGTTCGCCGCCTGGCTCACGCCGGTCGTGGAGCGCTACCGCCGCATCGAGAACGGCAGCGTCTAGGTTTGCCCGGCGACTATTGCAATGGTAGGCTCTAGGTAAGAGATATAAAATCAAGACGAATGGTTACTGAAGAACTGCTCGATTACATCCGCGCGCACCGCGGCGCTGGCGCTACCGACCCCGAGGTCCGCGAGCGGCTCAGCGCAGCCGGCTGGGACAGCGCGAGCATAGAGGCCGGCATGGCCGCGGCGAGCGGCGCACCGCTGCCGCCGGAAACGGGCAGCGACGGGCTACCAGGCTTCGGCGCGCTCGTTTCTGAAGCCTGGGACACTTTTAAGAAACGGTTCGGCACGCTGCTCGGCGCGAGCATTCTGCCCGGACTCATCGTCTTCGGCTTCATAGCGCTCGGCGCCGTTGGCGTCGGCGTGGCCGCCGCCCTGGGGGTTAGCTTCAGCGGCGCGGCGCTCGTCGGCACCATCGTTGCCGCCGCTGTTGCGGTTATTGTAATTATCTACCTCGGCATCTGGTCGCAGGCCGCGCTCATTGCCGCTGCGCTCGGGAGCGGCGAGCAGATCGGCGTCGGCGAAGCCTACCGCCGCACCCGCTCGCTCGTCGGCCCGTTCTTCTGGGTCAGCATCTTAACCGGGCTCGTGGTCATGTCGGGCCTGCTCCTGTTGGGCATCGGCGCCATTGTCTTCGGTACCTGGCTGAGCTTCGCCTCGTGGACGCTCATCGACGAAGGCCACCGCGGTACCCGGGCGCTGCAGCAGAGCTACGCCTACGTGAAGGGCCGGGGCTGGGGCGTGTTCTGGCGGGTATTCGTCTTCAGCTTTCTCGGCGCGCTCGTTTCCAGCATCATCTCTTCGCTGACCGGCGGAAACGGCGAGAACCCCTCAGTGCTCTCGAACGTCTTGGGGCTCGTCTTCTACCTAGTGTGGACCCCCCTGTCCATTGCCTTCACCTACGCCCTCTACCGGGGCCTCAAGAACAGCCGGCCGAACCTGCCGGCGCCCACGGGACCGAAAACCTGGTACGTGGTCGGGGCCGTAGCCGGCCTCCTGGTGCCGCTGGTCATTGCCGCTGTCGCCCTGAGCTTCGCAAAAACCTAGCGCTTGGCCAAAAATCGGCTTTCCCGCTCGGGAAACTGGCAGCGGCCTCACCAAAGACCGCAACCGATAACCTTTCGAGAGACCGGCCGAGGCTTTCAAATAAGCTATTGAGATTTTTCATAAAATCCTCTTATTTAAGAGGGTTTTATGATTACCAGTTTCACTTTCCGCCAAGCCGGAAAGAATGTTTCTGCTCATATATAAGCCTAAAAGTGACGTTTTTGGATTGACTTTTGGACCCAAAAAGAGGTATAATGAATCTAGAAAGTGCTGCATCGGCACCTTTTTTTATTGAAAGGTGAGCACCGAACAGCAGTAACTTTCTAGTCTGTAGCCCCTTAGCAACACAGGGAAAGAAAGGATTGGTTTTCGTAAATGAAGGCACTTTCAGCCCTCCGCGTTCTTAACCAGAGTTCGGTCTTCGCGGCCGCCCTCTTGGTGAGCACCATGTCTTGGGTATACCCCGAGCTCGTGCTGGCATCGAACGACGGAAGCCAAAAAAGCACCACCATCTTCGAAATCAAAGATCCGACCGTCCTCAAAAATTCCAGCGCCCTCCAGTTCGACGATGTCGTTCAGAACGACCCGATTGTCCCGCTCCTCGAAAAGTACCTCGAAGACCACAAGTCGCCGCTCGCCCCGTACGCTGCGCAAATCGTGCAGCAGCCCCAGTGGAAGCGCGCACTCGCAGTTTCGTGGGTCGAGAGCAACTTCGGCCGGTTCTGCGCCAACAACAACTGCAGCGGCATTGGCGGCGCCCCGGGCATGTCCAGCTGGCGCGTATACGAAAACAAGCTCGAGTGGTTCAAGGACATGTCCAAGCTCCTCGAGACGCCCCGCTACAAAGAAAAGTACACAACGTTCCAGAAAATGCGCGGCGTGTACGTTCAGCCCGGCACCGACGCTTGGGTCTACGGTGCGACCAGGAAATACAACGAGCTCTCGGCCCTTGAAATGGCCGCGACCGAGCAAAAGCTCGCCGAGCTCGCGCAGCCCCTGGCCTACGCTAACTAGATTTCTACAATACAAAAGGTAAACAAAACTCCCGCCACTCGGCGGGAGTTTTGTTTTTGGTTGATTGGTTTGCTCCTATGGGATCCCCGAAAAGCTCGGAGAGGTTTTTGGGGAAGAGGGGGAATACTGCGAAGGCCGCAGCAATAATTCACCCGTACAGATGGTGCCCAGGGAGGGAGTTGAACCCTCAATCCCTTGCGGGCAACAGATTTTAAGTCTGTCGTGTATGCCAGTTCCACCACCTGGGCGCCAACTATACAGGAAGCCAAGCGAGCCTATCCCATCTTCCGGTCTCGTGGGGTCCCCATTTTCTCCGAAGGAGGAAATGGGGTAAAGGGACTCGGTGGCGAAGACCGCAGCGGGCTGGAAGTATTCCAGCACGCGGAGGTCGCAGCTACACGAGGCCCGTTGGAGGTGCAGGCGGGAATCGAACCCGCGCATAGCGGTTTTGCAGACCGCCGCGTTACCACTTCGCCACTGCACCTTGGCTTCACGTATTGTAGGGGAAACTTTCGGCTCGGGGAAGCCACCTTTTCGCAGCCGCCTGGCCGCCCGGTGCTATGCGGGATATACTGAAACCGAACAACAAACAGGCGGCTGTTCAGTGCGAAACGCCGTCAGGGAAGGGGGTGACACCACCTCGTGAGAAAACTCCACATGGTCACGTTCCCGCTCGTCATCATCGGCGCCCTGAACTGGGGGCTGATTGGCTTCTTTAAGTTCAACCTCGTCATGAAGATCTTCGGCGGGGCGCCCACCGTCGAGCAGATTATTTACGCGCTCGTCGGCCTCGCCGCGCTCGTCGAAATTTTCGGACACAAGGGCAGCTGCCGCTACTGCGGCACCAGTGCCGGCCCGCAGCAGCAAGGTATGTAGCAATTGAAAACCACCCCATGGTCCCGCGGAGTGCGGGATCGGGGGTGGTTTTTGTTTCGCTACGGCAGCTCGAGGTCCCGGGGGAACGAGGTTAGTAGCTCGTGGCCCGAAGCGGTTATGACCGCGACGTCTTCTACCCGCACGCCGCCGAGGCCGGGGTAGTAGAGCCCGGGCTCAATGGTTACGACGTTGCCGGCTTTCAGCGTTTCGGCTTGTGCCGGACCGAAGCGGGGCGGTTCGTGTATGTCGAGGCCGAGGCCGTGACCGGCGCTGTGCACGAAACCAGAATCGCCGGACGTTTCAAAGCCCGAGGCTTCGAGCGTAGCCGCGCAGATCCGGTAAATTTCGTCGCAACGCTCCCCGGGCGCGAACTTGAGCAAAGAAGCGGAGTGTGCGGCCATGACCGCCGCGTGCATGCGGAGGGTGTGTTCGGGGGGCTCTCCCTTCACGAACGTCCGCGTCATGTCGGCAAAGTAGCCGCTCGCGCGGCTGCGCGGGTAGAGGTCAACGATGATTGGTTGGTTGGCCCGCAGCACGCCGCTGCCGGGGTGGTGGGGAACGGCAGTCTGGTCACCGGAGGCGATGATCATACCCTCCTCGAAGTAGAGATCACGCGCGAGACCTTCGCGCTCAACCTCGCGCTTCAGGCGCTCGGCGGTCAGCGGTTCGCCGCGGTACGAAAGCGCCTCGCCGGTAACCGTAGCCTCGGCGAGCGAAGAAGCCACAATCGCCATGAGCTCTTCGGTCTTCTGGAGCGCTTCGCGAATGGCCCGAATTTCGTCCGGCCGCTTCACGGTCCGCTCGGGGTAGAGCACCGGGAGCGGCTCTACGGTAAACCCCTGCCGCTCGAGAACGCGGGCGGCGAGCAGGTTAAAGTTCAGCGGTACCGAGACGGGCCCGGCTGGCACCTCGAGCATACTGAGCAACGCGAGCGCCATTTTAGCGACCATGGGCGCGGCGACGTCCAGCTTCCCCGCCGCGGCGAGGACGTCGCGGAGCGGGATTGCCTCGACGCCAGATGTATTCTTTTCTCGAAACCACTCGAGCTCGAGCGGGGACAGGCAGACGGCCTTCCGGTTTCCGGTGTCGGCAAAGAATACCGGATCTGAAACGTGAATGGACAGCACGTAGCGCAGGTCTGCGGAACGGTTCGGCGTGTCGAAAATGAGTTTCACCATACGCCGCTAGTATAGCGGCACTGCCCACGTTCGGGTACTTGCCGGGTAAATGAAAACCTCCCCCGCCGGTGCGGGGGAGGTTTTTTCTGGGGGCTAAACTACGCAACCGGAGCCTCGGGAACAGCTTCCGCGGCTGCCGGAGCCGGAGGAACTTCGGCTGCGGCGGGAGCAGCCTCCACAGCTGGCGCTTCGCCGGCGGCCGGAGCCTCAATCTCCTCGAACTGAGCCTTGGCTTCCTTCTTCGGCTTCTCGGTCAGCGCTTTGAGCGACAGGCCGAGGCGGTGCTCCTGCGGTTCAATGGAGATAATCTTGAACTCTTTCTCCTGTCCGGCCTTCACGACCTCTTCGGGGTTCTTGATGGCTTCGTGCGAGAGCTCAACCACGTGGCAGAGGCCCTGGATGTCGGCGTCGAGTTCAACGAACACGCCGAAAGCCATGACCTTCACGACCTGGCCCTTCACGACCTGGCCGACCTGGTACTTCTTCACGGCCTCAATCCACGGGTCGGGGGTGAGCTGCTTCATGGACAGGCTCACGCGGCCCTTGTCGATGGCGATGATCTTGCACTCGACCTTCTGGCCGACCTTCACGAGATCGCGCGGGTTCTCAATGCGCTGCCAAGCCATTTCGGAAATGTGGACGAGGCCCTCGAGGTCTCCGAAGCGCACGAAGCAGCCGAAGTCCACGACGCCGGTGACCGTACCCTCGACGGTCTTACCGACCGCGAGCTCGGAGAGCTTGCGCTCGTGCTCTTTCTCCATGACCGCCTTCTCGGAGACAATGAGCTTCTCCTCTTCGGGGTCCGCGGTAATGACCTGGACGCTGAAGGTCTGGCCGACGTACTGCTGGAGCGCGGAGAGAATTTTGACCTTGTCGCCGTCCTCGACGCGCGGGTAGTGGTCGAGCGACAGCTGCGAGACCGGGAGGAAACCGGTGACGTTGTTGATCTCAACCATGAGGCCGCCCTTGTTGGCCTCGAGAATCTTCGTGCCCACAATGTCGCGGCTCTCGAGCAGGTCTTTCAGTTTCTGCCAGACGCGCTCGTGGCCGGCCTTGCGCAGCGACAGCTCAACAATGCCGTCCTTGTTCTCGGTGTCGACGACCGAAACGAAAATGGGGTCTCCCGGCTTCAGGTTCGCCAGCGTCGCCGCGTCGTGGGAGAGTTCGCGGCCGCGCCCGACGCCCACGCCCTAGCCCTCGAGGTCAACGTAAACTTCGTTCTTGCCGACGGAAATAATCTTGCCCTCGACCATGTCGCCGGACTTCAGCACACGGATGTCGACGCCGACGTCCACGAGCTCCTGCATGGTGCTCGCGGTCTTGGCCGCCTCGGGGTAGACCACGGGCTGGGAGGGGACCTGGGCCACCGGTTCTGCGACGGCCGTAGTTACGTTCTCTTCTTCCATGGGTTCCTTAAGTGTGCAATCAAACCGAGCAAACAAAAATGCACCGGCCGCAAAAGGGCCGCTGCAAGCGTACGTGCTTGCTGGCTGTGATTACTTGTTAACAGAGCGCTCTCTGGGGCTTACCCGGGGGTTAGGGTTTTGATTTAATCCAGAGCGCTCAGACCTGGTAAGCGGATGCATTATAGCCTTTCTATTAACCTTTGTCACCATTGACATAAAGTAAATAGTTTAGCCTAATAAAACTTCTTTCAAAGAAAACTTGTGCCTTCGGGCCTGTTGACACGGCACGTTCAGCGGCAGAAACTGAAGCGAACGAAAACCGGAGGGGAATATGGGAAAGCTCTTAGCTCGAATTGACGACGCTATTGTTGACTTCGTTGAGTGGCAGTGCCACCGGCTCCAGCTCTGGACCGGGCTCAACAACTTTTTGATCGCCCGATTCGCCATTCTCGTGGGCTACCTTGGCTTTGCGGCATTCAGCGTGCTGCTCTTCGGGGTCCTGGCCTACCTGATGCTGCCGTTCCTGATCAATATGTGGGTCAGGTCGACCATGGTGAATTACATCATTGAAGAAGAGGCTCTCAAACACCTCCGCAGAGGGCTCAAAAACCCATTCAGGCTCGTGCTGACCCGCAGCCGAATACTCTGGATGGCGGTTACGTTTTTCCTCCTCGTCTTCATTACCGCTGCTGCGGTATTTCCACTCTGGCTCTGGCTCATCGGGGTTCTCGAATCTTGTACCCCGCTGCCGCCCGCGCAGGACAAGAAGTGGTACCGCGACTGGAAAGCCGCGCGAGCACGGGCCAAGGAACGACAGGCGCCCGTCGGGCTGCCGGTGCCCGCCTGAGAACCTGACAATCGAACGAAAACGAGCCCCGCCGCAGCGTCGGCGGGGCTTCACATTTCCCCTGAAAAACGCTATACTGCTCTAGCAGAAACGCCTTTAAATCAGGCTCTTTTAGTTAGTTTTCTCTCCCGCAATTTAGCCATGCAAATCCAGTACTACGGGCTCTCGAGTTTCCGATTGCAGTCCAAGGATACGGTCGTCGTAACCGACCCGTTCCACAAAGACAGCGGCCTCACCCCGCCGCGCGGCGCGGCCGACATTGTCGTGCTCTCCGAGCGCGACAAGCCGCTCTACTCGCAAATTTCGGGCTTCTCCGGGACGCCGTTCATGGTAGACACCCCCGGCGAGTACGACGTGAAGGGTTTCACCTTCACCGGCATTCCGCTGAAGCAGGCCGACGGCTTCGTGAGCGTATTTCTCATAGAGGCCGAGGACATGCGCATCCTGAACCTTACCCACATTTCCGAGTGGAACCTCTCCGAGAATGACCTGGCCGAGCTCGGCGACATAGACGTGCTCCTCATTCCGGTCGGCGGCAACACGGTCCTGACCGCGGCCCAGGCCGCGAAGGTGGTGAACGAGGTTGAACCGAAGCTCGTTATTCCGAGCAGCTTCAAAGCCCCGGGGCTCATATTCGACTTCGACCCGGTGGAGAAGTTTGTGAAAGAAATGGGCGGCAAAGTCGAGCAGCTCGACAAGATCTCGTTCAAGCGGCGCGACCTGCCCGAAGAAGGCGCGCGGCTCGTGGTCCTCGAACCGCTCCGGTAGGCCCATGGACTGGCTCGAGCGCGTCCGCCAGCTGCCCGACCGGCAGAAGAGCCGCATCATCTACGCGGTCTGCGCCGTAGCGGTCATACTCCTCGGCCTGCTCTGGTACTTCACGAGCAAGATCGGCAAGGACCTCCCGAAAGACCGAACCTTCATAGACGTGGCGAAAGAGAGCTACGAGAACCTGGGCAACGCCAAGCAGAACAACCCGAAGCAATAGCTCCTATATGGCAACGAAAGCACCAGAGAAAGACGCGAAGCAGCCCGAGCTCGTAGCGGGCCAAGGCGGCATTGGCATGGTCAAACCGCGCAAGATAGAGGACGAGATGCACGAGTCGTACCTCGACTACGCCATGAGCGTTATTGTCAGCCGCGCCCTCCCCGACGTGCGCGATGGCTTGAAGCCCGTCCACCGCCGCATCCTCTACGCCATGCACAACATGGGGCTGCGCCCGAACGGCAAACCGACGAAGTCGGCGAAGGTCGTCGGCGAGGTTTTGGGTAAGTACCACCCGCACGGCGACAGCGCGGTCTACGACTCCATGGTGCACATGGCACAGACCTTTTCGCTGCGCTACCCGCTCGTCCTCGGCCAGGGCAACTTCGGGTCCCTCGACGGCGACCGGGCCGCGGCCATGCGCTACACCGAAGCCAAGCTCTCGCAGCCGGCGGTGGAGATGCTCGCCGACCTCGAGAAAGAAACCGTCGACTTCCGCGACAACTACGACGCCACCGAGCAGGAACCGGCAGTGCTGCCGGCGCGCCTGCCGAACCTGCTGCTGAACGGCACGCTCGGCATTGCCGTCGGCATGGCCACCGACATTCCGCCGCACAACCTCCGCGAGGTCATGGACGCGGTCATCCAGCTCATTGACGACCCCGAGAGCACGACCGAAGACCTGCTCGAGCACATTAAGGGCCCGGACTTCCCCACGGGCGGGATTGTCTACGACCAGCAGGCCATAAAGAACGCGTACGCCACGGGCAAGGGCGGCATGGTCATGCGCGCCAAAGCCGAGATTGTCGAAGCCAAGAACGGCTCGTTCCAGATAATCGTGACCGAAATTCCCTACCGGGTGAACAAGGCGACGCTGCTCGAACGCATTGCCGACCTGGTACGCGATAAAAAGATTGAGGGCATCCGCGACGTGCGCGACGAGTCCGACGAGAACGTTCGCGTCGTGGTGGACTTAAAGCGCGAGGCGTTGCCGAACAAGGTCTTAAACCAGCTCTACAGCTACACGCAGCTCCAGGAGACGTTCCACCTGAACATGCTCGCGCTCGTGGGGGGGCTGGAGCCGCACGTCCTGAACCTGAAGACCGTGCTCGAGCAGTTCATCGCCCACCGGCAGACCGTGGTGCGCCGCCGCACCGAGTACGAGCTGAAGAAGGCGAAAGAGCGGGCGCACATTTTGGAGGGCCTTTCGAAGGCGCTCGACAACATTGACGCGGTCATTGAGACCATCAAGAAGTCGGCGACGAAGGAAGACGCGCACGCAAACCTCGTTAAGAAGTTCAAGCTCTCGGACATCCAGGCTGACGCCATTCTCGAAATGCGCCTGCAAACCCTCGCCGGTTTGGAGCGCAAGAAAATTGACGACGAGCTCAAAGAAAAGAAGGCGCTCATTGCCGAGCTCGAGAGCATTCTCGGCAGCCCGAAGAAGATGCTCGCCATTATCCGCACCGACGTCTTGGAGCTGAAAGATAAGTACGGCGACGACCGCCGCACCCAGGTCGTGAAGGGGGCGGTCGGCACCTTCACCGCCGAAGATCTCATTCCCGAGCAGGCCTCGATTGTCACCATTACGAAATCCGGCTACGTGAAGCGCCTCGCGCCCGACACCTACCGCACCCAGTCGCGCGGCGGCAAGGGGGTCATTGGCCAGACGCTCAAGGAAGAGGATGTGGTCGACAAGCTCATTTCGGCGAACACGCACGACGATGTGCTGTTCTTTACGAACCGCGGCCGCGTGTTCCTGACGAAGGTCTACGAGCTGCCCGAGGCGAGCCGCACGAGCAAGGGCCAGGCGCTCGTGAACTTCCTCCAGCTGCAGTCTGGGGAAACGACCCAGGCCGTGCTGACACTGCCCAAGAAGGCCGAAGCTAAGTTCCTCGTCATGGCCACGAAGCGCGGGCTGGTCAAGCGCGTGGACCGCGAAGAATTCACGAAGGTTCGGCGTTCGGGGCTCATTGCCATTACACTGCGCGACGGCGATGAACTGAACTGGGTGGAGCCCTCCGGCGGTGACGACCAAGTTATGATGTCGACCGAGAACGGCCAGGCCATTCGTTTCTCCGAGAAAGACGCCCGTCCCATGGGCCGCCCGGCGGCCGGCGTCACCGGCATGCGCCTGCGCAAGGGCGATATGGTTATTTCCATGGATGTCATCCCGAAGGCCGTGAGCCCGAAGGACCTAGAGGTGCTCATCGTTACCGAGAACGGGCTCGGCAAGAAGACGCCGCTGGCCGACTACAAGGTCCAGCGCCGCTCCGGCAGCGGGATAAAGACGCTGAAGGTCACCCCGAAAACCGGAAAAATCGTGAGCATGATTATCTTGAACAGCCACGAGGAGCGCGACCTGGTGGTCATCTCCCGCGCCGGCCAGGCCATTCGCACGCCGCTCGGGAAGATATCCACCCTGGGCCGCGCCACGCAGGGCGTGCGCGTCATGCGGCTCGACGAGGGCGACAAGGTCGCGAGCACCACGGTCATATAAAACGGCAATTGACGAAAGCGCCCCACCGGGGGCGCTTTCACTTCCCGCCAGAGCCCGAGGCCGCTACAATGTCCGGGGAACAATGGGCGAGTAGCTCAGCTGGTTAGAGCAGACGTCTTATACACGTCCGGTCGATGGTTCGAATCCATCCTCGCCCACCAAGGTCTAAATCTTTCTCTCTTGATTAAAAATATTGTCTTCGACTTCGGCGATGTCCTCGTGCAGGACAAAACGAAAGTCCTAGAGCGCAAGTATAAGTTCGACAGCCTGCCCGAGCGCGTCCGGAAACGGTACGTCGCCGCCTTCCACAAGAGCGAGGTCGGAAAGATGCCCTCGGCTGAGCTGCTGAAGGTTATCGATGAAACATTCCCCGAGTTCAGTTCGCCCCGCGAGGTGCTCGGTTTCATTTTCAAAGCCAAACCCCTGCCGCCGTGGCGTATGGCCAGGCAGCTGAAGCGGCGCGGCTACCGGGTAATTATTTTCTCGAACAACCAAAAAACCTGGCCGGCGCGATTCGGAAAGCTCATGCACCTCAACTTTTTGCAGTTCCCGTTCTTAAACTCGGCCGAGCTCGGCATGCGTAAACCAAACCTCCGCATCTACCGCTACCTGATAAAAAAATTCGACCTGAAACCGAACGAAACGGTCTTCATAGACGACCGAGCCAAAAACCTGCCGCCGGCAAAGCAGCTCGGCATGAAAACCTTCCACTACCAGCAAAATGCGCTGAAGCTGAAACGGTTCCTGCACCGGCTCGGCGTTCGCGTCTAGCGGCCGCCCCAAGTGGGGCGGCTTTTTTGTGCTACCATGCGGGCGTCAGGGAGGAATCAATCATGGTCAAGAAACGATTGCTCGTCTTCGCGAGCGGGTCGAAAGACGGCGGCGGCTCCGGTTTCCGGCGCCTCGCCGAATGCGCCCGCGGCTTGCACGGCGATCACAACCGGCTAAACGCCGAGATTGTCGGCGTGGTCAGCAACCACGACAATGGCGGGGTCCGTAAGCACGCGAGCGAAATGGGTGTGCCGTTCTACCATTTCACCGCGGGGAAAACTGCCGGACCGGCAGATTACCGCGCGGTCGCCGAACACTTCGGCGCCGAGTTCGTGGCGCTATCAGGTTGGATCCTGATGGTGAAAGGTCTCGACCCGAGGACAACCTTCAATATTCACCCGGCGCCGCTGCCGCAGTTTGGCGGGAAGGGCATGTACGGGCACCATGCGCACGAGGCGGTCGTCGCGGCGTACCAGGCCGGCCAGGTTACGTGCTCTGCCGTTTCCATGCACTTCGTAAACAGCGAGTACGATCGCGGTCCCGTGTTCTTTCGACATTTCGTTCCAATTCAGTGGGACGATACCGCCGAGACGCTCGGGAAACGGGTGAACAAGTATGAACATGCCTGGCAGGCAATTATCACCGGTCTCGTACTCCGCGGTGAAGTAGCCTGGGACGGACGCAAACCGGGTTCGCTCAAGGTGCCAAGGAACTACCCCTTCCTGGCCGCGCCCGAACGGCAGCAGGAAACGCATCTGACTGCGGTACAGCCGCACCAACTCGCGCGCCTGCTCGCGTTCCAGCACGCGTGAGACACGACCAGAACACGCAACAGAACCCCGGGATCAGATGCCCGGGGTTCTTACATTGGCCTGGACACGTCGTCCCTTGGGGGCTACTATGGTACGTTCGAAAAGGAGGATCAAAGGATGGACAGAGCGACGAGGAACCGTTGCGAGAACGTATACCGCACCATCGGAGGACGCTGCGCCGTACGGTTCGCCGACTTAGAGCTCGGTATTCCGGCCGAGCAAGCACAAGAAATTCTCGAACGGCTTGGGATCACGTTTACCGCCATAGACGTGGTAGCCTTGGCGCGAGCGCAGGTTGGAAAAAAGTACCGCCGCGGGGCCAAACAGCACGAGGCTCCCGAAATCTTCGACTGCTCGAGTTTCACCAAGTGGGTGTACGCCCAAGCCGGCGTGTGGTTACCGAGGTACTCGATCGACCAACGCAGCTCTGGAATTCAGGTCCAAATCGGCGGCCAGCGGCGGAGCGGCGACCTGACCTTCACCCCCGGGGCAAAACCCTGGCACTGGGGTAACCCGGTACGGCAGGGGGTCGGACACGTCGGCATTTACACCGAGGCGGGCACCGTCATTCATGCGGCAAATTCTAAGCGTGGTGTGGTGGAAGAAGAGCTCCTTGATTTTTGGGGGAACGGCCCTTCGCGAGGATTCCGCCGCGTCATTGTTCCAGATACCAAAACCGCCATTGTGCCGCCCGAGCTCGAGGTTGAGTACGCCCTCCAGCTCCGTTGGATGGTTCTCCAGCGGCTGCCGAAGCAAGGCTGCTGACCCATTCTCAATCGCAAAACGAAAACGCACCCGCTCGCGGATGCGTTTTTCATTTACGAGTAGCGCTCTTCGCGCCAGGGGTCGCCGTGGCTATTGTAGCCGCGGACCTCCCAGAAACCCGGATTGTCTTGGACTACGAAGGTAATTTTTTTTATGAACTTCGCACCCTTCCAGGCGTAAAGGTGGGGGATGACCATGCGCACCGGCCCGCCGTGCTCTTTGGTCAGGGGCTGTCCGTCGTGCTCGTACGCGAGCAAGCTTGTTTCGCGCATGCAGTCTTCGAGCGGCACGTTCGTGGTATACCCCTCGGAGGCTTCCTGGACCACGAACTTGGCTTCGGGCTTGGGTTTTACGAGCGCGGCGAGATCTACGAACCGCACGCCTTCCCAGCCGTTGTCGTACCGGCTCCAGGTGGTAACGCAGTGCATGTCAGCCGTAACTTCAGACTGCGGCAGGGCCATGAAGGCTTCCCAGTCTAAGGTGACGGGATTCTCCACGAGGCCGCCGACCTCAAGCCTCCAGTCTTTGAGGACAATTTCTGGGCGGACGCCGAGATCTAAAATGGGCCAACGGTCGGTGAGCACCTGCCCCGGGGGCAAACGGTCCATACCGCTAGGTACATGACCGTGCTCTTCGGGTTTACCGCCTTGGGCCTTCTTGATCTTGGCGTTGATGAACGACTGATTGTAGCTATCCATGACCGAAGTATACGCGAGGCCAAAGGGGTGGACAAAAGACCCCGAGAAGCGTACGATGCTTCGATCGCCACATTCCGACAGGAGGTTCGCATGCAAGCAGACACAGCCGCAACGACCGTTACCCGCAAAGTGAGGAAACCACCACTCCACGTGGGCATGGCATTCCTCGCCTTGAATGGCAACACCACAACCCCGGAAACGGTAAAGGCATTGGTGTGCCTCGCCGCCAGTTACCATATTCCGGACGAAGCACAGCGCCCGCTCATCGAGGCATTCTTGCTCTACGTGAGCAACTACGCACCGACCGATGCTGAACTGATCGGAAGGGTCATCGCAGTTGCCGTTGAGTGGGGGCTCGCGGTCCCGTACACTGAATCGGGTCCGATTTCGGTGGTCGCGGCTCGTCAGCTCTTGATTGGGAGCGGCGGCTAAGGATCAGAAACACCTCAACCGCGCGGGCGGCCCCTTGGGTCGCCCGTTTCAATTTTTCGCATACACTAGACAAGTTCAAAAAAATTTGCTATAATGTTTATAGAAAAGTCCAGCATGGCAGACAAAACTTTCTGCGGTGCCGGAAATCTCCACTCAAAAGAAACCAAAACAAAAAACAACTGAATAGCGCGAGTTCGACAACATCGAATGTTGCCCATACGCTTGGGTAACGGCTGCGGCCGCTAACACGAGCGACCCGCGCCACACATGTGGTTTTAGGACTTTTCAAGAGAACCTCCCGGGCTAATGCACTTTCCCCGGGAGGTTTTTCTATATTCGCGAGAGAGAAAACCGGTGGTTTTCCCTCTCGCGGACTCTCCCTTTCCAAATAACCCTCGGGCTATCATAGCCAGGCCCTCGGGGTCCAAAGACAGGCACACTAGCGCGGACCGGTGCTTCGGGTACAATACGATATAGTTTCTGAGGATCTGGCTTTCGTCGGTCCGAAGAAAATATCTAAAAGAAAAAGAACAGTTTACGGCTAGGGAATCCGCCCGGGACGGATGCCTTCCGTGCCAACAATATGGATGCCGAAGAACTAGAAGAACTGTACACGGACCGGTACGAGAAACGGCTCGGGTTGTCGTTCGGGGAGTGGCTCCAGGAGGCCCCCCAGACCGAAGACCAGGCCTACGAACGCCTGCAGGATATCGACACCGAGCTCAAGGAGACGTACCAGGAGTGGTACGACGCCTCCGGCAGCGAGAAAGACGAACTTGAAGATTACCGGGACCGCCTGAAAGCCGAGTACGAACTCTTAGAGCAGCTGTTCGGACTCGAACTCCACGACAACTAATGAAAATAATTTCCAAGCGCGATTTGGCAGAAAAGGTAGCCGGCACCGCGTCCGGCTGCTTTCTGCTGGACGTCCGCGAGCGCGAAGAGTACGAGGCCGGCCACATCCCGACCGCCATTTCCATGCCGTGGCACACGGTAACCGAGCGAATCGCGGGCATGCGTACAGACGCCGAGCTCATTGCATACTGCGAGACGAATGTCCGGGCAGCGCGCGCGGTTGATGATCTAGAACGGCTCGGCTACGAAAACGTATCCCTCTACCGCGGCGGCTGGACCGAGTGGTCGCGGGCCATGAACTGACCATGCTCTACGTCCTGGCAACCCCCATTGGCAACCTGGCGGATGTTACCGAGCGCGGCGCGCAGGCGCTCCGCGACGTAAGTTTGATTATTGCCGAAAACCCGAGCTACACGCGGCGACTACTCGACCACGTCGGTGCCGGGCAAAAAAATTTCGTGCAGTTCGCCGAACACAACGAGCGGCAGGTTTTGAAAGACCTGGTGCGGCGCCTCGGTAAAGAGGATGGCTGCCTCGTGACCGACGCCGGCACGCCCGGCATTTCCGATCCCGGTTTTCGACTCGTACGCGCCTGCGTAGAAACGAGCATTCAAGTCAGCCCCCTGCCCGGAGCTTCGGCCGTGATGGCCGCGCTTTCGGCCTCGGGGCTCCCGACCGACCGCTTCCTCTTCCTCGGGTTCCTCCAGAAGACGGCAACGAAAGTGGTGGAGGCGCTCGGTGACGCCGAGCGCGCCGGGGCCACGGCCGTGTTCTACGAATCGCCGGAGCGTATCGGCAAAACGCTCGGGCTCGTGCGCAACGCCTTTCCCGCGAGCCGCGTCGTGGTAGCGCGTGAGCTGACGAAGGTTCACGAAGAGTTCATCCGCGGCAGCGCCGACGAGGTCATGCACGAGCTCTCGAAGCGTGGCACCGTGAAGGGCGAGCTGACCGTGCTCGTGTCGTTCAAAGATTTCAGCAATGCGCCGGCCTAGACCGTGGGATCCGGTAGGCACGTACGACAGCCTGCTGATCGAATGCTACCGCTACTGGACCTTAGAGCTGAGCAGCCGGCAGCATACGCTCGGGAGCTGTTTACTATTTTTAAACCGGAAGGCTCGTAGATTTTCAGACCTTACCGCCGCCGAACTTACCGAGCTCGGCGCGGTATCAAAAAAACTGGAGCGGACTTGGGCACTGGTTGCCTTTCTGAAACCCGACCACACCAACTACCTTCAGCTCGGCAATAACCTGCCCTGGCTCCACGTCCACTGCATTCCCCGCTACCGGAGGAGTCGGAAGTTCTTTGGCAGGGTCTGGAAAGACGCTAGTTTTGGACACCCGGTCCGCTGGACGTACCGTCCTACCGCCCGAGCCATCCTCGTAGAACTGAAAACCGCGCTATGCAAAAAAATCTAAAGCCTGAATTCATCGAGGTCGTAACGGGCGACAAGCTCGTGCTCCCGGGTTTACTCTACGAACCCGCGAGCCGAGCCAAGGGCGCGTTCCTGAACCTGCACGGCAACGGCAGCGCCTCGGCCTTCTACGAAGGCAGCAGCCAGAAAGCCCAGGCGAACGCCCTGAACGCCGCAGGGTACGCCTACCTAGCGCTCAATAACCGCGGCTCGGGCATGGTCACGAAAATCCGCAAGACCGATGGGAAAAAAGTGCGGGGCGGCACGGCCTACGAGCGCATTAAAGACTGCGTGAAAGACATTGATGCTGCGGCGAAGTTTCTAAAACGCCGCGGCTACCGGAAGCTCTTTCTCATTGGCTACTCCACGGGGGCCAATAAAATCTGCGTTTACCACGCGAAGAAGCCGAACAATCCGTTTTCTGGCTACGTCGTGGCCTGTGGCGGAGACGACGTGGGCATTTACTACCGAATGCTCGGCAAAGAAAAGTTCTGGAAGCTGCTCAAGCTCGCGAAACGGAAAACTACAGCTGGCAGGGGCGAAGACCTGGTGCCGTATGAGTACATTCCGTACCAGTACAGCTACCGGGCTGCCTACGACATCATGAATCCAGACGGCGACTACAATACGTTCCCATTCCTGGAAGCCTTCGGGAAGGCCCGCCTCTCAAAAAAACCGCTGTTCCGGGACTTCCGCAAGCTCTCGAAGCCCTCGCTTGTGGTCTACGGAGAAAATGACCCGTACACGGGCGGGCCGGCGGTGAAAGCCATTCACTTCCTAGAAGCGGCGGCTCGGCACCCCGAGCAGCTGACGTTCGCGACTATTCCGGGAGCCGATCACGGTTTCACCGGCAAGGATCGTGATTTGAATAAAACAATTCTCAATTGGCTCAGAGAACAAGGATGGTAGCCGATGCCTGCGCCGAGCTCACGGCCCGCGGCATTGCGTACGAAAAATTTGAGCACGAGGCCGTGTTCACGGTTCCGGAGTCGGTAAAACTGAACGAGCTCATCCCCGGAGCCCATACCAAGAACCTCTTCCTCGAAGCCGAGCCGACAGGCAAGCTCTACCTGCTCACCGTATCCGCTGAAAAACGGGTAGATTTAAAGAAGCTCGCCCGAGAACTCGGCGAGAGGCGCTTCAGCTTCGGCAAAGCCGAGCTGTTGCTCGAAACCCTCGGCCTGACGCCGGGGTCGGTCTCGCCGCTCGGGCTACTGAACGACAGCGGGGGACGGGTCACGTTCCTGCTCGACGGCGAGCTCGCCGCAGCATCAACCATTGCCGTCCACCCGAACCGGAATACCGCCACGCTCGTCATTGCTACCGGGGACTTCAAAAGCTTGGTAGCATCAATTGATCATCCCATTCACATTGTTTCCGTTTAGGTATGTCCGGACATTCCAAATGGTCGCAAATAAAACGCACGAAGGGTGTCCTCGACGCCAAACGGGGACTGCTCTTTTCGAAGCTCGGTAAAAAAATCTCAATCGCGGTCAAAGAGGGCGGCAGCGGGGACGCGAATACTAACTACCGCCTGAAGAGCGCCGTCGAGTACGCCAAAGCCCAGGGCATGCCGAGCGACAACATTGAGCGAGCCATAAAGAGCGCCTCCGGCGGCAGCGCAGGGACCATAACCGAGGTG
>CAZLPF010000006.1:0-51809 GCA_964561365.1 uncultured Candidatus Saccharibacteria bacterium | reverse complement strand
GCCGCGGCCGAGAAGTGCTAATCTGGAACTAGTGGCGTGTGGCTCGAAATAGCATTAATTTTTCCGAACATGGAAAAAATTAAAATTGAGCAGCACACGTTCTCGGGGGTCCTCTGGTTCGTTGGGTGGCTGTTCACCATCGGCTTCCTGCACCTGACTTTTTGGAAAGGGGTGCTCGCCCTGGTGATTTGGCCCTACTACATGGGTGTCACGTTCAGCGCCGCGAACCTCCTGCGGTAGGGGCACGTTTTACAGAACAGCTGCCGAATTTCGGCAGCTGTTCTGTGTTTGTAGCTTGCCATGCGGCGTGGTAGGGTAGAGCCATGGACACCCCGGTTACCTTCGTCTCAACGACCAACATGCTGCTCATGGAGAGCGGCAAGGTACTGCTGGTGAAACGGAGTGAAACTTTAAAGGATTTTCCCGGCTGGTACATGCTCCCCGGCGGCAAGCAGGAACCCGGCGAGACGCCCGTGGCCGCGGCCATCCGCGAGACCTTCGAAGAAACCGGGATCCGCGTCCGCAGCGCCGAGCTCCGCGAGGTGCTGACGAACTACCACGAGTACAAATCGAAAGTCTACCTGGTCAACGTCTTCGTTTCGTCAGATTTTGAAGGATCGCTCGCCACATCTGCCGAAGGCGTTCCACAGTGGGTCGCCATAGGCGATGCGCTCGCGAGCCCGAAGCTGTACCCCGACCTTCGCCGCGTCATTGAGCTCGTAGCCAATCAAAAAGAAACGAACGTACTGTTCCCATACCACCGGTTCAATGCGAACTTGGAAATCATTGAGTCTCGTTAGATAGCGACCCAATTCGTACCAATGTCCACACCAGAAGTAGATACCCTCGCAAAGCTCATTTGGAATTATCACCACATGAATCATCGGCTGAATAAGGCCGATTGTATTTTTGTTTTAGGAAGCCACGATACGAGGGTGGCGGAATATGCTGCCGATCTTTTTTTGAAAGGGTATGCGCCACTCGTCATTTTTTCAGGTGGCCGAGGAAGATTGACCGAAACCAGCTTCAGTAAAACAGAGGCTGAGACCTTTGCGGATATTGCCATTGGGCGAGGAGTACCACAGGAAAAGATTATCATTGAGAATGAAGCATCGAACACAGGCGAAAATTTTACCTTTACCGAGAAGCTCCTGGCTTCACGAGGCTTGAGCCCCACCTCGTTCATTGTGGTTCAGAAGCCTTACATGGAACGGAGGACGTTCGCCACTCTAAAAAAGCTTTGGCCAGAGAAAAACTGTGTGGTCACCTCACCACCTATTAGCTTCGAGGATTACCTTGACAGCTACCCAACCGACGATATTTTGAAAGACGAGATTATTAGTATTATGGTCGGTGACCTGCAACGGATACAGCTCTACGCAGATAAGGGGTTCCAAATTCGCCAAGAAATTCCTAATGATGTTTGGGCCGCGTACGAGCGACTGGTACAACTAGGCTACACCAAGCACCTGGTAGATGAGCGCTAGCTTAGCTGTATCTAAGGCGTTGTAGCTACCGGATCCGCGTGGTACGGTAGAGCTATGGAACATACTGTCGCCGCATGAAAAAAATCCTTATCCTCTATACCTCGGTCGGTCTCGGGCACAAGTCCATTGCCGAGAACATCGGCTACTACCTGACCCAGGCTGGCTACGAAGTGCGGCTCGAGGATATTCTGAAGGTCGAGACCGGTACCCTCTCGAGCTTCGGCCAGTGGCTGCACCGGCAGGTGAATATCCACGCGCCCTGGCTGTGGAGCTGGCTTTACAAGAGCGAGGGTTTCACGAACCTGACCTTAGGCTGGCGCGTGCCGCTCGCCGCGCGGCACCACCACGCCACGGCGGCAATCGTCACCGAATGGCGGCCCGACGCCATTGTGACGACCCAAACCACGGCAACGGCCGTTGCCGCCTACCTGAAGCGTACGGAGATTTTTTCTGGGCCGCTCCTAACCGCCTTCTCCGATTACCACCTCCACCGCTACTGGCTCTACGATGAGGTGGACCGCTACCTCGCCAACGTACCGGAGCAGGTCGAGGATATGGCCCGGCTCGGCGTTGCCCGGTCGAGCGCCGCTATTTGCGGCATGCTGCTGAAACCGGAACTGAGCGTCGATGTTCCCGCCGTTCGGCGGAAGATCGGCGCGGGCGAAGGCGATAAGGTAGTCCTCCTGTCGAGTGGCTCTCTCGGCTACGGCCTCAGCTCCGAGCTGCTCGATATGTTCGCCGCGCGCCCGAACACCCGAACCGTCGTGGTGTGCGGAAAAAACGAAACCGCGCGCGCGGAGCTCTCGGACCGCTACGCCGGCAAGCCGGTGAGCGTGTTCGGGTTCTACCAGCCCATGGACGAGCTCTACGCGGTTGCCGACCTGCTCGTCGGCAAACCTGGGGGGCTCACGGTGGCTGAAGCGTTACGCCGGAGCCTTCCCATTTTGGTTTCACACGTTCTGCCCGGCCAGGAAGAATACAACTACGCGTACCTGGCCGAACGGAGCCTCGTTATGCCCGAACCCATGAATCTGTTCAGCGCCGCTGACGAAGAGCTTGAAACCGGCCAGTTCCGCGCGCAGCTCGGCCAAAACCCGAACCGGCAGGCCATCGCGGCAAAACCGGAGATCCTGACGGATTGTGTTAGGGGCGCTTTCGGGTAAACTTTTATTGTCCTACGGCCGGCCGCCGCTTGACGTTGACGGCCGCCCGAAGCCCCGCTACTATGCCACTGCACATTCACGCGGCGACGCCGCAACTCCACCGAACGTATGCCGAAAAAAGATAGATCGTTCTTCGGGAAGATTATGGGCGGCGACGCCCCCGAAGAAGACGAAGACCGCCAGGCCATGGAAGCCGTGTCCGAGGACGACATTGACGAGGGCGACCTCGTGGAAGAAGAAGAGACCGTTGCCGTGACCCAGGTGCCCGAAGAGGCCCAAGAGGTTGCGGTTTCCGACCGGGCTCCGGCCAAAGAGGGCGAGGACTGGATGTCGGACTACGAGGGGCAGCTGAACATCGACATGTACCAGACCCGCGACAACGTCATCATCAAATCGACCATCGCCGGCGTCCGGCCCGAGGACATAGACATTACGGTGGCCAACGACATGGTTACCATCAAGGGCGCGCGCCGCAAGGAAGACACGGTTTCCGGCGACGACTACTTCTACCAGGAGTGCTACTGGGGGAACTTCTCCCGGAGCGTCATTGTTCCAGTGGATATAGACAGCGAAGGCATTTCCGCCGACCTCAAGGACGGCATCCTGACCGTGATTATGCCGAAGGCCGCCAAGGCTAAGACTAAGAAGGTCAAAGTTCGGGGCATATAGTTCATTTGACGCCCTTCCCCCGCCATGGCGGGGGAAGGGCGTTTCGTTTCCGGGCGCGGGGTGGTAGAATTGCAAAGGAATAAAGCGCGGTCGTCCGGATTCTCAATACATTCGATTCTCAATGGGTAGAAACAAAAAGAACAGCGGTGAACCGTTCGGGGAAAAGCTGGCGAAGCTCACGCCCGAGCTGAAATTGAAGCGCGAAACCCGCCGCAGCGTGGTGGTGGTCATTACGCTCGTGCTCGCCGGACTTTCGGTCTTGGTGCTCGTCGGCGCGGCCGGCAGCTTCGGCGGCTTTTTGCTCCGCGTGCTCCGCGGCAGCTTCGGGGTTATGGCCTACGTCGTACCGCTCGTGCTCGCCACGGTGGCCTGGTCGCTCCACCGCCAGGACCTCTCGGCCGAAGGTGGCGACGATTCGTTCTACACCCGCTCGTACGTCGGCGCGGTGGTGACGTTCTCGGCCTTAGCCGGGCTCATCCATCTCAGCTCCATGGGCGAGCTTACGCCGTTCCAGCTGGCCGAAGGCGGCCACGGCGGCGGCTACCTCGGCGCGCTGCTCACCCAGGCCTTCCATCCGCTCGGACCGTGGGGGAGCGGGCTCATTTTGGTCGGCGTGCTCGCCGTCGGCGTGCTCGTGGCATTCGACGTTTCGTTCGGCTCCCTTTTTAAATCGAAAGAACAAAAACCGGGTGCGCCTGCGGTGCCTACCGTTAAGGTCAACGGCGGCGAGGCCGCGGGCTTCACCGCCGGGAAGTTCGATGCGCCGAAGCTGGAGCGCCCGAAGGCGCCGATCGAGATGCGCATCAACGTGCCGAAGTCCGGCAGCGAGCCGAAGCTCGACGCCGTTACCGTTGCCGAACGGAAAGACTGGAAGATGCCGCCGTTCGACCTGCTCGAGCTGTCATCGAGCGAGGTCGACAGCGGCAACATTGAGCTGAACGTCGAAACCATCAAGCAGACGCTCGCCGAATTCGGCATCCAAGCCGAGATGGGCGAGGTCAACGTCGGCCCGACGGTCACGCAGTACACGCTCGCGCCGGCGGCCGGGGTGAAGCTCTCGCAGATCGCCCAGCTCCAGGGCAACCTCGCCATGGCCCTCGCCGCCCGCAGCCTCCGCATGGAGCTGCCCATTCCCGGGAAGTCTTTGGTCGGCCTCGAGGTCCCGAACAAAACCACGCGCATGGTGCGCCTGCGCGAGGTCCTGCAGACCGAGGGTTTCGCGAAAGACCAGGACCACCGGCTCCTCTACGCCCTCGGCCGCGACGTAGCCGGCGAACCCATGTGGGCCGACCTCGCCGTCATGCCCCACCTGCTCGTGGCCGGCGCTTCGGGCAAGGGCAAGTCGGTGGCCATGAACGGGCTGCTCGTGTCCCTGCTCTACCGCAACACGCCGCAGCAGCTCAAACTCATCGTCGTTGACCCGAAGCGCGTGGAGATGACCCCGTACAACGGCATCCCGCACCTGCTGACGCCGGTTATTACCGAGCCCGAAAAGGCGGTCAACGCGCTGCGCTGGGCCGTTTCGGAAATGGAGAAGCGCTACAAGCTGCTGGCCGAAGCCGGCGCCAAGAGCCTGCTCGACTACAACGCCGCCGCGCCGCTGCCCATGCCGTACATCGTCATCCTCGTCGACGAACTCGCCGACCTCATGGCCGTAGCCAAGGCCGAAATGGAAGCCGCGGTCGTGCGCCTCGCGCAGATGGCCCGCGCCGTCGGCATCCACCTGGTGCTGGCCACCCAGCGGCCGAGCGTCGACGTGCTCACCGGCCTCATCAAAGCCAACATCACCTCGCGCATGGCTTTCGCCGTGGCGAGCCAGACCGACAGCCGCACGATCATCGACTCCGGCGGCGCCGACAAGCTCCTCGGCAATGGCGACATGCTCTTCCTTTCCGCCGAGTTCGACAAGCCGAAGCGCATCCAGGGCGCGTACGTTTCGGGAACGGAAATCAAGCGCGTCGTGGACTTCTTCAAGGCCCAGGCCGGCGCGGTCATCTACGACGATCAGGTTACCGAGAAGCCGAAGGTGGACCTCGGCGTTCCCGGTTTCGACGGCGGCGGGAGCGACGACGATCCGCTCCTCCAGGAAGCCATCGATACGGTCATGGAAACCCAGAAAGCTTCGGCTTCGTTCCTGCAGCGCCGCATGCGCATCGGCTACGCGCGCGCCGCGCGCCTGCTCGACCTCATGGAGCAGCGCGGCCTCGTCGGGCCCGCGGACGGCGCCAAGCCCCGCGACATTTACGGCGGCGGCGTTCCGGCGTCCGAGCGCGCCGAGTACGGCATCGATAGCGGCACCGACGGCGACGGCGCCTAAGGCCATGGTGTTCCAGACCAAGAAGCTGTCCACCGAGACGCTCGGGGAGTACCTCGCCGCGGTCCGGAGCGACCTCGGGCTCTCGCCCGTGGACGTCCAGGAGCGCAGCGGCGTGCCCGCGGCGCTCGTGAAGTCGCTCGAGTCCGGTAGCTACCAGAAGCTCCCCGCCGACGTTTATGTGCTCGGATCGCTCTCCCAGCTCGCCCAGGCCTACGGCGTTGAGGCGAATCCGCTCAAGGAGCAGTACCGCCGCGAGCGCGCGGTCCACGAGCAGTTCGAGCGCCGCAAGTTTAGCCAGAGCAACTACGAGCGCGCGGTCAAAACCGCGCTGACGCCGAAATCCATTCTCCTGCTCGGTATCGGCCTCCTCGTGCTCGCCACGCTCGGCTACCTCGTGTACCAGGTGTCATCGCTCTCGCGCACGCCGCCGCTGTCGGTCACCGAACCGCAGGACCGCCAGGTCATTGCCGGTTCCGTTGCGACGGTGGCGGGCACCACCGACCCGACCGCGAACGTGACCGTCAACGGCCAGCCGGTGCTCGTGGAGCCGAACGGAACTTTCCGCGTGCAGGTCAGCATCGGCGCCGGTCCGAAGGAGCTGACCGTGGAGGCGAAGAGCCGGTTCGGTAAGTCGGCCGTGCGTTCCCTCACCGTGGTCGGCCAGCCGACCGAGGCCGCCCAAAAGCACGAGGGCCCCGCGCTCCTGCTCCTCCTCTCGTTCACCCGCAGCGGGGAGGTCAGCGTGTCGTTCGACGGCGGTTCGCCGAAAACGTTCCGCCGCGACGCCGGCGGCGAGGTGGTCGCCACCGCCACCCGCGAGCTCCTCGTTTCGACCCCCGACGCCGGGGCCGTTTCGGTGACGTTGAACGGCAAGTCCATGGGCCCCCTGGGCCGCAGCGGCGAACGCCTCGAGCAGGTCCCGTTCATGGCGGCGGCCACCCCCGCCCCCTAGCCTTGCGGCAGCGGGGCCTTCGGGCTACTATGGAATGACCGTGATTTTCATCCGGTCATTCCCGTTTTTTTACGGCGTGAACGGCACCCCCGTCCCCGCACCGGCATTAACGAACGACTATGGCGACGAAAGGATCCCCGAAAACAAAGTCCTCGGAGTCGGGCAAGGCGCGCGCAATCGAGAGCGCGCTCGACCAGATCACCGACAAGTTCGGCGCCGGCAGCATCATGGTGCTGTCGGACCGGAAGAACATGCAGGTCGAAACGTTCCCGACGGGGAGCATCTCGCTCGACCTCGCGCTCGGCGTCGGGGGCATCCCGCGCGGCCGCGTCATTGAGATCTACGGACCCGAGTCGTCCGGCAAAACGACGCTCACGCTCCACATGATCGCCGAGGTCCAGAAGCGCGGCGGCGTGGCGGCCTTCATCGACGCCGAGCACGCGCTCGACCCCGAGCACGCGCGCTTCATCGGCGTGCAGCTCGACGACCTGCTCATTTCCCAGCCGGACAGCGGTGAGCAAGCCCTCGACATTGCCGAAACGCTCGTGCGGAGCAACGCCCTCGACCTCGTCGTCATTGACTCGGTGGCCGCGCTCACGCCGCGGAGCGAAATCGAAGGCGAAATGGGCGACTCGCACGTCGGTCTCCAGGCGAGGCTCATGAGCCAGGCGCTCCGGAAGCTGACCGCCATCATCAGCAAGAGCAAAACGACGGTCATCTTCATCAACCAGATCCGCATGAAGATCGGCGTCATGTACGGCAACCCCGAGACGACCACGGGCGGCAACGCGCTCAAGTTCTACAGCTCCATTCGCCTCGAGGTGCGGCGGAGCGCGCAGATCAAGTCCGGCGAACGCCCCATCGGCAACCGCACGAAGGTCAAGGTTGTGAAAAACAAGGTCGCGCCGCCGTTCAAGGTTGCCGAGTTCGACATCATGTTCGGCGAGGGTATTTCCCGGTCCGGCGATTTGCTCGATACCGGCGTGACTTTCGGCGTGGTAACCAAGAGCGGCAATACGTACTCGTTCGAAGAAACGAAGCTCGGCGTCGGCCGGGAGAACGCGAAGACGTTCCTGAAAGAGAACCCCGAAGTTTTCGACAAACTCGACGCCGCGGTTCGTGCGAAGGTGGCGAGCGGCGAAGCCGTGCCCGTCCCCGTCGTCCCCGACGAAGAGGCGGAAGCCTAGCCACGCATTCCGTAAAATAGACCCCCGGGCGCGGGGGTCTATTTTCGTTTCGTTCCAAACGCCGTGCTACAATTGACTTCGAAATGCAGAACCGTTATGTCAGTCTAGACATAGAAACGAGCGGGTTCGACCCGGCCTTCGACGACGTGCTCGAGGTCGGGCTCGCGTTCTTCGAGGTGGCCGAGTCGGGCCTGCAGGTTGCCGAAGAGTGGACGCAGGTCTTCCGCCCTACCCGCGAGGTGCCGCAAAAAATTCTCGCGCTTACCGGCATTCCGAAAGACGAGCTCGAGGCCGCCCCGCCTTTCGGCGACTATGCGGAGGGACTCGCCCAAAAGCTGATCGGTGCCACCGTTGTCGGCCACAACGTTTCGTTCGATTTAAATTTTTTGGCCGCGAAAGGCGTGCCGTTCTCCGGCAGCGTGGTGGACACCCTCGACCTCGTCCAGTGGCTGCTGCCCACCCACCACAGCTACAACCTGGAGAACCTCATGCACCTGCTCGAGGTGCCGCACCGCGAAGCGCACCGCGCCCTGCCCGACGCGCGCGCGACGGTGCGCCTGCTCGAGCGCCTGCTCATGGGGTACGCGGCGCTGCCGCGCGAGCTGCGGGCCGAAATCGGCCGGCTCGTTTCCGCCGGCAACCTTCCGTGGGCCGCGCTCATCGGCGCCGTTCGCGCGAGCGCCCCGCTCCCGGCGGCAGCCCAGGGCCGCTGGAGCCCGCCCGCTCCGGTGCCGCTCGCGCCGGGCACCCTCAGCGAGCTGCCGCTCGGCAGCGACGTGGTCTCTGCCGCCGCCGCGGCGCTCGGAAAAACCAAGCAGCCGACCGTGCTCGTCCTTCCCAGGCAGCAGCAGGTCCTCGAGCTCTGGCGCCGCGCGGGCATCCGCGGCGTGTTTCCGCCCGAGCAGCGGCTCGACGAGCAGAAGCTCGCGGCGCTGAAAGCGCACGACCCGAAAACTCCCGAAGAGCTCCGGTTCCTGTTGAAGCTCCTCGTCTGGCAGGCGACGAACTGGCAGGCCGAGTGCCTGCTCGACCTGAACCTGACGTTCGCCGGCGGCCAGTTCCGCTCGGCCGTTTCCGGACCGTCCGACCTGCCAAAAGTCCGCAGCCGGCTCGTGGCCACCGACCACGCGACGTTTCTGCGCTTCGGCCGGACCGGAGCTTTCAGCAAGCGGGGCGTGGTCATCGTCGGGCTGTCCGAGTTCGAGCAGGCCGCAGCGGCCGGCAGCGGCCGGCGGGTGAGCTGGGGTTACATTGGCTACCTGCTTCGCTCCTTTTACAATCCCGAACTCGGCACCGGAGATCCTGCGCACGAAGATTTTGTCGTCAACCTGCTCGCCGCTTCAGACTTGTTTTTCGGCCTGGTCAACGCGCTCGTCGCGCCGTTCGCCGAGGAGGGAGGAACCACGGTGACCCAAGCCGGACCGTTTCTCGTTTCTCCGGCGTTTTCAAAACTTCGCAAAGCGGCAGAGCATTTTGCATCTAAACTTTCTATGGCAGCCGGACAGCTGGCTTCCCCGGAGCTCAATGAGGCTGCGGAAGCTCTGCGTACTTTTTTTGAAGAAGAGCCGGAGCGGGTCAAGTGGTTTGAGCTCGGCGAGGCACGCTCAGCGCTCGTCAGTAGCCTCGTCGACGTTGCGCCGGCCGTGTCCCGCGCCGTCGGCAACTTAACCGATGTCCGCTTCGTAGACTCCGCAACCATCGGGCCGGCGGTCAGCTACTATGCCGAGCGTCTCGGGGTGCCGTCGCTCAAGCTCGCGCGGGCCCCCACCTCACCGGAAGTGGCGGCACTCTTACCGAGCGGGCCGACCGTGACCGTGGCTACGTCGGCGTGGGCTGCCGAAGACCTCGCCGCAGTCGCCCGGTCGTCTGCGCTCCCCGCCGTGCTCCTCCTCCAGACCCAGGCCCAGGTCGACGAGCTCCAGCGCCTGCTGTACGGCCACCTCCCCGAGGGCGTCCACCTCCAGGTCCAGTCCTCGGCCGGCGGAACGAACAAGCTCGTGCGGAATTTTGGCATTCACCGAGAGGTGGTTCTGCTCGCGACCGCCAAAACGCTCCTCCGCCTCTCGGAGGCGCACGCCGGCACCCACCTGCCGGCCGCAACGCTCGTGGTCGCCTCGCTCCCGTTCGAGCAGTTCACCCACCCGCTCCAGCGCGCCATTGCCGCGCGCTTCCAAAATCCGTTCGAAGAGATCAGCCTGCCGAAGGCTGTGCACAACGTCTGCCGCCTCGTGGAATTTTTCACGACGCCGCAGCTGACCCGGGTCTCGCTTTGGGACCAGAAGCTCGGTAAACCCTACGGCGCGGCCTTCGTTCGGGCGCTCGAGCGGCTCGGCCTGCCGCGCTCCCCGGCTGCCCGTTGACGGCCGGAAAAATATTTGCTATACTACTTTTGTAACGGTACAGTACTTCCAGAAACAAAACGTTCCTTGAAAGCTGAATACGAACCGTCGCTACACGAGCGGGAACCAGGGCCTGAATGTTCGGACCCCGGTTCCTCTGAACTTTCCGTCATAGCTCGTTCCAACCCGAGCTGATTGAAAACAAAAACAAAAATGTAGGTGTACTCCAAAATAGAGTACGCAACCGCCAGGTCAACTGGCACGTAAGTTTTGTAGGTCGAGAGACCCCAAGGAAAGTTTGGAGTGTAGTTTGACAACCGGTTGGAGTTCAAACGCTTTCTCTCAAGCTTCGCTTGAGAAGGCTCAAAGGGACAGAGTGTTGCCCAGTGTCAGAGGTCGAATGTCTGAAGGTATCGGACATCGGGCCTCTGACGCTGAGTAGCCGATCCCTGCGGCTACAAAGCGCCCCACAGGGCTACATTTCAACAATGGCCCGCTTGTGCGGGCGCTTTATCTTTATATTGAGAACTTTTTATACCTTAAAATTGTAAGTTAATAAAGTAATCGGTCCGTTGCGTTCTTGGTCCATTGCTCCTATAATTTTTCCATAAATAGCCAAAACCATGCATAGCCAAGCGTTCATTTCGGAAATGAAAGAGAAGCTCCTGGCCGCCAAGGCCGAGCTGACCGAGGAACTTAAGAACCTGAACCCCCACACCGACCTTGGGGACGATGACGACGAGAACGCCGAGGAAATCAACGTCGACGAGGTCAACCAGCAGGTCGCGGTTCGCATAAAGGGCGACCTCGAGAAGATCGACGCTGCTTTGGCTAAAATTGAGGCGGGAACCTACGGCACGGACAGCTCCGGCGCCGACATTCCCGAGGGGCGCCTTCGGGCCCTACCCTGGGCCGATTCTTCCGTCTAGCGTGACCCGAGAGCCAACCACACTTCCAGAAAACAAAAACAAAAGAACCCGCAGCGGTTCTTTTGTTTTATGGTGCCTCGGCATTGCCGCCCTCGTCGCCGTTGACCAGCTCGCAAAAATGTTTGCGTTCGCGCACGTTGCAAGCGCCGTCCCCGCCGGAAGCGTCGGCCTGCTCCTCCACGAGAACGCCGGCTTCGCGTTCAGCCTCCGCCTGCCCGACGCGTTCTCGAATGCGCTCTACGTCGCCGCCGCGCTCGGCATTGCCCACTACCTCGCTCAAAAATTTTGGAAACTGCCGCCGCAGGCGCGCGCGGCCTGGGCGTTCGTGGTCGCCGGCGGCGGCGCGAACCTTTTCGAACGCGCGACCCGCGGTTCGGTGCGCGACTTCCTGTACCTGTTCAGCGGCGTCTTTAACCTCGCCGATTTCATGATTCTCGCCGGCGTCGTGTGGCTCCTGCTGCTCGATCGCCGTAGGACCGAGCCGGCATGATCGCCCGCGCCTACAGCGGCTGCGTCGTGGGCCTCGACGGTGAGCCCGTGGAGGTCGAGGCTGACGTAGCCTCGGGACTGCCGGCCACGGTTATCGTCGGCCTGCCCGACAAGTCGGTCGAAGAGAGCCGCGAGCGGGTGAAGTCCGCGGTGCGCTCGAGCGGCCTGTCGTACCCCCAGGGCCGCGTCTCGGTCAACCTCGCACCCGCCGACCTGCCGAAGCTCGGCACCCACTTCGACCTGCCGGTCGCGCTCTCCATTCTCGCCTCCGACGGCCAGGTGCCGCAGCCGCCCGACCACGCCGCGTTCTTAGGCGAGCTCTCGCTCGACGGCCGGATTCGTCCGGTTTCCGGCGTGCTGCCCATTGCGCTGGCTGCCAAGGCCGCCGGCTACACCGAGCTGTTCGTGGCCGCTGAGAACGCGAGCGAGGCCGCGCTCGTGCCCGGCCTATCCGTGTACGCGTGCCAGGCGCTCGCGGACGTGGTAAAGCACCTCTCGAAGCTCCACGCGCTCGTGCCCGTGCCGCCGACCGAGGCCGTCCGTTTTTTAGATACGAGCACCCCGCTCGTGGACTTTGCCGAGATCGCCGGACAAGAGGCGGCCAAGCGCGCGCTCGAGATTGCGGCGGCCGGCAGCCACAACCTGCTCCTCTCGGGGCCCCCGGGGAGCGGAAAGACCTTGCTCGCCCGCGCCGTGGCCGGCATTTTGCCGCAGCTCCAGCTCGAAGAAGCGTTAGAGCTCACCAAAATTTACAGCGTCGCCGGGCTGCTCTCCGGCAGCATCGTTGACCGCCGGCCGGTGCGGAGCCCCCACCACACGACGAGCAACATCGCGCTCGTCGGCGGGGGATCGCACCCGCGCCCCGGCGAGGTGACACTCTCGCACCGCGGCGTGCTCTTCTTGGACGAGTTCCCGGAGTTTCCCCGCAACGTCCTCGAGGCGCTGCGCCAGCCGCTCGAAGACGGCCTCATCACCGTTTCGCGCGCGAGCGGCACCCATACGTTCCCGGCTAAGTTCACGCTCGTGGCCGCCCAGAACCCCTGCCCGTGCGGCTTCCTCGGCGATCCGAAGCAGCGCTGCACCTGCCCGCCGTCGTCCGTAGCGCGCTACCACAAAAAGATTTCGGGCCCGCTGCTCGACCGCATCGACCTCCACGTCGAGGTCCCGCGCCTGCCGTACGACGAAGTCCGCGGCCGGGCCGCCGCCGAGCCGAGCGCGAGCGTCAAGGCGCGGGTCGAGGCGGCGCGCGAGGTCCAGCGCCGGCGCTTCGGCTCGGCGCGCACGAACGCCGAAATGCAGCTCAAGGAGATGCGAGAACACTGCGAGCTTCCGGCCGAGGCCGACCTGGTCTTGAAGCAGGCGGCCGAGCGCTACCATTTTTCGGGCCGGAGCATCGCCCGCATCCTGAAAGTCGCCCGAACCATTGCCGACCTGGCCGGCAGCGCTGAAATTGCCATTCCGCACCTGGCCGAAGCCGTTCGCTATCGGCCCAAGGCGGAGTAGAGCGCTGGGGAGTTAGGAGTGCAGAGTGCGGAGGGGCTCTTTCCTAACTCGGTACTCTGAACTCAGTACTCTTGTGTTCCCGCGCTGGTGTTATAATTGAGATCTATGCAAAAAATTCGGAAGGCGGTTCTCCCCGCCGCGGGTTTCGGCACCCGCTTCCTCCCGGCCACGAAGGCCATGCCGAAGGAAATGCTCCCCATCGTCGACAAGCCGATCATTCAGTACGTGGTCGAGGAGTGCGTGCAGTCCGGCATTGAAGACATCATCATCGTCACCGGGTGGCACAAGCGCTCTATTGAAGACCACTTCGACTACCCGTACGAGCTCGAGAAGCGGCTCCTCGAAGCCGGTAAGGAGCAGCAGGCCGAAGAGGTCCGCAAGATCGCCGAGATGGCGAACTTCGTCTACATTCGCCAGAAGGGGACGTACGGCAACGGCACCCCGGTCTTAAACGCCCGCCACGTGGTGGGCGACGAGCCGTTCGCGGTGCTCTGGGCCGACGAGTTCATCTACGCGGACCCGCCCCGCCTGAAGCAGATGGTGGACGTCTGGGAGCGCTTCGGTGCCCCGAACATTTCCGCCGTACGGGTCCCCCCGGAGGCGGTGAGCCGCTACGGCATCGTGGACGTTTCTCCCGTAGAGCCCGGGGTGCACCAGATTAACCGCATGGTCGAGAAGCCGAAACCCGAAGACGCGCCGTCGAACCTCGCGGCGCACGGGGCGTACATTCTCACGCCGGACATCTTCCCGCTCCTCGAGCGGGCGGTGCCCGGCAAGGGCGGGGAAATTTGGCTGCCGGAAGCCATTGACGCGCTCGCGAAGACCAGGCCGGTGTACGCGGTTGAGATTGAGAACGGGAAGTACTACGATTGCGGTAACAAGCTCGAGTACCTGAAGACCGTCGTCGAGTTCGGGCTCAAGCACGGAGAGCTTCACGACGAGTTCGCCGCCTACCTCAAGAACCTGCCGCTCTGAACGTTCGGTAAAAACTAAGACCAACACCATGTCCGCCAAGGTACCGTCGCCGCTCGCGCGCCGCATCCGCGCCGGCCTCGCGCTCATACCGCTCCTCTTCCTCTCGCTCGGCTGCGGCGGCGGGGGGCAGCCGGCGGCCCGGCCCGTGACGCTCACGTTCTGGAAGACGTTTGAAGACTCTCAGCACATGGACGTGCTCTTCCAGGAGTACCGTAAGCTCCACCCGAACGTCACCATCGAGTACACGAAGAAGAACGTTGAAACCTACGAGCAGGATTTGCTCAACGCCCTGGCGGCCGGCCAGGGACCTGACGTTTTTTCCATTCACAACACCTGGCTGCCGAAGTACCTCGACAAGGTCCAGCCAGCTTCGAGCTCGGTCTACACCTTCTCGGACTACAAGCGGGCCTTTGTCGACGTGGCCGTCTCCGACTTCACGAAGGATCAGGTCGTCTACGGCGTGCCGCTTTCGGTCGACAGCCTCGCGCTCTACTACAACAAGGACCTGCTCGGTTCTGCGGGCATAGCCACGCCGCCGAAAACCTGGGACGAGCTGACCCAGGACGTGCAGCGCCTGAAGCGCCAGGACCGGACCGGGTACTTCGCGGTCAGCGGGGTGGCGCTCGGCACGAACGCGAACGTCAACCGCGCGGTGGACATTATGTACCTGTTCATGCTCCAGCAGGGTGTGCAGCCCTACTCGCCGGACGGCGACCGACCGACCTTCGCCCAGGGCACGAGGGTGGGGGGCGAGTTCCTCCAGCCCGGGCAGACGGCCCTGACCTACTACACCGCCTTCTCGAATCCGCTGTCCCCGAACTACAACTGGAACGCGGCTTCTGACTACTCCATAGACGCGTTCGCGAACGGCCGCGCCGCCATGCTCTACAGCTACAGCTACACTCGCGACACCATAGTCCAGAAGTCGCCGAACCTGAACTTCGACATCGCGCCCGCGCCCCAGCCGACCCTCCAGCAGCCGGCGGTGAACTTCTCCAACTACTGGGGCGAGGTTGTCTCCAAGCAGAGCCCGAACGCGGCTGTGGCCTGGGACTTCCTCAAGTTCATTTCAGGCAAGGACGCGCTCGACAAGTACTACGCGGCCGCCAAGCAGCCGTCGTCCCGACGCGACCTCATTGAGCTCCAGCTCCAAGACCCGGACATCGGGGTGTTTGCGGCCGCCAACCTGACCGCGAAGAGCTTCTACCGGCCGAACCAGCAGGTTATAGACGACATCATCGGTAAAATGATTGACGCCGTCGTGCTCCGCGGGCTCGAACCCGACCAGGCGCTCTCCCAGGCCGAGCAGCAGGCCTCGGCCATTGGCCGCGGCAGCGGCCGTTGACCACGGTTAACAAAAAGTCCCAATTCCACCGCGCGGTGGAATTGGGACTTTTTCGTTGTTGTGGTATAGTGAGCTCAAACGGTTAGCGACTTGAAACAGAAATTCAACATTTGGTTAGGGTTCGGTGCCGCCGCGGCGGTTCTACTGCCGGGGCTGGCTCTAGCTGCCGGCCTCGTGCCGTGCGGCGGGCCCACCGAGGGGCCCTGCACCATTGAGAGCGCGTTCGTCATGCTCGCGCGCATCATCGGCATGCTCCACGCCTTCGCCGGCATGGTCGCCGTCTTCTTCATCGTCTGGCGCGCCCAGGAAATGATGACCTCGGCGGGGAACACCGAAGCGTACGGCGCGGCCAAGAAGGGGCTCACGAACGCCGTGGTCGGCATGGTTATCACCCTCACGTCGTTCCTGCTCGTAAACCAAATCATCAAAGTCATCTTCAACCAGCAGATAGACCTGGCGAACCCCCTCTGCTACGTGAACAAAGAGTGCACGAACGCGAGCCGGACCCCGGCACCAACGACAACCACAACACCATGAAGCACTTAATTGGACGCCTAGTAGGGGTAATTGCAGGTTTCGTGTTAATAGCAGCTCCTTTGTCCGGACCTGCTATTGCTGCTAGTTATGCGAACAACTGTGCCGGAGGGAAGTGTGTGACCATGTCGGACGATCTTCCGGCGAATTCGACGGGAGTAGACCCAAATCGGAACGCTACAATCACCTTTCGGATAACCGATGCGAGCGGAGGCGCGCCAACGTGTTCGACCGGTACCATGAGGTACGTCCTTAAACACAGTATTGCCGGCAGTGCATCAAATTTTGATTATCCGAGAGGTGGTTCCGGTAGCACCTTTACGTATCAATTTGGCTCGGGTGCGGCTGGGCAGGCAAACCAGTACCTCGCGTATTTTTACTGCTCGGCCTCTGACATGGGTACTAACCCGACTATAGTTAATTCTTCCATCGGAACATTTTTTGCGAATGGCCAAGCCTGGCAGAGTACGCAGTACAGCCAAACAACCCGAGCGCAAACCACAACTACCAACAATCCTCCTGGCCCCACAACAAATAACCCCCCAGGTCCAACTACCAACAATCCTCCTGGCCCCACAACAAATAACCCGAACCAAACCGTTGCGGTCTTCGAGAACCCCCTCGCCGGCACGGCGGACAACCTCGTTGACTTCATCCTCCGCATCCTCCGGATCTTCATTGCCGGCATCGGTCTGTTCGCGGTCCTGTTCATCATCATCGGCGGCTTTCGGCTCGTGTTCTCGCAGGGCGACAGCGAGGCGGCCGAGGGCGGCAAGAAAACCATTACCTACGCGGTTGCCGGGCTCGTGGTCGCGCTCATTTCCTTCGCGTTCGTCGCCATTGTGCAGAACCTCCTCGGCGTTCAGGTGAAAACCCCGCAGGAAATAATATCCGGCCAGACTACCACCCAGCCGTAACCACGCCTCCATGCTCAGCAGCAACACAAAAAAACAACTCACCGCGCTCGGCCTCGCCGTCCTGCTCACCCTCCCGGTCGTCGCGCTCGCCCAGACGGCGAACCCGCAGTCGAACTGCGATAAATTTTTAGACCAGTTCCCGGGTATATTCGACTGGGCCAAAGGCAAGGGCCAGTTCTGCACGCTGTCGGGCATTATGCTCTACCTTATAAACTTCGGCATCGCCATTGCCGGCGGGTTTTCGGTCCTCTTCCTCATCATTGGCGGTTTCCGCTACCTTACGGCCGGCGGCGACACCGAGGCGGTAGAGAAGGGTAAGGGAACCATAACGAACGCGGTTATCGGCCTGGCGGTAGTTTTGCTGGCCGGTATGATTATCCGCCTCGTTTCAAACACCGTGACCGGCGGCAGCGGGGGCACCTCAACGACCCCGCCGGGAGGACAGCAGGGCGGGGGAGGCGGGGGCGGAACGACCCCGCCGGCCGGAAACGCCCAGGCCGCCATTGCGGGGCTCTCGGTTCAGTGGCCGACTTCGCTCGTACCGGGCGGTCGGGCTGTGTTTCTCGTTACCGCAAACCCGGCTGCTGGCGGAGGTCAGCAGGCCTTCGAGGCTGGTCTGTCTGCTGGCTGCGGCGGCGCGGCTATTAGCAACGTAGGCATTCAGCCCAAAGTGAACGGCAACAACACCACCCCTTCAAAGCTGACGAACACGAACGGCACCTCGCAAATTCTCCTCGACGTTCCATCAAACGCGAGCGGACAGTACAACGTAGAACTCACCCTCTGTGGCGGGCTGACGCTGCCCGGAGGAACGAGAACCTACACCGTCCTCAACTCCAGCAGTTCTCTGTTTCCGAGCTTTTTTTCCTGCCGGACCGCCGGAGCCTTAGACACCTGCTGCGGCGCGGGAGGACAGTTCGAGGGTTCGCCAGACTGCGTCGCTGCCGGCTACGGCAACTAGCCGTTTACGCTTGTGGTATACTTTAACCAGTAAACGCATTCCCTCTTAAACAACGGGTAAATGTGTATCAGCGAGGGGAGGTGAGCAGATTGAAACAAACGCTCAAGAACATCAATTGGTTGAACGTGGCGAAGGTTGCGCTGGCAGCGGTAATTATTCTCGCGCCAGCGGCCGTCACCTACGCTCAGCTTCCGACGAACATCGGTACCACCGCCGGCCTCCGCCGTGACGAGACGAGCTTCTCGCAGCTGGTGACGTTCGTCATCAACATCATGCTCGGCATTGCCTTCGTCGTGGCGGTGCTGTTCCTCATCATCGGCGGTTTCCAGTACATTACCTCCGCCGGCAACGAAGAAGCGGCAGAGAAGGGCAAGGGCACCGTGGTCAACGCCCTCATCGGTATCGTGATCATCATCCTCTCGTACGTCATGGTCAACGTGGTTTCGAACCTCGTCGGCAAGAGCGGCACGTCAGGTATTCAGTAGCAGCGCGTGAAGGGGTTCCCGAACTCGGGAACCCCTTGAAGCTACCGCGCTGCCCCGTGGCTGAACTACGGGCTAGCGCAGAAGCAAAATAACAAACATTGAGATGTTCAAAAATCTTTCACGGGTAGCGGCAGCCGTCGGCCTCGCCGCAACGCTCTTTACCGCCACGGCCGCCTACGCCCAGTTCGACCAGGGCCTCCGCCAGGTCCAGAGCTCGGCGCCCGACCTCGCGAGGGGTCGCCTGACCCAGTCCCAGACCCCCACGCAGTTCATCGGCGAAATTATCCGTATCGCCCTCGCCATTGCCGGTGCCATCGCCGTGGTATTTATCATCATCGGCGGTTTCCAGTACATGACCTCGGCGGGCAACGCCGAGCAGGCCGAGCACGGTAGGACGACGCTCGTGAACGCGCTCATTGGCATCGTGGTCATCATCATGTCGTACGTGCTCGTCACCGTTGTCTTTAACCTGGCTAGCCGAGGCCAGGTATAGCGGCGAGCGACTAGCGTATAGGGAAACGAAAAAAACGTGAATTTTGCAGCTCGACATTTTAAGACCATACTGACGCACGTTGCGCTCGCCGCGCTGACGCTCGTGGTCTTTGCCCCGGTTGTCCGCGCAGCCACAGACGCCGAACTGGACGCCTGCATTGCCTCGTACGGCAGTGAGAGCGTCGGGCTTCCATCCTGCTGCGGCGGCGACCCCCAGCTCGCGCTGCTCTCGCGCTGCGCTCCATACCGCCCCTCGGGCGGCGGAACCACGCCGACCGGCGGCGGTACCCAACCCGGTTTTCAGGCCTGCCAGCTCAACAACCCCGGCAGCGCGGGTTTGCGCCAGTGCTGCAACCAGTTCCCCATAGAAGTACAGGGAAATTCAGGATTTAAGGCCCTGTGCGCACCTTACACAACTACTGCCGGCGGCGGAACCACGCCGACCGGAGGTGGAACCACTCCCACCGGCGGCGGCACTACCCCAACGGGCGGGGCAGGCAGCGGCGCTATTCAGCAAACCTCAGCGTTCTGCGGACCGGGCACAACGTACAAGAATGGCACCTGCATTCCGGACGACAAAGTCTGTAATGGCGGAATCTGCAAGGAAGACACGGTCAGCGGCCTCATTCTGAACGTTATCAAGATTTTACTTACCCTAGCCGGCGTCATTGCCGTCCTGTTTATCATTCTCGGCGGGTTCTGGTACCTGACCTCCGCCGGTAACACCGAGCGAGCCGAGAAGGGCAAGGTCGCGCTCGTCAATGCGCTCATCGGCCTCGTACTCATCCTCATGTCGTACGTCATTGTCCGGGTGGTGAGCGGCGGGTTCACGAGCGGCGTTTAACACTGCAAAACAAAAAACCAAAAAACCCTGACCAATTGGTCAGGGTTTTTTGGTTAGGGCGCGACGCTAGTCGTGCCCGGGTTTGTATGTGCTAAGTAGATCCTCCTACTTAAATTGGAGTTCGACGGTAATCGTGCCAGAAGCACCGCCAAGCTCACCGTTGCGGTGATTGCAAGAGAACTGAACTTGATCTCCTGCTGTGAAGTCTCGCTTGGTCCGGAAGGCTGGCCCCCAGCTACGCCCATCGGTGCTGATGATGAGCTCACCGAGTCGTGCAGACGAGTCGTTAACCACGAACTGCGTCGGGTTCGGAATCCTATCCTTCTGCAGGTATAGGCTGCCCTCTGGCCCGGCGATGAGTGAATCCCAGTCGTTTGGGCTGAGCTTAACTTGGCTGCTTGCGCCAACCACGCTAATTTCTTGGCCGTTCTCGACGTGGGGAATGTAGACCCTGCTCGCCGGAAAGGTGACTCTCCAGACACCATCCATTTTGGTCGGAAGGTCAATCTCTTCGACCTTCTCCCAGCTCGCCCCGTTCTTTTTCGAGTACGTGACAGCGGCTGGTGTCGTGAGGGCGCCGGATGTCGAAGGGGTTGCTGGTTGTCGTGAAGGGGTAAACGAGGCGTTGCGTTGCTGCGCCGCCTGCACTTCTGCCGGCGTCCGAGTTCCGCACGCGCTGTCGCCGTTGTAGAAGTCGTTCAACTGCCGGGTATGCTCGTCCTTGAGCCGCTTGTACTCGGCAATGGCCGCGGGGTCGCCGTTCGCCAATGCTTCTGTGAGCTTTTTGGTCCGCGCCTCGAAACCGTCCTTCATTGCCTGAACCGCAGCTTGTTCGCTTATGCAGCCCGAGTCACGCTGGTTCGTAATCGCCAATCTGAGCGAGCCGTCGTAACTATCGCGGACGAACACGAACACAACGACAGCGAGTCCGAGAGCTGTTAGCTTGGGGTGGTTCCAGAAAAAGCCAAACGGCGTTTCTGCCATCCACTTTGCTAACTTCGTAGCCTTCGGGGCCCAGAGGCCGATAATCGCGAGAATGCCTGCAAGTCCGAAATAGCATCCAACAATCCAAGTCAACCACTGTGCATATGTCATTGAATCTCTCCTATTCATTTGGGAAATAGCTTTGGTCACGGAGAACCGTGCCGCACTGGTACGTTCTTGTGACCAGGGTTTAGCAAGGAGTTTCCTGGCCAAACCACGATCACAATGAAGTAATATTATAGCAAAAATTGATTATTTTGTCAATAATTAATAAACAAAGAAAGTCGCTCATTCAAGCGACTTTCCGGTTATGGCGGTTTCGTATGTTGCATACTGACCGCCGAGTTAGTGTCCGCCGGCGTGACCGCTACCTGTCTTCGTTTTCCCGAGCGCGCCACCGAGCCCGAGTGCACAGAGACCGAGAATACCGATGGTAATGGGCACGATGTTCTTGTCGACTGGGCTCGAAGGGTCGGACTTAACGAACACCCCCGAGGTATCAACATTGCATCCGAACTGGGCCTTGAGCGATTCCTGGCTCGCCTTGAAGCGCGCCATGGCGGCGTTCAGCTCTGTGGTGTAGCGCGTGCTGTCCCAGTGTCCGCTCGGCCCCCGGTACCCGGTTTGCGCGGCCTTAGCCTCGAGATCATACTTCTGCTTGAGTTCTCGGACAAGGCGGCTCTGCTCCGAGCACTCGACCCCACGCGGACGGTCCAGGTGATAACCGAGACCGGTTTCACGGTGCAGTGCGGACACAATCGTGACTCCAATGACGAACGCCACGAACAGTCCGATACTTACCCAGATCCACTGAACCTTCGTCATTCCCAACCACTTTTCTCCTTCGTGCCTTTCGTGCGGCTCTGGCTGAGCTTGGGTCGGCGGGTGGGCAGGCGGTTGCGCCTGCTGGCCAGAGGTTGCGGTTTGCGCTGCGGTTCCTGTCCCGGCAGCAGCGGTAGCGGTGCCTGTTGCGGTGCCTTGCGGCATGTTCTATTCCCCCTTTTCCTTCAGCTGACCAATCTCTCGGCCATGCGTTTAGGGCCAGAATACAGCCGCAAACGCATTTCCAAGAGAAGTAATATATTAACATATTTTTAAATAATTGTCAATAGAAAAAGAGCCTCGGCTTTCCAAGGCTCTTTTCCGTTTCCCTCAGAGAATTATCCCTCCTCTTTGGGGTGCTTAGTGGTTTCCGCTGCCGGGCCGCTGGCCGGCCGGGGTTGAATGGCTGTCGTTGCCGAACCGCCCGCGGAACATGAGGGCGAGGGCCCCCAAGACCGCGAGAACGGGAAGTAGTGGTCCGCCCGGAAGCGGGAAGTCGTCCCAGAATCCGGGGAAACCGTTTGCCGGTACGGAGGCAGGTGCCTGGGTCAGAAATGCGCTGCCGATAATCGCCAGCATACTAGCGGCGACGCCGACGATCGCCACCTTCCGCCACTTCTGAATATCCACGCCGCCGCCGAGTACCAGGTACATGGTGACGAACATGAAGATCACGCAGGTCAGGGGCCAGAACAGTGGGGCGGTGTGCGGGGCGAAGGTGAAGTAGATGCCGGCGAGCAGTGCACCGAGGCTGATCTTTTGGATACCCCTGATGACTGTCTTTGCCGGGCTCCAGTCAGCTTCGTAGAGCAGGAGCGCTCCGGTGCCGAACAGGCCGGTCATGCGCCACAGCGCGACGTAGCTCGCGAGGAGCGCGAGCACGGTGTACATAGCGCTCAACGGATGCAGCCACGGGTGGCCGAGGAACACGAGGCCGCAGTGGATGGCGATGTACGCGATGGTCGTACCGGCCGCAATGAACGGCAGCCGGTTGTTCCACCGCTCGATACTGTCGAGCGTACCCATGAAGCCGGGGCCGAGGAGTGTCGTGGCCTGGGCTCGGTTGTTAGTGGCGAAGTGGACGACGCCGGTAATGAAGTCCCGCGTTGTGGTGAAAGTTGTTTTGAGGAACTGTTCAACCACGTACACCGGGTAGTCGTCTTCATTGCCGCGAATGAGGTTCTTGGCGTCCGCGCGCCGTTTCCGTTCCTGGTGCGACGGCATGTCCGCGAACTCTTTGAGCATCGCGATGGCTTTGTCTATGTCGCCCGGGACAGTATTGTTGTCCGGGGCGCCGTAGGCCATCCAAACGACGTTGGCCATGAAGCTCGCGCACTGGTTCTCTCCCATGTAGTTCGGGTTCGGCGGTGCGGGCGTTCCCGGCGCTGCGCCGGCTGGCAGGGGGAGGGTCTTCGGGCGGTCAGAGAGGAAGCCGTCGAGCGCTTTCCGTTCATTGACGCTAATCCTGTTGTCATGCAAGAGGATGTTGTAGAGGGCAACGACGTTGCCTTCCTGTTTCAGAAACTTAGGCCCGATGTTGCTCCACGCCCCTTGGTTGATGCCCGTGATGCGCCCGTTGGTGTCCTGCTTGAAGAGGAGGCCTTTCGCGGCCCCCTTGAACAGGTCCCAGGAGAAATCGTAGCCGAACTCCCTGACGAGCGTGGTGAATGCATTTTTGATTATTGTCCAGTCCATTTTGTTTTCTCCTATTTCACGTAGAGCGCTTGCACCGGGGCCGCGCCGTTGGCTTCGAACGTGATGCTGGCCTGCTCGGCGTCGCCTTCAATGACGACGTTGAGCCGGTCTTCACCAGTGATGAGCTCAAAGTTGAACAGCGTGTCCGCAACGCACAGGTTCGTTCCGCCCATCGACACCGTCACGAGCGCCGAAGAGCGGGCTTGCACCTGCTTTCGCGCGAGGACAGCGTTGTTCATGGTTCTGAGCGTTGAAACGAACACTTCGCTAGCCCCCATGGGAATGGGGTACGGCGGATGCGATTCTGTGAGCACCCAGTTGTCGGGCGTGGGTGGCGGGGCCGGCGTAGGAGCCGGGGGACCGTCGAGCGAAATGGGAGCTGTCAGCGCGTATCCCGGAATCCGGAATTGGACGCTGAACGTACCCGGGATGTTGAACGTAACTGCCTCCGTAACGCAGCCTTGCGCGTCGGACACACCGCTTTTCGGCGGCTGCCCTTGCACAATGAGCTGGTACGGAGCGTTGCCAACTGGCTTGTCGTCAGCACCCTGCGTCTCCGCGATCGCAATGTAGCTGGTGGTTCCAGCTGCGGCGGCCGGGTCGGCGTGGTGGCTGATGACGAGCACTTTAACCGCTTCAGGCGCGGGCGGTGCTGGCGTTGCCGCCGGCGGACCGTCGAGTTCGATCGGTGCAGAGAGCGCTTTGCCTGGGATGCGAAACATGATTTTGCGTTTCCCAGTCGTGGCGATTGCGACGTTGAAGCTCGCAGTACCGCTCGCGTTGGAGCGCTCCGTCTGGGCCGGTTGGCCTTCGACGAGAACCTCGAACGCGGTGTCTGCCACCAGCTCGCCTACGTCGGTCACAACGTCCACGGTCACCGTGTGCGTTCCGGCAGTGCCGGGCACTGGGAAACCGTTGACGAAGTTGACCTTGCTTGCGACGAGCGGTGCAGGGATACCCGAACTTTTCGGCAGCGGGTCGCCCTTGATAACGATCTGTCTCGTTTTTCCGCTTTCAACGACCGTTACGGCGTAGTCCCAGGATGCACCGAGCGGAATATCGAAGATATCCGCGAAGACGCCGCCGGAACCCGCTTTGTGGTCGCCGGGTTGACCGTTCCGAGTAATCACCAGCATCGCGTTCGGGCAGGGCTTGCCGCCTTTGTCCTGGACGATGAAGGTGACAGCTCGTTCGGTCGGCTTGTCGCTGCTCCTGGTAACGATGGGTTCGGTTACGTGGTCAGGGATCGGCTCGGTCGAAGCAGGGTTACCGGCAGTTCCGCTTGGGCCTGCGCCGGACGGCCTGGGCTCGGTGAGCGATGTTAGCTGGACGTCGAAGTAGTCACAGCCCGGAGACTTGATGCGAAGCGACCGGTACCCGTGCTGCTTGTAGTCATCGAGGTTCCAAGGCGCCGGTGATTTCCAGTACCCGTTCTCGGCACTGACTTCGAACGGGTCGGTACTGCCGTCAGATGCGGGCAGTACGCTTTCTCCACCGTGCTCGTCGAGCAGGTAGAACTGGATTTTCGCGGTGGCTCGTCTTCCGGTGTTGTTTTTGTGAATGACGACCGGGTGAACCTTCGTGGGGTCCAGTCCGGTTGATTCAAGAAACAGCAATAGCCTTCTATCTTTGGCCATTTTGGTTTTCCTTTCCTATTCAGTTTTCAAGGTGCATGCGGGCCGGAGTAGAACCGACAACACACCTAGCCTCATGGCCAGGAATTTGCCTAAATTTGGCTTAATTTAGGCAAATTCCTGGTAACTAGGTCCATTTATAATTTGAAAATAAATTATACACCTTTTTTACATATTTGTCAATAGTTTCAAGCATTGCTACAATGCTGCCGAAGGCCGTCTTTATTGGCTAAATTGTCAATGCTACCTTCGTTGCATTTTTGCCTAGCTGGGGGGCAGGTGGCGGAATTGGCATACGCGCCAGTTTTAGGAGCTGGTCTCCGAAAGGGGTTGAGGGTTCAAGTCCCTCCCTGCCCACCAGCTAGGCAAAAAACAGACCGTTTCTTGCGGCGGGCGAATGAAAAATTGGGTTCCGCGGCAGCAGAAGGCAGCCTTGTCTGACGGTTCAAACCTTGGTAAAATGCTGTGACCCATTGAAGCACCACTACCCATGAAAATTCTCAAACACATTACGCTCCTGCTCCTCGGCTTCATCCTCGTGACGAGCCTGCTGAGCCTGTTCTACTCGGCCGACCACGCGCCGAAGCAGGTGCCGCTCTCCGAGATTAGCGGGCTCATCAACCAGGAGAAGATAGAGAACCTGACCATCGGAGCCACCGACATTCGCGCCAAAATGTCCGGCAGCGGCGAGGTCCTCGCCGCGAAGGTCGGCCCGAACACCGAGGTTACCGAGTTTTTCAAGAACAGCGGCGTAGAGCTCGACAAGCTCAAGAAGGTTCGCATTGAGTACAGCTCGCCATCCGTGGCGGGCGCGGTCTGGAGCACCATTTTCCAGTTCGCGCTGCCGCTCATTGTCGTGACGCTGCTCTTCTACTTCCTCATGCGCCAGCTCCAGGGCACGAGCAACCGCGCGCTGTCTTTCGGCCAGAGCCAGGTGAAGCTCTCCGACGAGCGCAAGAACCGCGTCCGTTTTTCGGACGTGGCCGGGGCCAAAGAGGCAAAAGAAGAGCTCCGCGAGATTGTCGACTTCCTCAAGTCGCCCCAGAAGTTTCTCGCCCTCGGCGCGAAAATCCCGAAGGGCGTGCTGCTCCTCGGCAGCCCCGGCGTGGGCAAGACCCTGCTCGCGCGCGCCGTGGCCGGCGAGGCGAACGTTCCCTTCTTCCACATGTCCGGCAGCGAGTTCGTTGAAATGTTCGTCGGCGTCGGCGCGAGCCGGGTCCGCGACCTGTTCAAGAAAGCCAAGAAGCACGCCCCGTGCATCGTCTTCGTGGACGAGATTGACGCCGTCGGCCGCCAGCGCGGCGCGGGCCTCGGCGGCGGGCACGACGAGCGCGAGCAGACCTTAAACCAGATCCTCGTGGAAATGGACGGCTTCGAGACCGACACGAACGTCATTGTCATGGCGGCGACGAACCGCCCCGACGTGCTCGACCCCGCCCTCCTCCGCCCCGGCCGGTTCGACCGCCAGGTCGTTCTCGACCTGCCCGACGTGCACGACCGCGAAGACATTTTGAAGATCCACGCCAAGAACAAGCCGCTCGCCGCAGACGTGAACTTCCGCCGCGTCGCGGCGCGCACGCCCGGCTTTTCCGGCGCCGACCTCATGAACCTCATGAACGAGGCGGCCATTCTCGCCGCCCGCCGCGGCAAGAAGCAGATTGCCGACGACGAAATGAAAGAGTCTATCGAGAAGGTGCTCCTCGGGCCGCAGCGGAGCAGCCACATCCTCTCGCCGCGGGACAAAGAGGTCACCGCCTACCACGAGGCCGGCCACGCGCTCGTGGGCTCGGTCATGCCCGAGGGCGACCCGGTCCACAAGGTCAGCATCATCTCCCGCGGCCGGGCCGGCGGCTACACCATTTCCGTGCCGGACGACGACAAGAAGCTCATGACCCGCCAGGCCTTCTTCGACCAGATCGCCATGACCATGGGCGGCTACGCCGCCGAGAAGCTCGTCTACGGCGAAATGACCACCGGCGCTTCCTCGGATCTGAAGAAAGCCACGTCGCTCGCGCGGAGGCTCATTATGAGCTACGGCATGAGCGACGAGCTCGGCCCCGTGGCCCTCGGCGAGCAGCACGACATGGTCTTCCTCGGCCGGGAAATTTCCGAGCAGCGCAACTACAGCGAGGCGGTGGCCAAGCAGATCGACGACGAGGTCGCCCGGATTATGCGCTCGGGCCTCGAGCGGGCGACCGAGGTGCTGTCGCGCTACCGCACGTACCTGAACACCATTGCCGAGCGGCTCGTGGCCGAAGAGACCATAGAGCAGGAGCAGTTCGAAGAGATTGTGCGGGACATTATTCCGGCAACCAAGCGCCGGAGCGTAACGCACGACACCCCGCCGGCCGCCCCCGGCATGGACGGGGCGCTGCCGATTCCGGCATAGCCGCGCTGGGAGAGACACCGCTTCGCGGTTTCCCTTCCCAGCCTCCCTTCCGCATCTGGCTTTCCCGCGGGCGAAGTAAATCCGCCCGCGGGAAGCTTTTATGTAAGTACCCAAGAGCGTATGCTTCTTGACCAGGACCCTAGAACACTTGGCAAAAAGCCCTAGTTTTGATACCATTTGCTTCGGTACTTTGAATAGAAGAAAGTTTTCAGGAATTCGGCTTCGCCGGTTCCTGAAAATCCTCAATAGGGAAAAGAGAGTTTACGAGAGGAAAACCGCACGGTTGTCCTCTCGTAGTTTCTTGGACGGTTAGCTCAGTTGGTAGAGCGTCTCTTTGACGTAGAGAAGGCCACAGGTTCGAATCCTGTACCGTCCACCACGGGCCGTGTAACCTTGCAGGTTCCGCGTGCTGGAAAAATCCAGCCCGCTGCACCTTCCAGGTTACCGTCCCTTTACCCCATTTCCTCCTCTGGAGAAAATGGGGACCCCGTAAGAACTGTTCGCGTCACTGTCCCTCCTCCCCAAAAATCTCTTCGAGTTTTTTGGGGACCCCGAGAGAGTGAAGATAATAATTAAATATCGCGGTCCTGAACGATCGCCCAACGCAGGTTGGTGGCTCGTTCAGGACTGGGCAAGCAAAACACCCATGCCCAGCTTAGACACCGAGGCTCTCGAAAAGGTCCTCGGAACCAGCATCAACCAGCCGGACCTCTACCTGTCCGCGTTCACCCACCGGTCCTACCTGAACGAGAACCGGTCGTTCCACGTTCCGCACAACGAGCGGCTCGAGTTCTTGGGCGACGCGGTCTTGGAGCTCGTGGCCACCGAGTACCTCTACAAGAACTACAGCCACCCCGAGGGCGAGCTCACGAACTTCCGCTCGGCGCTCGTGAACTATAAGACGCTCTCGGAAATTGCCCGCCGCGTCGGGCTCGAGCAGTTCCTGCTCATGAGCCGCGGCGAGAGCAAGGACACCGGCCGCGCGCGCCAGGTCATACTCGCCAACTGCATCGAGGCCGTTATCGGCGCCATGTACCTGGACTCCGGCTACCAGGCCTGCACGAACTTCATAGCCCGGGAAGTTTTGGTCGAGCTGCCGCAGATTATCGACGGCGGCTCGTACCTGGACCCCAAGAGCAAATTCCAGGAAATGGTGCAGGAGAAGAAGGGGGTTACCCCGCACTACGAGGTCCTGAGCGAAACCGGACCGGACCACAACAAGGTATTCACGGTCGGCGCCTTCGTCGGGCCCGACCGGGTCGGGACCGGCACGGGGCCGAGCAAGCAGGAAGCCGAACTCTCGGCCGCCGAAGACGCCCTGCAGCGCGCCGCATTCTAGTTCCCGTTGAAAAGAACTGCCCTGCGCCGTACGGCGCAGGGCAGTTTTCTATTGCCGCAGCGCGGCTAAAAATTGTTCGCCCGAGGGAAAAATGTTACTATTTTGGGCGAAACGTCGACTAAACCGGAAACAAAGAGTGTACCTAAAGCGGCTGGAAATACAGGGATTTAAGTCGTTCGCCCAGAAAACGGCGCTCGAGTTCGCCCAGGGCATGATCGCCATCGTGGGCCCGAACGGCAGCGGAAAGAGCAACGTCGCCGACAGCCTCCGCTGGGTCCTCGGCGAGCAGTCCGCGAAAATGGTCCGCGGCAAGAAGAGCGACGACGTCATCTTCGCCGGCTCGGAGAAGAAGGCGAAGATGGGCTTCGCCGAAGTTTCCGCGACCTTCGACAACCGCGACCGCCGCATCCCCCTCGACGCCGCCGAGGTCAGCATTGGCCGCCGCGTCGACCGCAGCGGCGAGAGCACGTACCTCATCAACGGCCAGGTTGTGCGGCTCCTCGACGTCGTCGACCTCGTTCTGAAGAGCGGTATCGGCACGTCGCGCTACACGGTCATTGGCCAGGGCACCATTGACCAAATGATCCTCGCCGGACCGGCCGAGATTAAGAGCCTGCTCGACGAGGCGAGCGGCGTGAAAGCCTACCACATAAAGCGCGAACGCACGCTCCGCCGGCTCGAGCAGACGGCGCAGAACCTCATGCGCGCCGAAGACCTGCTCGGCGAAATTGAGCCGCGCCTCAAGGGCCTCCGCCGCCAGGCTAAGAAGGCCGAGGCGCGTGCCGAGGTGGAGACCGAGCTCAAAATTTTTCAGCGCGAGTACTTCGGTTCTACGTACTGGCAGCTGCACGGCACCGTCAGCGGCTTCGAGCAGCAGCTCGCATCGCTCAGGGAACGGCAGGCCGCCGCCGAGGGAAACGTCGCGGCCTTGCGCAGGCGCGCCGAGCAGCTCGAGTCCCAGCTCGGTGAGCCCGAAGAACTCAAAATTCTCCGCGCGAAACTCGGTGAGCTCCAGGACCGGAAGAACCGGCTGCTCGAAGACCTCTCGCTCGTTCGCGGCAAAGCCAAGAGCCGGCACACCGGCGGGGTAGACGCGGCCACCCTGCAGCTCGACCTCTCGGCCAAAGAGCGGCGGCTCGCAGAACTGTCAGCAACCCTCGCGGGCGCGAGCGCGCGGCAGGAGGAGCTCGGCGCGCGGGTTTCGGAATTTAAAAACCAGCTACGCGAAGCTTCATCAGACCTTACGAAAGTTTTCGAGCTCATGAAGGCTCCGGGTCAGGTTGACTGGTCCGGCTTCGAGCAGCAGCTCGGGCAGCTCGAGCAGGAAGTTCGCGCGCTCGTCGTGCGACTGAACGAAGCGCACGAAGTCACCGAGGCCCAGGGCCTCGCCGCCGAAATTGAGCGCACGGTTACGAAGTTCCTCCAGCTCGCCCGCAAGAGCGTGGCGCGCCCGCAGGTGGACGCCGGCCGGGCCCAGGGAGAGCTGGAGCGGCTGACGGGCCTGCGTGAACGGGTTTCCGTGCAGCTCCAGCAGGCCGAGCTCGAGCTTTCGAAAGCCCAGCTCGAGCAGGGGTTCGTTGCTCGCGAGCGCTCGGGCCTCGAGCAGGAAATACTGAACCTCGGCCTGGAACTCAAGAAGGCCTCGGGCGGTTCGCACGATGACTTCGTGCGCGAGCTCCTCGAGCAAGAAGGCCGCATTCAAGCAGACGTTACCTCGGTTACCGCTGCCATTGCCGGCATTGACCAGGAGCTCAAAGCCTTCCTCTCCCGCGGTACCGAGCGCCAAGCCGAGCTCCGCAAGGTCGAGCAGCACGCCTACCAGGCGGGGGATGAGCTCTCGGCGCTCAAGGACCAAGCCGCCGCGCTCGGCATTGAGAAGGCCAAGCACGACACCCAGATGGAAGTCCTCGTGGCGGAAATTTCCCAGATCCTCGGCGCCGACGGCCTCGCCGGCATCCGCCAGCAGCCGGTCGCAGCCGCGACCGAGGGGCTGCAGGAAAAAATTATGAAGCTCCGGCACCAGCTTGAGCTCATTGGCGGCATTGACGAGCTGACCATGCAGGAGTACCGCGAGACCGAGGAGCGCTACACGACGCTCTCGGCCCAGGTCGAAGACCTCAAGCGGGCCATGGCCGACCTCGAGCAGGTTATGAACGAGCTCGACGGGCACATCAAGGACACGTGGAACGACGCCTTCGAGCGCATCAACGAAAAGTTCGAGTACTACTTCCGCGTGCTGTTCAACGGCGGCCGGGCCTACCTCTCGCCGGTAAAAGAGGAGCACAAAACTGAAACGGAAGAGGGCGAAGCTGCAGCGGAAACTCAGGAAGACGAACCCGCCGGCAAGCTCCGCCCGGAAGAGAGGGTCGTCGAGAAGTACCAGCACGGCGGCAGCCAAATAGTCGGCGTGGATATGAAGGCCACCCCGCCGGGCAAGAAGCTCGCGAACATTCAGGCGCTCTCCGGCGGCGAGCGGTCGCTGACGTCCATTGCGCTGCTCTGCAGCCTGCTGACCTGCTTCCCGTCTCCGTTCGTTGTGCTCGACGAAGTGGACGCCGCACTCGACGATGCCAACACCGTCCGCTTCGGGCAAATCCTCGGTACGCTCGCCCACCAGACCCAGTTCATTACCATTACCCACAACCGCGAAACCATGTCGCAGTCGGGCATTCTCTACGGCGGGACCATGGGCGACGACGGCGTTTCGAAACTGCTGTCGGTCAAGCTCGACCAAGCTGCCGCGTACGCGAAATAAAATCCACGAGGGGGAGAACCTACGGGTCTCCCCCTCGTGGACCCTCCCCCTCCCTTTTTTGTTTCCGTCGAGCCGGGTAACGCCCGATCTCGACGGAGCTTTTAATTAAGTTCAGCTCGTGCAGCCCATACGAAACCCCCGCAGCTGGTTGGCTGCGGGGGTTTTCGTTTCGCTGCTATTCGTCGAGCACGCCGGCGGACTCGAGCTCCTTGAGTCTCGCGTAGAGGCCGTTCTGGTGCGCGAGCTCCGCGTGGCTGCCGTACTCTACGAGCCGGCCGCCGTCGAGCACCGCGACCGCGTCCGCCATTTCGAGCGTGGAGAAGCGGTGGGCGATGATGACGATGGTGCACTGCTTGCGCTCCATGAGGCCGTCGATCGCCCGCTTCACCTCGGCCTGCGAAATGGCGTCGAGCGCCGAGGTGGCCTCGTCGAGCACGAGGATGCGGGGCTTGCGGAGCAGGGCCCGGGCTATGGCGAGGCGCTGGCGCTGGCCGCCGGAGAGCCGGATGCCGTTCTCGCCGACGAGGGTGCCGTAGCCGCCGGGGAGCTCCCGGATGAAGCCGTCGGCGTGCGCCTTGCGGCAAGCCTCGTAGATGTCCTCGGGCGAGGCGTTCGGGCAGACGGCGAGCAGGTTCTCGAACACCGTGCCGTTGAAGAGCTCGGTGTGCTGGGAAACTGAGGCGATGATCTCGCGCCGGTAGCGGCTGAGGTCGAGCGTGGCGAGCGGACTGTCGTCAATGGTCACGTCGCCTTCAGTCGGGTCGTACATGCGTTCGAGGAGGGCCGCGAAGGTCGACTTCCCGCCGCCCGAGGGTCCGACGAGCGCGAGGCTCGTGTTCTCGGGAACGGTTACGGTGACGTCCGTGAGCGCCGGCTGGTCCGGGCGGTTCGGGTAGGCGAAGGTAACGCCGCGGAACTCGATCCGGCCGCGGAGCGCTGCCGGCCATGCCGGGTGCTCCGGGAGCGGAACGCTCGGGTCGGTGCGGTAGATGCCGAGGAGCTGGTTGAGCGCCTCGAGCCCGCGCTGGCGGCGGTGCTCGAAGTCCACGAGCCGGTTGTAGTTCGAGAGCAGCCGCGCCATCCAGGCGGTGCCGAGGACGGCGTCGCCGATGCCGTGGCCGAAGTAAACCACGAGCAGGAGCGAGACGAGGTACGCGAGCCCGGTCGCGGCGTCGATGTTGACGTCGAACAGGGTCGTGCGCCAGGCCCACTCGCGGTGGCGGGGAATTTCGTGCTCCGCGAGCTCGCGGTAGCGCCGCTCGTAGTCGCCGACCTGCTCGGGCTCAACGCCGAAGCCCTGAATGGTGCGCCAGAGCTGGGACAGTTCGCTGCCGCGCGTTTCGAGCACCACGGTTTCGTCGTGGTACGCGCGCCGCATGCGCTCCATGGGTTCCGCGTTCATGTAGAGGATGAGCCCGAAGCCGGCCATGGTTCCGAGGGCGAGGAGCCCGAACGGCCATGCGAGCCAAATGAGCCCCGCGGTCGTTACGACGATGCGGACGTAGGCGGGGACGGCGTCGAAGCTCAGGCTCTCGAAGAAATCCTGAATCTTGTTCAGGTTCTTCGGAATGATCGCCTCTTTCTCCCCGGTTCCGTGGAGGACGTGCCAGTCGGCCGAGAGCTCGAGCATTTTGCGGTAGCCGTCCGCCCAGGCCGCGGCGCGTCCGAAGTGGATGAGGCGGTTCCGCCAGTTCGAGAGCCGGTTCCGCAGCAGGCTGCCGAGCAGCGCCGCGCCGCCGAGCGCGAGGGCGGCGTAGAGCGCGGTGCGGTTGTCGTGCCGCGTGACCGCGTCGAAGAAGTACTTCACCGGAAGCAGCTCGACGAGCTTGAGCAGCTCGTAGGCCGAGAGCCAAACGGCGCTCCAGACGAGCGGATGCCGGATACTCGGCCAGGCGGCGCGGAGCTGCGGCCGTTCGCGCGCGACGCGAGCCAGGTTTTTTAGTAGCGTGTTCATTGGTTCCTCGTTCTGGATACAAAAATCCCGAGGGGCGAACCCCTCGGGATTTCGTCTACAGCGCGCAGGCGAACTCCCCAGCGGGTTAGCCGGGTTGATTCATGAAACGGTTGAAAGTGTTGGAGCACATAGAGTTTAGACGGATTTGGGCTTAAATATATTACATTTTGGCGAAGAAAATTTATAGTACCAGGGTTCTTTTGTCTCGTCAAGTGTACGAAAGGGCCGCCCTTGGGAATGGGCGGCCCCGTTTCAGGCAATAGCTGGCCCTCTCACCGCGAGAGGGCTGCTACCGCTCCGTCGACAGTTTTGTTCGCCAGTAGCTCGTCGCGCACGTCGGTTCTGTCGAGCGCCTTACCGATAGCCTCGGCGAGCAACTCGAGGGTCGGCGACCCAATGGCGGGGAACGTAAACTCTGAGGTCGCCTTCGGGTACTGCACGGAGATGCAGCGTATTACTGTGGCGCGAATACCGTCGGTATTCATGAGTGATCCTCCCTTGCCTGGAAGCCTACCGGTGGCCGTTGGCGCGAGTCAACTACATGTGTAAACGCGAACGTCTGCTCTTGCCAGCGGCAGCGCCGCGTGCTAGAATGCTCCCACGCTCAAGCGCATTCCGAGCCGCACACAGCCTGTTTCCATGCTGCTGTTGGAACCGGGCTCACCGGCTGCCGGACGCGCATTCTTGTTCTATCAACCGAACACCACGCTATTTACCTATGCTCATTATTCGTCTCCAGCGATCGGGTAAGCGCAACGCGCCCGAATACCGTATCGTGCTCGCCGAGAAGTCGGAACCGGTCAAGAAAGACGTCCAGGAAGTGCTCGGCAACTACAACCCGCGCACGAAAGCGTTCTCCGTAAAGACCGAGCGCGTGACCGAGCTGCTCGGGCAGCGCGTCACCCTCTCGCCGACCATCCACAACCTCTTCGTTACCCAGAAGCTGCTCGCATCGAGCAAGGTTCGCGCCTTCTCGGTTCCCAAGAAACCAGCGGAACCTGCCGCTCCGGCAGAAGCGCCGAAGGCAGAAGAGTCTGCCCCGGCAGCGCCCGCCGAAGCCCCGGCTGAAGCTGTGGCAGAGGCTCCGGCCGAGACCGGGGCTCCCGCTGCCGAAGCGCCGACCGAAACCCCCGCCGCGTAAATAAAAGTCCCCCCGCAGTATGCGGGGGGACTTTTGACACCCGGGGAGCCTACGGTATACTGACCGTACGATAGCTCAAGCTTTGTAGGTCGAAGCTACCACTTACCGCTATCAAGAAATACTGTTTCCCCATGGAGCAAGACCAAGCGTTCGTTGAGTTCGTGGTCAAGGCGCTCGTCGACCACCCCGAGGGCGTTCGCACCGAGCGCGCCGTAGACGAAATGGGCGTGCTTATTACCCTGCACCTCGACCCGCAGGACATGGGCCAGGTCATCGGCCGCCAGGGTCAGACCGCCAAAGCCATTCGCACCCTGCTGCGCGTCGTCGGCGCGAAGCACAAGGCTCGCGTGAACCTCAAGATATTCGAGCCAGAGGGCTCCCACCGTCCGCCGCGGAGCGGCGAGCACCACGGCGGCCACGAGGTCGCGCCGGCTGCCAGCCACGATGCGAGTTCGGACGAAATGTCCGGCGACTCGCTCGACGACTTCAAACTGTAGCTCGTTTCAAAATCCGCACCTCACAAATACGTCCCGGAAGCGGGGCGGGGTGCGGATTTTGTTATAGAATAGGAGCACCCCAATGAACCCAGCGTCTGCCCGCAAACCGAAACGCATTGCCGTCACCGTGGTGACGCTCTTTCCGAAGTTCATTGAATCGTTCGTCGAGCACTTCGGAATTTTGAAGAAGGCTATGAAGAACGGCCTGTTTACCTTGCGCGCGCTCGACCTGCGCCCGTTCGGCGTCGGCACCCGAAACGTGGTTGACGACCACCCCTACGGCGGCGGGGTGGGCATGGTGCTCCGGCCCGACGTGCTGCACAGAGCAATTACGAAAGCGCGCGGTAAGTTAAAAAATGCGGCCGTGGTGCTCATGACGCCGCAGGGCCGGCCGCTCAACCAGAAGCTCGTGCGCGAGCTCGGGCGGTACGACCGCCTCGTTCTCGTGTGCGGACGCTACGAAGGTTTCGACGAGCGCGTCCGCGGCTTCGCCGACTACGAAATTTCGGTCGGAGATTACGTCCTCATGGGCGGCGAGCTGCCGGCCCTCGTTCTGACCGAAGCCGTGGCCCGGACCGTGCCGGGAATCCTCGGAAAGTTCGAATCGCAGGAAGCCGAATCCTTTTCGGCTGGCACGCTCGAGTACCCGCACTACACGAAGCCGGAAATTTTTAAGGTGAAGGGGGCAAGGTCGAAAGTACAAAATCTCCGCGTGCCGAAGGTTCTCCTGACCGGCCACCACGGCAACATTGCCGCGTGGCGGGAGGCCGAGGCCATAAAGCGCACCAAAAAGCGGCGGCCTGATTTACTCAACCAGCCCACGGCGTGAAGTTTACCGTCACCGAACTTAAGGCGCGGCTCGACAAGATTTTAGCGGAACAATTGCCGGAGCGTTCGCGCGCTGAACTCCAGCGTGCCATAGTGGCCGGGTACGTTCGCGTGAACGGCGAGGTTGCTACTGAGAGCAAGCACGTCGTGCGGAAGGGTGATGCCGTTCACCTTGAGCTACCGGCGAAGGAGAGCGGCGAGCTTTCGGCCACGAACACCCCGCTAAAAATTTTGTACGAAGGCGAGGGGCTGCTCATCATCGACAAGCCGGCCGGCATGGTCGTGCACCCGGGCCAGGGCTTCCGCGGCGAGACGCTCGCCTCCGCGCTCCTCTACCTCCGCCCCGACATCCACGTGGTCGGGGAAGAGGGGAGGCCCGGCATCGTGCACCGGCTCGACAAAGACACGAGCGGGGTTATACTCGTAGCCACCACGCCGGCCATGTACGGGTGGCTCAAAGACGCATTCGCCGAGCGGAAGGTAAAAAAAGAGTACCTCGCGCTCGTGCTCGGGAACGTGGAGAAACCTGTGGGCAGCATTGAGGCGCCGATTGGCAAACACCCGCGCGATTTCCGCAAGCAGTCGGCGGCCAATGGCGCCAAGGACCCCAAACCCGCCCTCACCGACTACCGCGTGCTCGAACACCTGCACCTCCCGGGCGCGCTTGACCCGGCGACCCTCGTTCGGGTATACTTGCACACGGGCAGAACGCACCAGATACGCGTTCATTTTTCTTCCCTCGGCCACCCGCTCGTCGGCGACACGCTCTACGGCGGCAGGAAGGCCGGCTCGCTCTTTCCCCGCCAGCTCCTCCACGCGCGCCGCATAGAAGTCCGGCTGCCGGACGGCACGTGGGTGAGCGCCGAGAGCGACATCCCCCAAGATTTCCGCCGCTTCCTCCGGGAGGCGGGATCGAAGTTCGAAACCATTCCCTAACCACCCGTGCAATGCCTACCGTGAAGCACCTCTCGCAGGACCAGGTTCGCGAGCTCCCCGAGTTCCGCGTCGGCAGCACCGTCCGCGTCCACTACCGCATCAAGGAAGGCGGCAAGGAGCGCGTGCAGGTGTTCGAGGGCCTCGTTATCGCCCGCAAGGGCGGCAGCGGCGTGAACGCGACGTTCATGGTCCGCAAGATCGCCTCCGGCGTCGGCGTCGAGCGCGTGTTCCCGCTCCACACGCCGAACATCGCCAAGCTCGAGGTCACCAAAGCCCCCACCGTGCGCCAAGCCAAGCTCTACTACGTCCGCAGTCGGCAGGACAATAGCCCGCGCACCCGCGAGAATAAGGCGAAAGCCAGGAAGTAGCCTTTCTCAAAAGAACCCCCTCGCGGGGTTCTTTTTTCCGTGTGGACAAGGCGGTTGACGCCGAGGATGGTGGTGCTACAATGCTTTCAATTTGAGCCGTATTCCTTTCTGATCATGCTACGAGCGACCGCAGTAAATAGCATTCACGAACCCTTTTCGGTGTTTCCATTCCCGCCGCACTAGCGGCATTTTTTATACGTTCGAACAAACTTCCGGGAGGATACATACTTTGACTGCCATAACCGCCACCCATATTGCCTCGGTACAGCCACCGCTTGCTGAGGTCCCCCTTATCACTTTTCGCGACCACTGCGCGGAGGTTCGCACCGCGCTTGATAACCTTGTCGCCCAGATCTCCGCAGTACAGGAGCGCCTGAAAGTTCCACCGGGGACCGAGAAGGGTAAGGTCGGTCCTCTGCAGGCCGTTCTTAATCAAGCTTTGCGGGAAAAAGAAGACGAACTCGCAGACCAGGCTCGTGCGGCGCGCGAAGCGTACCGGAACCTTGACCAACGCAAGAGTGGGATGAAAGTGAACAGCGCAGAGAGTGCCGAGTTCTGCAGGACACTTGACGCCTACTCGCGACTGCTCCGAACATTCCAGCGCACGCTGGATGTATAGCGGACGCTATGGTAGATCAAATTCTCTCCCACCACGCTGGAGGGAGAGAATTTTTGTTTAATTTCTATATTGACAAAAATAGAATTTCATATTATAGTATTACGACTTTAGAATCCATGCTTACAACATGCTTTTTAAAGAAACACAGCGAGAAAGAGGGAAATCATGTCACAATCACTTAATCGTCCAAGGGTTGGTGACCCTGGCTATCAACCAACGAAGGCTACAATGCCGGGCGTTCCATTCCAGGAGCCGGAAAATGTAGAGGCGGCACAGATTCAGATTGATCAACTACATCTTGATCTGGCGGCCATTGAGTCAGAGCTCAAGACCGTAACTGTTGACGATTACGAAACGGAGGATGCCTTCCAGGAATGGAGAGTGAGGGCTCGGAACGCACATCGTATCAAGAACGGCTTGAAAGCCCACCTTATTACCTGGCTAAAAAAGAAAGAGCGCGAACTGCGTGGCTCAAAGCAGCCCGCTCCCCGGAAAGAAGCTGATCCTGAGGTTATCGATGACGGCTTTGAATCGAAACTGGCCAGCCTTCTCGAAGGATTGTCTTCTGAGTACGAACCGCCCTCGACATTGGAAGCCGCGACAGCCTTACGAGCGGATTGCACTGCCCGCTACGAAAAGATGACTACGATGTTTGTTGAAGTCAAAGGCTCTGATCTCGGGAAAGGCCTGAAAAAAGACCGCCGGAGCAAGTTGCATCGGGTTCGGGAAGCTCTCGAGGTGAGGCGATGGGCCATTGATGGGGCCATTGCTGTTCTGGCAAAAGGGCACACGGACTACCAGCGGGCCCTGCCCCGCGCGGTCCAGCGGGTCGTGGTTCCGAATGTTGAGGATAGGTTTGAGGAGCGCCTCGGCGAGGTCATCAAATTACTATCGGACGATTCAGCCATCCCCGCGGTAGTCGAAGATGCCATAGCCCGGAAGAAGCAACTAGCTCAGATTTACACGAAACTGAGCGGCCTGCAGTCCGGCCTTCAATGGTCGAGCTTTGACCCAGACGTACGGGAAAATCGCCATACCAGAATTCACGCAGCGCTCGTGCTCTTGAACGACAAGCGTGAAATGCTTGCAACGGCTATCAGCAAGATGAAGCGTGAGAAAGCCGATGCCGAGGAAGCTAGGCGGAAAGATCGGGTAAAAGATGTACGGGCAGACGACCCCGTTAACCTGATTTTCCACGCGTCGAGGGCGATTCGCAATTTGCACTACGATCGTGCACAGGCTCCATCTGAGGAAAATGGAGCTTTACTGGCCCTCATGGATTCGTACCTGCGGCAGCAAGGTCTGTAACATCCCGAGACAAGCAATAGGAGATTTAAACACAAGAGCCCAGTGACCTTCGGTCGCTGGGCCCAATTTATTTAGTGCGAATGCAGTTAATCCCTTGACTAAGAGGGTTTTGTAAGGTATCGTTCACCGAACGTCGTACGTAGTACGTAATTCGAACTTGAAGAGAAAAGGAGGTCCAATCCGATGCCGAGCATTTCTCGTGAAGATTTTTTGTCGATGTGTAGGCGCCTGCACGATAATCCGACCGAACTAACAGCCATGGTCCGCAGTCTCAATATGTCAGAACTGTGGTGCACGAACTGCGGCGAGGTGGTGGACGCCATAGAGCACCACTGCCGTAGTTGCGGCGCCTTGAGCGTTCATTTCAGTCACGATCTGTTCAAGGAATTGTGGGGCTGCACGCTTGAGGAAGAAATGGCCGATAACTGTAACGTCGGTCATCCGAAAGGCACGACGGCGGAAGAAGCTGCCTCAAAATCGTACGGATTCTGCATGCACTGCGGACAGCTACTCGAGGCCACACAGTAGCGAGCGCCTGTGCCGCTATTTATCTACAAGCCACCCTGGTGAACAACTGGGGCGGTTTTGTTTTATAAATAAAAAACCAAGCGGGGGGAACCGCTTGGTTTGCAAACGCCGCTAAACGGTCATGCGGTCCATGCCGAGGCTCTTCACGAGCGTTTCGGCCGGAACCCAGGTCAGGTTCTCGAAGAACGCATCAATGTAGGCGGCGCGTCCGGTCTGGTAGTCGAGCCAGTAGGCGTGCTCGTAGGTGTCTAGCGCTACGAGCGGCGTGCAGTGCCAGACCGGGTAGGTATTCTGCGAGTCGCCGAGGTAGTTGAAGAGCTTGCCGGTCTGCCAGTCGTACGCCAGCCAGACCCAGCCGCGGGCGGCGATGCCGGTTGCCTTCATGTCGGCCTTCCAGTCCTCGAACGAGCCGAAGTCCTTCTCTATTTTTTCCATGAGCCAGCCGGACGGCTTGCCGCCCTCGCCGCCCAAGTGCCCAAAGTAGATTTCGTGGTTCTTCATGCCGCCGACCGCGAAGCTGTACTCAACCTTCAGTTCGCGGAGTTCGGAGTACGTCTGGTTAGCCGCGGCCCGGTCGACCGACTTCAGCTTCTCTTCAATCTCATTGGCCTTTTTCACGTACCCTTCGTATAGCTTGTAGTGCTCCTGCATGGTCTTCTCGGAGAGACCCTTGAGCTGCTTTATGGAGTCGAACTTTTTTGCTTCAAACATGCTGTTTGGTAATTAATTTCTTACCGGAATTGCCCGTTACTGTATACGCTACCACCGTTTGACCGGGTTCGTAAAATCCGGTACAGTAGGGCTACTTCCGTTACATTTGTTCTGCGGCTGAAACCTCTCACCATCGCGACCGCTGTACCGTGCAAACCCTCGATTTCGCAATTTTTTCCGCTCTGGTAACAGGGCACTCGAAGGACCGCATCAGCTAAAGCTGGCTTACCGCCGGCCTTTTCGCGCACGTTGGGAGCTCTACCGCCGCAGGTAGGGAGATTTACCCAATGCAGTTCATATACGCCCTTCTCGGTCTTGCGCTCGGGGGAGCCGTTGGCTACCTCGTGCGGCAGAGCCTCATGGGCAAGAAAGTTGGCAGCGCGGAGGCGCGCGCTGAGAAGATTATAGAAGAGGCCAAGAGCCGCGAGAAAGAGATTGTCCTCGAAGCCAAGCAGAAAGCGCTCGAGGTGCTCGAAGAGGCCAAGAAGAAAGAGCAGGATTTCCGCCAGCAGATTTCCCGGTTCGACGAACGCATTGACCGCAAGGAGAAAGACCTCGAGGTTAAAGCCAAGGACGTCGACCGCATGAAGCAGGAGCTCGAGCGCGAGCACGGCGAGGTTAAGCAGACCCAGGAGGAGATCCGCGAGGTCAAGCGCCAGCAGATTGAGAAGCTCGAGCAGGTCGCCGGCATGAAGCGTGACGAGGCCCAGAAGGTCCTCCTCGACAACGCCGAGCGGCAGATTAAAGACGAGATGATCCAGCTGCACCGGAAGCTCCTCGCCAACGCCCACGAAGACGCCGAGCGCCAGGCCCGGACCATTGTGGCGCAGGCTATAGAGCGCGTGGCCTCCGAGGTCACGAGCGAGACGACTACGACCACGGTTCAAATTCCGAACGAAGAAATGAAAGGCCGCATCATCGGCAAGGAGGGGCGGAACATCCGCGCCTTCGAGCAAATGATGGGCGTGGAAATCCTCATTGACGACAGCCCGGACTCGGTGGTCATTTCCGGCTTCAACAGCATCCGCCGGCACATTGCCAAGCGCACGCTCGAGAAGCTCCTCTCCGACGGCCGCATTCACCCGGCGCGCATCGAGGAGGCCTACGAGAAGAGCAAGGCCGAGATTAACGACGAGATCAAGCGCGCGGGCGAGGAGGCGGTCTACGAGCTCGGCATTACGAGCTTCCCCCCGAAGCTCCTCCACCTCATTGGCCGGCTGCTGTTCCGCACGAGCTACGGCCAGAACATTTTGCGGCACTCTATAGAAATGGCGAAGCTCGCGGCGCTCATGGCCGAAGAGCTCGGCGCCGACGTCCAGATTGCCAAGCAGGGCGCGCTGCTCCATGACATCGGCAAGGCGCTCGACCAGGACCTCGAGGGCAACCACATTGAGCTCGGCAGGAAAGTCGCGGAGAAGTTCAACCTCGACCCCCGCGTCGTTGAGGCTATTACGAGCCACCACGCCGACACCGACGTGACCGGGACCCAGACCGCGGCCCAGAGCGTCGAGGCCATTATCGTCGACGCCTGCGACAACATTTCCGGCAGCCGGCCGGGCGCCCGCAAGGACAGCCTCGAGCACTACCTGAAGCGCCTCACCGACCTGGAGAACATTTCAAACTCCTTCCCCGGGGTAGAGAAGAGCTACGCGATTCAGGGCGGCCGCGAAATCCGCGTGTTCGTCCGTCCGCACGACCTCGACGACCTCGGCTGCCAGAAGCTCGCCCGCGAGATTGCCAACCGCTTCGAGAACGAGCTCAAGTTCCCCGGCGAGATTAAGGTCCACGTCATCCGCGAGACGCGGGTCGTGGAATATGCCCGGTAGCCCGTAGGGGGAAACCACAGGTTTCCCCCTACGGTACCTCCTTCCTCTATGGTTGCCTCTAGGCGGAAGTGAATTCCGCCTTTCGGCCATTTCTGTCAGTACTGCTTAGCCCCAGCGCTCGCGGCCACGAAGTGAATTCGTGGCCGCGACGCTATCGACTTCAGAGCCAGCACAGATACCATTCCTATAAAATTTTTTACGTTCGGTCGTTGATTGCCGTTCCAATCTATGCACAAAATTTTATTCATCGGCGACATCATCGGCAAGGTCGGCCGCGCGGCGGTGCGCCGGCAGCTGCCCGTTTGGAAACGGGAGCACGAGCCCGACCTCGTGGTGGCCAACGTTGAGAACCTCGCGCACGGCAAGGGGGTCACCCCGCAGACGCTCGCCGACCTCAGGCCGCTTTCGGTAGACGTGTACACTTCCGGCAACCACGCCTTCGGCAAAGGCCCGCTGTCGGAGACCGCCTTTCGGGAAACCCCGAACCTCATCCGTCCCGCGAACTACCCGCCCTACCTGCCCGGCGCGAGCCTGTGCCGGGTAGAAAAGAACGGCGCGAGCTTCCTCGTGCTGAACCTCAACGGCACCGTGTTCTTTGACCGCCTCTACGTCGGGGAACTCGGCAATCCGTTCCTGAAGCTCGACGAGCTCCTCTCGGTTCACGGCCGCGCTGGTGATATAATAGTTGTGGACTTCCACGCCGAGGCTACGAGCGAGAAGGTGGCCTTCGGTCGCTACGCCGACGGCCGGGTTGCCGCGGTCTTCGGCACCCACACCCACGTGCCGACGGCAGACGCCCGCATCCTCGCCGGCGGCACCGCCTACGTGACCGACGTGGGCATGAACGGTCCGCACGAGTCGGTCATTGGCGCGGTGCCAGACCGCTCGCTCGACATGTTCCTCGGGCGCGGCAGCTTCCGCTACGAACCCCAAGAGACCGGACCGGCCGAAGCCTCCGCCGTCCTCGTGACGTGTGACGGCAACCGGGCGACGGGCATAGAAATGCTTTCAGCCATTGTTCCGGAAGCTGAACTTTCCTAGCAAAAACTTTTCAACCGAAACAAACAGCGTGCCGAAATTCATAAACCCAGCAGCCGTCGTAGCTAAAACAGGCCTCACCGCCGGCATGAAGGTTGCCGATCTCGGCTGCGGCAGCGGGTTCTACGTCCTGCCCGCCGCCCAGCTCGTGGGCAAAGACGGGCTCGTGTACGCCGTTGACTTCGACGACGCCAAGCTCGAAGCCACGGGTTCGGTTGCCCGCCAAATGGGCTACAGTAACGTCCGCCTCGTGAAAGCCGACCTGACCGAGCCACTGACCGCCATTCCCGAGGGCAGCTGCGATCTCTGCATCGTAGGCAACATCCTCCACGAGGTCGCGAATAAAGACAAGCTCCTCCAGAACGCCTACCGCCTGCTCGGCACCAATTCCGGCCTCCTCGTGGTCGAGTGGAAGAAGGGTCTCACTCCCCTCGGTCCGCCCATGTCCATGCGTCTGGATCAGACCGAAGTCGAGATCATCTTGACCCAGAAGGGCTTCCAGAAGGTCAACGAAATCCCCGCGGACAATTACCACTACGCCATGCTGTTCCGGAAATAGCTCCGAGTCGTTCCGCCCCTCCGTCCACCGGCGGAGGGGTTTTGTTTTCAGTTGCAAAAATTCGTTAGATGTGCTAAAATAATAGTAGTGAATTTCTCGTAAGCAGCCGGCCAAAATAGCCGGCAGCTCACTGAAACAAAAACAAAGCTCTGGTTCCTGCCCCGGCGAGCGTCTTTGCGTGCCTACCGGTTCCCCGCGGCCCCCGCTACGTTCAAGCGAACGCGCGTCAGGGGAGGTAAAAGCGGAAGCCCGTTACCTCTCCCCCGAGCCTTCGCTGGCTAACCAAAAACCCTGGATTGACCGCCGGGGTTTTTGTTTTCCATAATTTTGGCTACGCTGTACCTAAGCAAGTCAAAAAAATAGAGCCACACTATGCAGAAAAAGCACCTGGCCATTCTCGCCGGCGTCCTCTTGCTCCTCCTCGCCGTTCTGTTTCGGGGCAAACTTACAGCCCGCTTCCACCGCCCTGACCCCACCCGGGCCGCCGCGGACCAGACCCAGGCCAAAATAAACGCGGCGGTGGCCGGCGTCAGGAGGCTCCTCACCGTGCCCGAGAACGAGCAGCCGCTCGTCGCCGAAGTCGTGGATGAGCAGCCGCTCCGTGCCCAGCAGGCCTTCTACGCCAACGTAAAGAACGGTGACTACCTGCTCATTTACTCGTCGCTCGGTAAAGCGGTTATTTACCGGCCGAGTGAAAACAAGCTCGTGAACGTCGGCCCGGTTGAGATCAGCGGCCAGGCGAGCAGTTCGGTCGCTGCGCCCTAGCCGCCTTGCGCGGCCACGCCCGCTGCCGTATCCTGAACAGCGAAGCACCCCTTACCCACTACCCCCGCTATGCAACTGAAGAATTTCGCCACCGTCGATTACTGGTTCAGCATTGACCGCATCATGCTCCACCGCGGCGACTCCGTAGTCCTCATTGCCGGTTTCGCCGGCCTCGCCCTCGCCGCGCTGCTGTACGGAGCGGGGCGGTTCGCCGCTACGCCCGTTGACCGCCGCCTCCGCACGCGCTTGGCTACGCCCCTACTGACCTTCGGCGTGCTCGAGGTTTTGTGGTTCGCCGCCCGCTACCAGCTCGTGCGCTTTTTCGGCAGCAAGTCGGTGGCCGCGCTCATATTGGTGGCCTGCGGCGCCTGGTTCGCGGTTCGGCTCGTCCGAGAGCTCAAGCGTTACCGGGCTGACCGCGCGGCCTACGAAAAAGAGCAGGTGAAGCTGAAGTACCTGCCACACAGCTGATTCGTGAAAGGGAAACCGAAGGTTTCCCTTTTTTGCTTTCGACCTCGATGCAGTGGATCAAAAAACTTTTTAGCAGTACCAGTCCGGCAGCTGAAACCTTCGGCCAGTTCGGTGAGCGCGTCGCGCGTGAGCGCTACGAGCGGGACGGCTACCGGGTACTCGAACGGAACGTCGCGGCACGCTCGAGCCGCCAAATCGGCGAAGTCGACTTCATTGCGCGGCGCGGCCAGGAGCTGGCCTTCGTGGAGGTGAAGACGCGGGCCCGGGCTTCTGGCGTTTTCGGAACCCCGGCCGAGGCCGTGGACCGAAAGAAGCAGGTACGGCTCGTCCGGTCGGTCCACAGCTACCTCGCCGCGCACCCAGAGCTCCGGAGCCTGCGCTACCGCATCGACGTCTGCACCGTGGTCGGCAGCCCCCTTGACGGCGGGCTGAAATCTGTTACGATACTAGCGAACGCAGTTGAAGATGTGGGCTAGCGAATGTCGGTGAGCAGCTGCTCGCCGTTTTTGTTCCCCGTCTTCAGCCCGTAACAACTGAATAACAATTAAATACCCCAAACCCGAGCTGCGGGTTCCCGCAGCCTGCGCCCCGGAGGTCCGAACTTAGTTCGGACCGAAGGTGCTCGTCCTGGGAGAGGGGGGCCTCAGCCCGCAGCAGCGGGTGAGGAAGTTGGAGGGGAGAACCGCGGAGCGGTGCTCACCCCAAAAGGATTTTATGAAAGAAGAACTCAAGTCTGCCATAGAGCAGATCGCGGAAGAGAAGGGGCTCTCGTTCGAGGACGTCATTGCCATGATCGAGGCCAGCCTCGCGGCCGCGTTCCGCAAGGACTACGGCGAGAAGAACCAGAACGTCGTGGCGCAGTTCGACGCCGAGAACATGGGCGTGCGCGTTTTTGACGTGAAGACCGTCGCCGAAGTCGTCGAGGACCCGGTCAAGGAAATCGACGTCGAGTCGGCGCAGGCGCTCAAGAAGGGCGCCAAGGTCGGCGACGAGATTCGCACCGAGGTCACCCCGAAAGAGGGCGCGCGGTTCGGCCGCATTGCCGCCCAGACGGCCAAGCAGGTCATCATCCAGAAGCTCCGGGAAGCCGAGCGGAACGTCCAGTTTTCCGAATTCAAAGCCAAAGAGCGTACGCTCGTCAACGGCACGGTCCAGCGCGTGGAGGGGGACACGGTCATCGTTGACCTCGGCAAGGGCGTCGGCGTGCTCTTCCCCTCCGAGCAGATTAAGGGCGAGCGCTACGCCATTGGCCAGCGCGTGAAGGTGCTCGTGCTCCACGTTGAGCCGGCGACCCGCGGCCCGAAGGTCACGCTCTCCCGTTCCCACCCCGATATGGTCCGCAAGCTCTTCGAGCTCGAGGTCCCGGAAATTTACAACGGCAGCGTCGAGATTAAGGCCATTGCCCGCGAGGGAGGCAGCCGCACCAAGGTCGCCGTGTTCTCGAACGCCGAGGGAGTGGATCCCATTGGCGCCTGCGTCGGCCAGAAGGGCAGCCGCGTGCAGACGGTTATGGCCGAGCTCGGCGGCGAGAAGGTCGACATTGTCGAGTACAGCGACGACCCGGTCCGCTTCATTGCGAACGCCCTGTCTCCGGCGAAGATTATTTCCGTCAAGCTCGACGAAGAGGCCCGCGAGGCCAAGGTCGAGGTCTTAGACGACCAGCTCTCGCTCGCCATTGGCAAGGCCGGTCAGAACGTCCGCCTCGCCGCCCGCCTCAGCGGCTGGAAAATAGACATCAACGGGGTGAAGATCGAGGGCGAAGAAAAGCCCGAGGCCGAAGCCCCGGTTGAAGCAGCCGAGGCCGCTTCGGGCGAAACCGCCGACGAAGCCAAGCCTGAAGCCGCCGAGTAGCAGCCGGGCCCACACCATTCACCAACCACCGACATGCCGTTAGTACCGATGGTCATTGAAAAGTCGCCCATGGGCGAGCGGGCCTACGACATTTACTCCCGCCTGCTCAAGGAGCGCATTATCTTCCTCGGCGAGCAGATCGACGACACCGTGGCGAACACGCTCATTGCCCAGCTCCTGTTCTTGGCCGCTGAGAACGGGAAGGAAGACATTAAGCTCTACATCAACAGCCCCGGCGGGAGCGTGACGTCCGCGCTCGCGATTTACGACACCATGGAGCACATAAAGTGCGACGTCTCCACCATCTGCATTGGCCAGGCGGCTTCGGCCGCCGCGGTCCTGCTCGCCTGCGGGGCGAAGGGCAAGCGTTTTTCCTTGCCGAACGCGCGCGTGCTCATCCACCAGGTCATGGGCGGCGCCGAGGGCCAGCAGAAGGACATCGTCATTGCGGTCAACGAGATTACACGCATCAAGAACCAGCTCAACACCATTCTCTCCAAGCACACCGGCCAGCCGGTGAAGAAGATTGAGCAGGACACGGACCGCGACTTCTGGATGACTGCCGAGGAGTCCAAGAAGTACGGCATCGTCGACAAAATTTTAAATTGAAAGAACACCAACCGTTTCGCGGCTGGTTTTCCTTCAAACTTCTTTTCCGAATTTGAGTTCCGCCCGGGAATTTACTTCCCGGGCGGAACTTTATGTACGGGCCGCCGGACCTAAGGCGGGGGAGGGACCAGGCGTGGTATACTGGGGAAAAGTTTTTATACATGCGGAAACAAAAACGGTCCCAGGGCGGCTTCACACTCATTGAGCTCCTCGTCGTCATTGCCATCATCGGCCTCCTCGCCGGAGTGGTACTCGTTTCGGTCCAGGTCGCCCGCCGCAAGGCGCGCGACGCCAAGCGCATGGCCGACGTCCGCCAGGTCGGCACCGCGCTCGAGACGTACTACATAGACAACTTCGGCTACCCGTCCTCGACGAATGGCTTCCCGGTGGCGCTCACGCCGAACTACCTCGGCGTCTGGCCGGCGGTGCCGACGCCCGAGGACGGCGGCTGCTCCGCCGCTGACAACAGCTACAACTACGTGCAGGTCGGCTCGGGCAGCAACTACACGCTCGTGTTCTGCCTCGGCAACGACGTGGCCGGCCTCGGCGCCGGCGTGCACACGCTCGACTCCACCGGCGTCCGCTAAGTTTCTAAAAAGCGCACCGCATTCTGCGGTGCGCTTTTCTATTGACCCGAATACATTTTTCCGCTACAGTTGAGCGTTCGAATTCCCAGGAGGATATTACTGTGCGGAACCTGTACCCTTACTTGCTGTTCGTCGTCTTCGGAATTGCCTTCGGGCAACAGCCCAGCATTCAACCATTTCGGACGCTTAGGCTCCCCTTTGAAAAAGGCACTAAGTTTGTCATTGCGGAAGGCTGGACGTATAGCCCGGAAGAAAACGCCATCCATGGTTACCAAACCCACTACGGGATTGACTTCGACTGCGCGGCAGGAACGAAGCTGTATATGCCGGTTGACGGCTACGTGCTCCAGTCGTTCCAAACCTTTACGCTCCCGCGGACGTGGAAGGGGAAGGATGTTGGCTTCGGGCTTGGTCACTTCGTGCAGATTCTCGTTCCGAACGGCGAGTACTTCGTTCAGCTCGGCCACATGCGCAAGGTTCAGGCAACGATCCCGTACCACGAACCCCGCCGAGACGCGCACGGCAACTACGTCCCGCCATCTGAGATTATCGCCACGAGCGGCCTCATTGCTCTGTCCAATTACCGCTTCATGAAGCGGGGTGAATTGATTGGCGAGGTCGGAACGTCTGGCCTGACGTGGGGCTACGTCGAGACCCCGACGGTCCGCCCCAAACAGAAATCGTGGGACAACCCCCACGTCCACGTTGAGGTTTTTCGGCGGACGCCGAAAGGTGGTAAGGATTCCGAGCAGCGGTGGGACCCGTACGGTTGGTACGGGCGCCGTGAGCTCTACCAGAACGGCGCAAACGTGAAACGCAGCATCTTCATCACCGACGACCGGGGCATGCCCCTGTTCGTCCGTTGAGCCGCGAACGTTCGACACAAAGCAAAAGGCCTCCGACGTGTCGGGGGCCTTTTTCGATTGTTTCAAGCCAGTTGCTCTCCTTATGCAGCGGCGGCTTGCTGCGCCGCTCGACCCTCCACCCAAATGGCGGGTCGCTCCAGCAGTGCCGTGGGTGTTTGGCGCGACAGCTTGATGTGCTTGTCGAGGCTGACCCCGACGAAGAGCTGCACAAACTGTCCCTCGGGCACATGAGCCCGAATGAGGATCGAGTAGTACTGCTCGAGCGCTTCTAGCAATGCCTGGAAGTTTTCGGGCTCGCGGATGTCGTTCGCAGTCACCTTGCTCAAGTGAACTTCGATGCCGAAGTCGTGCACCCGGACCGGCTTCCGTTTCCGCGGGATGCTGAAGTCTGTGAGCTGAACGTAGTGTGTCGCTGGTCCGAGGTCTTCCTCGGCTACGTGGAGGTGCGTGATGATCATCTGGTCGAACGTGTCGGCCACATCGCCGGCATCAAGCGCAGCCAACAAAGGCTCGGGCAAGTGGCGCCGCGCAGTAGCTTTGAGCTTCATGGAGTTCTCCTTCTCGTTTTTTCTGCCAGAGCCTACCGCGACGCGGAGGGTAGCTCCGCATTTTACCAACATAAGACCCCCCGGTCAACCCTAAAACGAAAATCAGCCGGGGAGCACCTGGTTCCAAGCAGCATTGACGAAATTGTCATTGCTCGGTACAGTATTGAGTTCTCAGTTCTGAAAATTCGGTGGGGAGGAAAGTGTATGACTCAATTACCGCTGGTGCCGCCAGGCACGGTACTGTTCGATCAGCCGTGCGATCCGGTTTCCGGTGACATGCTCGATCCGCGGTTCGGAGTGGTGCGGGTCCGCGTCGGCAGCATTGGAATTTCGTTTCCGGGCGTCCCGGAACGCGACCCAAGAGTGGGCTTCGTGGCCCTCTATAATCCCGGTTTCGTCCGGCTGCAGTTCGGCGTCGATGTTTGCCTTTCCGCCGAACACCTCAATGCGGCAGGTCGGCTTGCCGCACGATTCCTGGCTGCGTACAAGAGTTACGTCTTTACGCATGAGCTGTACGAGCGAGCGACAGCGTTCGCGGGCGACTTTCGCGGCGTACTTGCTCAGGGAGCGGCAGACCTCATGAGGGTTACCGGCGTTGAACCGAGCGCCGAAATAGGCGAAGCGCTCCTACAGCAGCTCGGGGCACTGCTCGGGGCGATCGACGGCTCCCGCAGGTCGCTACCGAAAGAACAGGCCGCAACGCTCCAGCAGCTCCGGGAACTCGGCGTCGAGGTGCTGGCCTGGGGTTGGTCGGACGCCTGGCCGGTTTAGGTGCCAGCTAAACTCCTGGCGGTAGTTGGAATTTTACGAACAGGTCCGCAGACTGCGCGACCTGTTTTCGTTTACCCTTGACTTTCATGCAGTTTTTACATACAATGCTTCGTTCGGTTCTATTTCATTCACAATCAGTGCGGGAGGATAGTTAAGATGGTGACCGTTACGATTTACGGATTAAGCCTTGCAGACGCGAGTATCGCAGCCCCAATTCAGGGGGCAACACTCAGCGCCGTGCGGAAATTTACGCACCTGGGTTTTCTCGAGAAGGATGTTGAGGTGTTCATGCCGGCCGATCTCATTCCGCTCAGCAAGCGGGGTGTAGTTTCGGTCCGGGTCTACACCACTGACGACATCAACTGCGAAGAAAAGGAGCTGGACAAGCTCGGAAAAGCAGTCAGCGACGAGCTGTCGCCGCATTTTCACAGCGGTCGAATCGCGGTTGTTGTTCAAGCGCTCAACGGCATGTGTGGTCAGTACGAGAGCCCGGACCTCTCGGCACACAAAACGACCCTGTTCTACGAGCACGCACAAGAGTTCTCGCGGGTCGAAGGGGCGCTGCAAACAGGCGTCGACTTTGTTTTCATGCGGAGCGTTGTCAGCGGCGTCAGTGGATATCACGTCTTTGTGAACCCGAAGTGTGATCGGTTCGTCGCGGCGCTCAAGGCTCACCCGAGGTTCCGCCTCGCGTCGCCGCCGGCGTACGATATGGTTTACTGCAACGGCGGTAAGCCCGTTATTTTTCACGCCGACTATGACCTCGAAGTCGCCCTCGTGGTGGACATCAAGGACATACCGGGTTTCGACTATCGGGTGCGCTAGCGCCCCACGCCAACCATCTGCAACCACTCCGCCGCCGGCACCCTGCCTGCGGCGGTTTCGTTTCGGCCGACCGCCCAGGGTGCCGTTAGCGGGGGAGCTATTTTCAGGGGATTTCCTGTGGTTTTCCAGAGGATAAACCCCCGCCGGGGCGGCCTTGACACCCCCGCCGCCTTGGGGTAACATAGTCAAGGATTTAAATTAATCTTTTAAATCCGGAGGTTGCAAAAGCAATAGTGCGGCTCAAACTTACTGCGGTAAAAGCAGGTCACCTGCTCACTGCCGCGGCCACCGGGCACGGCCCGGAAAGGGAACACTGAAAGCCTAAGAAACGGACTTTAGTGTTTTTTGTTCGCCGAGCCGGCCTCCCCAGGCTCTTTGACAGCTGAATAGTGGTAAGGAAAGACAATTCGGTTCATCTAAACGGTGAACCTGCGAGTTCCGTCGAACTCCTTGAGTAAATATTTCTCCAAAAGAGCTTGTAACTTAGCTCTATAAAAATAAGTTACGCCAGTTCAAAACCTCGGTTTTGGACAAATTCTTACAAGAGTTTGATCCTGGCTCAGGATGAACGCTGGCGGCGTGCCTAAGACATGCAAGTCGAGTGGGTTTAGGCCCACGGCAAACGGGTGAGTAATATCTAGGAACATACCTCGAGTTGAGCATAACCTACCGAAAGGTAGAGCAATTCTCAATGTGACCGCAAGGTTAAAGCAGCAATGCGCTAGTGAAGCGGCCTGGACACCATCAGCTTGTTGGTAAGGTAAAGGCTTACCAAGGCTATGACGGTTAGGGGTCCCGAGAGGGATAACCCCCACACTGGAACTGCGACACGGTCCAGACTCCTACGGGAGGCAGCAGTTTGGAATTTTGGACAATGGGCGAAAGCCTGATCCAGCGACGCCGCGTGGACGATGAAGGCCTTCGGGTCGTAAAGTCCTTTTAGCAGGGAACAATTTTTGAGCGTACCTGCAGAATAAGAGGTTGCTAACTCTGTGCC